>JBBDNV010000136.1:0-16532 GCA_040877415.1 Pirellulales bacterium
CGCGGTGAGCAGCATGGCGGACAATAGTATGCCGCCGGTCAAGAACCACTTGTCGCGCATGGTGTTTCTCCTCGTGTAAGGCCAATCTGAGGACGCTCGGATCGTCTACATTATATAGGGGCCGAATCGGCAGCGAAAGATGCGACGACGACCGTCGTGACCACGCGGACGCCCGACCTTCCCCTCGGCGCTCGCCGCGGTCTCTGCGTTTCCACCCGTCCCGATTCCAGATTTAAAACGCCCAGGACGCCCAGTTCG
Source organism: Pirellulales bacterium (assembly GCA_040877415.1). Classification (GTDB taxonomy): domain Bacteria; phylum Planctomycetota; class Planctomycetia; order Pirellulales; family PALSA-1355; genus JBBDNV01. The sequence continues at coordinate 259 of JBBDNV010000136.1, forward strand.
CCGAGGTAACGGTGAAAAAAAAGACGGCCTTGATTTGACGACCGTGCAAAGGGCGGGTATACCGCAACGAAAGCACTGGTCAAGAAGGAAGGGAGAAACCATGACGCTGACGATGCTCATTGCGGCGCTACTCATGGGCGCAGATTTGGACGCGCGGCCGCTCGGGGGACACGCAAGCTCGGTGATGTCGGTTGCCTTCTCGCCGGATGGCAAGGTGTTGGCAAGCGGCAGCCGGGACAAGACGATCAAACTTTGGGAAGTGCAAAGCGGCCGGCTCGTGCAGACGCTCGGCGAACATACGGCGGATGTCTACGCGGTCGAATTCTCCGCGCAGGGGGACTTGCTCGCCAGCGGCAGCGGGGACAAGACCATCAAGCTGTGGGACGCGCGGACCGGCACGGTGATCCGTACTCTCGTGGGCCACGGCGACGCCGTGCGGTCGGTCGCGTTCCTGCCCGATGAGAAAACGCTCGCCAGCGCCAGCGTCGATACGACGGTGCGGCTGTGGGACGTGCGGACGGGCGAGTTGAAGCAGACGCTCAGGGGGCACACTCAGCGCGTCAAGAGCGTCGTTTGCACGCCGGACGGGAAGACGCTGGCGAGCTGCAGCTCGGACAAGACCATCCGGTTGTGGGATGCGGGGACCGGCAAGCTGAAGTTCGTGCTGGCAGGGCACGACGGCGACTTGGAAACTGTCGCCATGTCCCCGGACGGCAAACGATTGGCCTCCAGCAGCGGAGATACCACGGTGCGACTTTGGGAAGTGGAAACCGGCAAGTTGCAATGCACGCTAACGGGGCATGCGGCCGAAGTGGATGCGGTGACCTTTTCGCCGGACGGCAAGACGGTGGCGAGCGGGTGTAAAGACCAGTGCATCAAGCTCTGGGATCCGCAAACCGGCGCACTCGTCGAGACGCTCGACGGTCCGGAAGCGAGACTCGAATCGCTGGCCTTTTCGCCCGACGGCAAGATCCTAGCCAGCGGGAGCGGCGGGCCCGAGTCGCTCGTACGGCTTTGGCCGATTGTCCGCCGTTAGGAACTCCGGTTGACGGAATTGGGAAAGAAGAATTTGAATCGGAAAGAAGAATTTGAAACGCAGAGGACGCAGAGTGCGCGGAGGGGAGAAGAAGGAATAAGGGGCTTGACTGGCCGATTGTCCGCCGTTAGGAACTCCGGTTGACGGAATTGGGAAAGCAGAATTTGAAACGCAGAGGACGCAGAGTGCGCGGAGGGGAGAAGAAGGAAAAAGGGCCTTGATTCGAGGACTTTTCTGTCGACCTCTGCGGTTCGCTTGATCCCGGCCTCAATTCGTTCACGCTTCCGGCACGAAGAGATTGCGACCCTCGCGGTCGTGGACGATGCCGCCGCGGCCGAGGCTCTCGCGATCGCGCAGATCGGCGAGCACTTTGGGGTCGGAGGGAGTGTTGGCGATGAAGCGCTGGCCCGTTTCGGCGAGCCGGCCCAGCAGGATGCTGTGTTGGGGGCCGTCCTTGCCGTGCATGATGGTGTACGTTTCGATCGTCGCGGGGCCGGAGGCGTGTTCGACAAAGGGCGCCTTGGGCAATTTGTCGAGTTGGGACTGAACGATGAGCGGGTCTTCGCGTTGCCAGCGGCCCACGACCCTCGTCGTCGAGTAGATGCCGAACGAATGCTTCGTGACGTAGTTGCCGACGGCGGTCACGAGGCCAAAGCTTCCGCGCTCGGTGCGCAGCCGGCGCATCATCTCTGCGATCGAATGCGTGACGTAGTTGTTGCCCGGACCGCCGAAATACGGCAGCCCGCCGGTGACGGTCAATCCGCGCGGATCGTCTTCGGCCAGCCCGATTTCCCGGCACGCGATTTCCACGGCGGCGGGGAAGCAACTATAGAGGTCGAAGAACCGCATGTCGGCGAGTGTTTTGCCGGCCATTTCCAGAGCCTTTGGGGCGCAAGCGCGAATGGCGGCCGACGCGTGCAGATCGGGACGCTCGGTGACGTACCAATGATCGTTGCCGTCGGCGCAGCCGTGCAAGTAAACCCATTTGTCTTCGGCAATGTCCAGCCGGCGGGCCTCGGCCACGGACGTCATGATCAAGGCGGCTGCCTGATCCACAAATGCGTTGGCGTTCAGGAGTCGCGGGTACGGAAACCCGATCCAGCCGTTCTCCTCATCGACCGTCGCCAGGCGTGCGGCCGAAAACGCCTCGCGCCGCGTCGCCAGCGGATTGCCGGCGGCCACGAGCGAGAACCGCGCAAAGAGCGTGCCCAGCGCGCATAGATGGTCCGAAACACCGCGGCGAAGAAACCCGCGGATCGCGTTCTCCAAAAGCGGATACATGACGATGGCGGCGCGCAGCTCGTGGCGATCCTCGACGTCGTTCCAGCCGCGCCGCGGGTCGCCGACCAGTTGGGGCGCGCCGCCGGGATCTTCGCTCCACAAATCGGTCGCACCGGCGCGCTCCAAAGCGTGTTGGGTGCGCATCGCTTCTCCGCCGGCGATCATGGCCGTGCGGATTTCGCCCCGGGCGATCGCCGAAGCGAACGCATTGACGAGGTATTGCGGCATGTTGCCGCCGCCCAGCGTATAGATATGGAGGCTGGGAGAAATCCCGAGGCGCCGGGCGACGCTTTTCGGCGGGTTGGTCGAAGTGCCCAGCTTCGTCGCGAATCGATGCGACGTGTCGGAAAAGAGACGCAGCATCGCCAGCGTGTCGATCGATGGGCCCACGTTGGGGGCACCCGTGTCCGCCAGCGCCAGCCGCCCGGCTTCGGCGGCGAGTTCAAACGGGCTGCGGGCGGCTCGGGCCGGCGTGGTCTCGTCGCTGACTTGTCCACAGCCGACGAGGATGGGGGTGTGAGGGTCGACCATCAGTTGAGACGATTTAGGATGAACCACAGAGGGCGCGGAGGGAGACGGAGGCTTGAGAGGAACACCGTTGTTATACCATTTCTTCTCTGTGTTCCCTGCGACCTCTGCGTTTCAATTCTGGGATTTGAAAGAGTAGAAACGCAGAGAGCACAGAGAGCGCGGAGTGGAACGGGTAGATCGCGGTCGTCGGACGGGGAGAATGGGGTTTTCCGCCGCCGTAGCGCTTGTCGGCGGCGAGGGGGAATAGCGAGGCTAGAAAGTCCGCCGGTCGCCGCGACCTGCCCACGCCGCTTGCGCTGCCGCAAAGGTCCCGGCGTTTGCACGGACCGGCGCGGGGCGCAACAATAGCCGGATAACACGTCACCAAGCGCACCGCACGCGCGTGACGATTGGCACACCGGCTCGGCACAAGGGATTTTGGAAATGATAACAGCTCAAGCAACGCAATCGATGCTTCCCCCGGACACGTTCCAGGATCGGACGATCGTAATTACCGGCGGCGGCACGGGACTGGGACGCTCCATGGGTCAATACTTGCTCAGCCTGGGGGCCAGGCTGGCGATTTGCGGCAGGCGCCGCGAGGTGCTCGAACAAACGGCCGACGAGATGGCCCAGGCCACCGGCGGCCAGGCGCTGGCGCTACCGTGCGACGTGCGGCAGCCCGAAGCGGTGGAAGCGATGTTCGACGCGGTCCGCGAGCGGTTCGGACAGATTCACGCGCTGGTGAACAATGCGGCCGGCAACTTCATCTGTCCCACCGAACGGCTGTCGTACAACGCCATCAATTCGGTGGTCGACATCGTGCTCAAGGGGACGTACAACTGCACGCTGGCCGCCGGCAAACGGTGGATCGCCGAGCGAACGCCCGGCGCGATCCTGAACATCAGCACCACGTACGCCTGGACCGGATCGGGCTACGTCGTGCCCTCGGCGGTCGCCAAGGCGGGGGCTCTGGTGCTGGTGCGCTCGTTGGCTTCGGAGTGGGGCAAGTACGGCATTCGCATCAACGCGATTGCGCCCGGCTCGTTTCCGACCGAAGGGGCCTGGTCGCGGCTCAGGCCGAAGGAGCTGGAAAGCGTCTTTGACCTGAAGGAAAGAATCCCGCTGGGGCGCTATGGCGAGCGCCAGGAGCTGGCAAACCTGGCGGCGTACCTGCTCTCGGATTTCGCCGCCTACATCACCGGCACCTGCGTGACCATCGACGGGGGCGCCTGGCTGCGCGGCGCGGGCCAGTTCAACGAGCTGGAACGCGTTACGGGTGAACAATGGGACTCGCTGCAAGCCGCGGTGAAGCGGAAGAAGTAGGCGGCGGCGCCTTTGCTAAAGCGCGGCCGATATTGAATGCTCGCACTTAGGGGTCATGGCCATGCTCAATCGTTCGGCCCTCGGGTTGTCTTTGGTGGTGACGAGTTTCATCGGTGCACCGGCGGTCCTGGGCGCTGGGCCGCCCAAGCCGAACGTGCTGTTTCTGATCGCCGATGATCTGAACTGCGACTTGCACTGCTACGGCCATCCGCGGGTTCAGTCGCCCAACATCGATCGGTTGGCGGCGCGGGGCGTGCGATTCGAGCATGCTTACTGCCAGTTCCCCCTGTGCAGCCCCAGTCGCACGTCGTTTCTGACGGGCCGGCGGCCGAACGTGACGAAGGTCACCGGGAATCCGGGGGCCGGCCGGTTTTCGAGCGATTACAAGGCCACGCCCCATTTTCGCGAGTTCATTCCCGGCACGGTCACGCTGCCGCAACTGTTTCGCCAGAACGGCTACCAGGTGGCGCGCGTGGGCAAGCTTTATCACTACGGCGTGCCGGGGCAGATCGGCACGAGCGGGCTGGACGATCGCGAGTCGTGGGATTTTTTCGTCAACCCGGCCGGCCGCGACAAGGCGGAAGAGAACAGGATCTTCACGCTGATTAAGGGCAGCTACGGCGGCACGCTGAGCTGGCTGGCCGCCGACGGCACGGATTTGGAACAGACCGACGGGCTGGGGGCGACGGCCGCGATCAGCTTGCTGGAAGAGTACAAGGACAAGCCGTTCTTTCTGGCCGTCGGCTTCTACCGGCCGCACACGCCGTACGTGGCGCCAGCGAAGTATTCTGAGCTCTACGCGCTCGACTCGATCGAGCTCGCGACCCTGTCGGAAGGCGACCGATCGCGCAAGCCGGCCGCGGCCTACGTCACGGTGAAGAAACAAGAGGAGGCGATGACCGATCGAATGCGCCGCGAGGCGATGCAGGCCTACTGGGCTGCGATCACTTTCATGGACGCGCAGGTCGGACGCGTCGTCGACGCCTTGGAGCGGCTGGGCCTGGCCGACAACACGATCATCGTCATGACAAGCGACCACGGCTATCACATGTACGAGCACGGGCTGTGGCAAAAGTTGACGATGTTCGAGAATGCGGCCCGGGTGCCGCTGGTGGTCGTCGCCCCCGGCGCGAAGGGGAACGGGTCCAAAACGGCGTCGCTGGCGGAACTGGTGGACCTGTATCCGACGCTGGCCGATCTATGCGGTCTCGGCGTGCCGGACTATCTGGACGGCGCGAGTTTGCGCCCGACGCTCGACGACCCGTCGGAGTCGGTCAAGGACGCGGCCTTTACGCAGCTTCGCCGCGGCGACTACGACGCGTATAGCATGCGCACGCCCCGCTGGCGCTACACGCTGTGGGACGACGGCAAAAAGGGGGAGCAACTGTTCGACATGCAGGCCGACTCGGGCGAGACGGCCAATCTGGTTGCGGATCCGAAACTTGCCGACACGGTGGCGGAGCTGCGCAAACGCGTGCGCGAGTACGCGAGCGGGAGTCCGCCCCAACGGGGCACTCGTCAATAGCCAGGGGCGCAAGCCCCTGGAATTCGGATCGTTGACCCGCCAAGCCCCTACGGGGCGACAGTAGGAATTCGAGAAACTCCTCCTCGAATGAGACGCGGCGATGATGTTGTTCCTGGTTGGCCAGGTAGGACTTCACCTGGTTGATCCACGGCTGCCGCCCCGTTGGGGCTTGGGGGGAGTGACTCAAACTAACGTACCAGGGGCTCGCGCCCCTGGCTAGTGACTCTGGGCTGCTTCGCGGCTGGGCTCGTGCTCGTGATCGCAGGCGCGCACAAGACGAACGGCCACGCCCCTGGCTCCGCGCCTCTCGACATTATTGGTCGGCTTGTCGAATTGCACCGCGTCTACTTAAGCAGACGTTCGGTCTGGACGGTGCGCGCAATTAAAAAAACGGGCCCCGTGCCTGAGCTCCGGCACAGGGCCAGTAGTTTCGCGACGTCTCGCGCACATTTGCTCGAGAGCCGCGCCCTCATGATCGTTGGCCCGTATCCCTACGTTTAGAAAGCAGAGGCGTTGGCAAAGCCGCCGCTGATTCCTCCCAGGACTTGAACTCCCAGAGAGAAGCCGGTCGGATCGACCATGAAGTTGATGCCGACCTGGCCCGCGAAGCTGAAGCTATTGCCGGTGGCCGATGCGCCCACGGGGCCCAGCCACGAAGCTCCCGCGGCGTAGTTGTTCGTCGAGAATTGTCCGGGGAAGGTGGCAATGCTGCCGCCCCAAACGGCCGCGAACACAGCCTTGCCGCGAACGGCCTGACCTTCGGTATCGGAAATCTGTTGCATGCCGCTGAGCCCCATGCTGGCCAGGGTCGACTTAGAGACGGCCAGGTCGCCAGCAGAAGCCGTCGCAGCGAGCAACATCAACGCAGCACAAGCAATCGCAATGGTCTTCATGTTTGTCTCCTCCTAAAAAGAAACCTGCGAATCACGGTGTCAAGAATCCCGTTCCCGAGCACACAAACCTGTCCCGCACGCCTGAGCTCCGGCGCGCTTGAGGGAGTCGATTCTAGCAAGGTGGGCACGCAATGGTTACCCCTTGCCTTGGTGGGCACTGCCTATTGGGTAGTCTGGTAGGACTTCACCTGGTCGTGGCGAATCACTTCTTAAAGCCCTCGATCGGTGTCACGCCACCGTCGGCCCGAATGCCGATGGTGATCGAGGGCTCGAAGAACTCGTCCCAGGTTCCGTTGCCGTGCGCGGTTGCCATCGCTGCGACGAACTCAATACTGGCTTGAAGGTCTTGCAAGATCCTGGCGGCTCCGGTCCGGCTTCCCGGCCGATTGGGCCGCACGTGGGCGCGGGCCGACATGGCCGACGACAGCAGGACGCCGGCGACCGTCAGGCAGTCGATCAGCGTCCATGCGGCGCCTTCCGGTTCGACCGACTCGCCGGCCTTGATGCGGTCCATGATGGCTCCGATCCGCCGTTTGCTGAGTGTCGCCTTGAGGGGCTCCATTTTGGTGGCTCCGCGTTCGAGTCCGTCTCAATCGTCTTTCCTTTTTCGATCCTGAAGCTCGCCCGGCCCGCACGGCTCGCCCCCTTCCTCCCGCGACGCGCCACCCGGCGGGGCTCTGCGGCTACTCATTCTGCCCCGGCGGGCTCGAATAGTACAGGCGTCGTCTTGCGCACCCCCGGGCAATTCGGACGAGCTTATGGATGCGGAGGGTGCCGGTCAAGTTACTCCGCCGGGGCCAGCGGGCGGATTGCGTTTTGACCGGATTCTGCGGAGAATGTGAGCACAATCGACGTACAGGACGAATCCCGCGGTAGGGGAGGCCACGCCGTGTTGACGGTTTTCGGAGATTGCCAAGACCGGTTCTGCGATGGGATTTCGCGTCGCAGTTTCCTGCGGATCGGCTCTTTGGGAATCGGCGGATTGTCCCTGCCGCGGTTGCTGCGCGCCGAATCGCAGTCGGCCGGGCGAGCGACCGATCGCTCGGTCATCATGGTCTACCTGCCCGGTGGACCGACGCAGCACGAGACGTTCGATCCCAAGCCGGATGCCCCCGTCGAAATACGGGGGCCGCTGAAGCCGATTCACACCCGCATCCCGGGCGTGGGGTTCTGTGAATTGCTGCCGAAGCTTGCGCGGATGGCGGATCGGATCGCGATCGTGCGGACCCTGATCGGGATGCAGAACCGTCACGAATCGTTCCAGTGCTATACCGGGCGTCCCGGTGGACGCGACGCAGACAACGAACCGGCCGGCGGTTGGCCTGCGCTGGGTTCGGTGGTGTCGAGCGTGCTCGGGCCGGGCGAATGCGGCATGCTACCGTATGTCGACGCGGCACCGAAAATGGGCTATCGTCCCTACAACAACGCGGGCCTGCACGACGCGTCGGCAAGGAGCTCCTGGCCCGGATTCACGGGCCCGCGACACGTTCCCTTTGCGCTGGAAGGCGACGTGAAACCGGATCTGGCGCTCAACGGCATCGATCTGGCACGGCTTGAAAATCGACGTGCGCTGCTTTCGGCCTTCGATCGATTCCAAAAGAGCGTGCACGCGGACGGCTTGGACTCTTTCCAGCAGCAGGCCTTTGAGATCCTTACGTCGAGCCGTCTCGTTGACGCGTTGGATTTGGGGAAGGAGGATTCCAGAATCCGAGAAAGCTACGGGGAAGCTCAGCCGACAGATTCAAGTTTCGGGGGCGCGCCCCAGAGCCCGCAACATTTGTTGCTGGCTCGCCGCCTGGTCGAGGCCGGCGTTCGCTGCGTGACCGTTGCCTTTGGCGCCTGGGACTGGCACGCGAATCGCGAGGGCAACATCGAATACCTTGCGAAGAAGTACTTGCCCACGTTCGACCACGGCCTGTCGGCTTTGCTCGAAGATCTCGACCGGCGCGGACTGGCCCAAAAAGTTTCGGTCGTCGTATGGGGCGAGTTTGGCCGCACGCCCCGAATCAACGCCCAGGGCGGCCGAGACCACTGGCCTTCCACGCAATCCATCCTGTTGGCCGGCGGCGGAATCGAGGGGGGTCGAATCGTCGGCAAGACGGACTCTACCGGCGGCGTTCCCGTGGATCGACCGGTTCACGTGCAGGAAGTTTTTGCGACCCTGTATCGAAACCTGGGAATCGACGTCAATCGGGTCGCGATTCCCGACCTGAGCGGCCGTCCGCGGTATCTCGTCGAGGCGAATCGCCAGCCGATCGGCGAACTCTATTAATTAGAAGCCGTTTCGAAACTAATTCGGTAGCCGGACTCTGCGAGGTGGGGCGGGGTCGCATAACCCGGCTGCGATTCCATCGGCCGTGCCCAGGTGCAGCGGTCAATTCGACAGAGCACAAGCGGCCGCTTAAAATGGGACCGCGTCAACACCCAGATTCCTTCTTCGAGAAGTAGCAAGGCCATGAGCGAATCTAGCGATCGGGAAAGGGACGAGGCAGATCGCGCCTCCGCCTCGAAACCGGACCGCGTCGCCGACCGTTTGTCGCCAGGTTCGCGAGCGACCCCAGCAGCGGGCAGGGTGAACTGCCCGCACTGCCACAGTCCGCTCGAAGTCGACGATCAGCAGGCCGAGGAAATCGTCTGTCGTTCATGTGGCAGCAGCTTCCGACTGGCCCAGGATCAGACCTATACCTGGAAGCCCGAAAAACTGCCGCGGCTGGGGAAGTTTGAGCTTTTGAAAGCTGTCGGACGGGGCGCGTTTGGCACGGTTTACCGCGCGCGCGACACGGAGCTGGACCGGATTGTGGCCGTCAAGCTGCCTCGCAGCGGCTCGTTAACATCAGCGGAGGATGAAGACCGCTTCATTCGCGAGGCCCGCAGCGTGGCGCAACTGCGGCATCCCAATATCGTGTCGATTTTCGAGACCGGCCGGAGCGAGGAAGTTCCTTTTATCGTGGGCGAGTTCGTGGACGGGGTGACGCTGGGGGATCTCCTTACCGGGCGGCGCTTTACTCCCCGCGAGTCGGCCGAGTTGATTGTGACGGTGGCCGACGCGCTTGCGTATGCGCACGAACAGGGCGTCATTCACCGCGACGTGAAGCCGTCGAACATCATGCTCGACGACCACGACAAGCCGCACCTGATGGATTTTGGATTGGCGCGGCGCGACGCGGGCGAGATCACAATGACCACCGAAGGCCAGGTGTTGGGCACGCCAGCCTATATGAGTCCGGAGCAAGCCCGCGGCGAGGGTCATCGCGTCGACGGCCGCAGCGACGTGTACAGTCTGGGAGTGATCCTGTACGAGCTCTTGACCGGCGAGCTGCCATTCCGGGGCAACACGCGCATGTTGTTGCACCAGGTTTTGCACGATGAGCCGCGGTCGCTGCGCAGTCTGAATGATCGGATACCCCGCGATGCCGAGACGATCTGCCTGAAGGCGATGGCCAAGGAACCGGACCGGCGATATGCGACTGCCGGTGCATATGCCGCGGATCTCAGGCGGTGGCTCGCTGGCGAGGCGATTACGGCCCGGCCGACCGGCAGCGTGGAACGTGGAGTTCGCTGGGTGAAACGAAACCGCGTGGTGGCATCGCTGGCCGCGTCCGTCGCCGTGGTGCTGATCACCGGCACGGCCGTCTCGTCGTACTTTGCGATCCTCTCCCGGGTGGAAGCCCGGCTTGCCATCAACGAAAAGCAGCGCGCCGACCAGAAGCAGCTAGAAGCGGTCAGGGCGGAGTCCCAGGCCAAAGCCGCGTCCGATCTGGCCGATGCGCAGGCCGCCACGGCCACCGCCATCTCGGGCTTTCTGATCGACATGTTCGAGGAGCCAACGCCCTACAAGATCATGGGCATGCGTCTGGGCAATCGCCAGCTCGACCCGGCCGCCAAGGGTCTTTTGGACCGTGGGGCGGAGCAATTGACGGTTCGCTTGGACGATCAACCGCTGGTGAAGGCCGCCATGCTCTCCGCGATTGGTCGAGCGCATGCCGGCACGGGAGCGCTGGAAAAGGCGACATCACTACTGGAAGAAGCCTTGTCCATTTATCGCCGCGAGCTGCCGGCCGACGATCAGCAAATCGCCGACGATCTGGAACAACTGAGTCTGGTGTATTTCTTGCAAGACCGAACGGCTGAGTCCGAAGAGGTCGGACGCGAAAACCTGCGCATTCGGCGCACCGCGTTCGACGAATCGCATGAAAAGATCCTTAGCGCCAAAGCAAGCCTGAGCATGGTTTTGGGGATGACGAAAAACCACCTGGACGAGGCGGAGCGATTATTTCGCGACGTGCTCGCGGTGCGCCGCAAGACCCTCGATCCTGACGATCCACGAATTGCCGAAACCCTGGTGGGACTCGGGGGAGTCCTTTTGTGGAACGATCGCTACCGCCCCGTGGAGGCCCTCACGCTCATTGGCGAGGCTGTGAAAATCTTTAACGCCCATGCGGAGACCCGCGACATCGGGCAGGCGATCATCCTGATTCAACGCACGGTTGTTTTCGAACGCCTGGGAAATCACCGACAAGCCGTGGCCGCTGGCGAAGACGCGATTCGCATTTTGAAAGAGACTCTCGGGGATGGCCATCCGCTTACGATTTTCACCTTGCACGACTATGCTTCAACGATATTCGAGATGGGCCGGCGCGAAGAAGCCAGGGCGATTTACGATGCGATGTTTGCGAGGTATCAGGAGCACGGCGTTCCATTTACATGGATTCCTGCAATGGCCGGCACCCTACGGCGATTTTCGACCCTGCTGACGGAATCGGGTGAACAGGAGAAGCTGGAACAAATCTTGCGCCGTGTGCTGGCCAAACAAAAGGGTCTGACGGGGTACCGCTCGGGCAACAGCGCCACCGTGCTGGCCAGTCTCGCGGAACTGTTGAAACAACGCGGCAAACCTGACGACGCGCAAGCGCTGATTGACGACTACCTGACCACCTCCAATCTGCTGGCTGATGCGCGATGGATCCACGGACACTTCCACTTCATTGCGATCATCAGGCTCCTGAGGGCCGCCGACAGACTCGGCGATGCCACGACGATTTGTGAGCGGTTCACGGCCCGGCTTCGCGCGGCTTCAACAGCCGAACCATTTGATTTGCAGCTTGCGCTTACGCAATTCGGCGAGGTGCTCAATGCTCAACGCCAGTTCGCGGGGGCCGAACCGATCTTAGCGGAGGCGTGTGGGCTGGGGCGCCAACTTTCGCTTGGCGAGAAGGAGTATTTGCCGTGGTTTATCGGCGCGTCAAAGGCCTGGATCGATGCCTTAGAGGCTCTCGGGCGGCCGGACCAGGCGGAGCAGGTCGCACTTGACGCGGTCGAGGTTGGCCGAAAGGTCGCGGGGGCATACTTCAAGAACGACGTTTCGGTCTTGCAGGCCATGAGCACCTTGGGCCACGTCCAACTCCGGCGGGGCAAGCCCGACCAGGCCAAAGCTCAGTTCGAGGCGGTCGCGGCCGCCGCCCGCAAAGCGCCGAACGTCGGCGAAAAACACTGGCTCAATCAGGACGCCGAGAAACAGTTGGCGCAACTTGCGTTGAAATCGAGCGGCAGCGACAACGTCGACCAGCCGACCGCCGGCGACCCCTCGCCGATGGAGCCATGAGCCGCGCTGACAAGTCGCCCTCGCCGGACCGGCGTTGGTTTCTCTGCGCGAATCTCACCAGCGCACCTGGTGCTGGAGATAGAACAGTTCTGGCGAGACGTCGGGCCCGGTATCGCGAATGAAGCGTCCGGGGAACAATTTCGAGAAGCCGATCAAAATGTCCTGATGGTTCGTCAGATGAAAGTTGACGAGCACGTCGAGTTCATCGCCGACGTCGGTTCCGGCAGCGCCGGTGGGGTCGACGCGCAACGGCACGCCGCCCGCGCTGAACAACGGAGACCGTGCCTGTGCCAGGTGGAAGTTATGATACTGGGTGAGCACGTAAATCCACTTGGTGGGAAAGAACACCAGTTGCAGGTTGAAGTCCTGGATGTTTTGGCGCGCCACGAGGTCGAGATACCCCAGGTAGTAATGGCCGAATGGATAGAGCTGGTTGAAAGTCCCGAACTTGTCGCCCTGGCCCGGCTGCGCGTCGCCGGAGGCGAAATCGTAGTAAATCCAGAACTGCGGCGTCATCTCGGCATCTTTGAAGTTGTAGCCGATGCCCGTGGTCGAGGCCGCGGCCTGGAGCTGTTGATTCGAGTGCCGGCCGACTTGCACCATGCCTTCGGCGTCGTAGAGCCAGGTGTTGTCGATGTCGCCGATGACACGCGTTCCGAGGGTCGTAAAGTTTGTACCGCCCAGCACGCCGGACTCGCCGGCGAAGAGGGGATTCGAGTTGCCGAGGTTCAGCACATAGAGGTCCCAGAATCGTCCGGGCTTCGATCGATACGTCACCCAAGCGCCTGTGAAGTTCTGGCGCTCGTCGGGTGAGTCAAAATACGTGGGATTGGGGACGATCGGCTGCAACCAGAAGGCGTTCAGGTCCCACTTCTCTCCTTGTCGAAAGGCGCGTACGCCCTGGAACGTGCGCAGCGTGTTGCCCCACTCCAGATTCGAGACCAAACGCTGCGAACCGAGGCTGATTTCCTGTCGGCCACCGCGGAGATAGACCGGGTGCTCGCAACACTCCAATAGCTTGACATCGACAAACAAATCGACCAGGTCCGAGCGGTCACGGTCGATCGGAAGCGGCGTGAGTTCGGCGCCGAAATGCTGAGCGTCGAGATACTGGAGAAACACGCCGAAATTGTCGCCATGGTAAAGCGACCCGTAGACGAGCGTCCGCAATTGCTCGTAACGATTGAGCGACGGCGTCAGCCGGCTGTCGATTTCGTTCATATAACGATCGCGCACTTCGCCGCCGGTCGAGAACAACCAGTCGTCGCCGATCGGGCGGCGCTTCATGAAATCCGACCACATGAAGTACGTGTTGTTCGGGTCGTCCAGGTAGCGAAAGTCGGTGTCGTAAAACGGAAATGGCTTGAGGCTAATCCGTCCCCAAGGGAAGGGCGGGGGCTTTTGACGATATTCCCCACTCAAAAAGTCCCAGGCTGAATAGTTGCCCGGTCCGGTGGGCACTATCGGGTAGAGGCCCAGCCGCGGAAAAATGAAAATCGGCGGTGTATCGGCGAACGGATCGGTGGGCATCTCAGCCGGCTGACTGCCGACGAGCGAGCCGCCGGTCTGCGATTGGGTTTCGACCGCTGGCGACTGGAAGGCGACGCTTACGAGATTCGTGCCGGCGGGCTGCTGCGAGGCGTCCAACGAGCCGCTCAAATAATCGAGCGAATCGTCCGCCTGCGCATGTCCAAGCGCGGCGACGGCGGCACCGGCGGCCAACAACCCGAGAAGGGCCCTTGCAGCGTGTTGAAGAATTGGGACAGGCACCTCGCGATCACCTTTTATTCTCGGGACATACCGTAAACGGCTCGGAGCCAGTCCCATTTTTCAACGGCCAGCTTGACCTCATGTCTTGTCGCCAGCGTTTTGAGTCGAACGATTGCAGGCAATCCGCGCATGGAATTCGCGGAAAGAACATCAGAGCCCCTCGAGAAAGGATCGGGCAGCCTGCACTGTGCGGTTGACCCGAAAACAGTGTGCGGATATGGCGGATTGAGACCGCTCATTGGTACATCTTACGCGATCGGCAATTCTTCGCTGGATCCCTCTAATCCCCGCCGGCGATCCGGGGCCAGAGCCCAACCACGCGGCCGGGCGATTCGACCGCTGGCATTGCAATCGGCAAAGCAGTCGGGCGGCCCTTATCGAGGCATCGTGTCGCGCACCGTCCGGCTGACATCCAGGCGATTCTCCAAGCGGAAGGCGGCCGGCGCGATCACGATAGTGTCCAAGTCAAGAACGCCGCCCCGCGGAATCGTGACGCGCAAGCGGCCTTTGGACCACTGGGGCTTCGCTGCGAGTCCTCCGCGCGGTCCGGCACCGAGCTCATGCCAGACCTGGAGCTCAATCTCCTCGCCGGCCGGCAAATCGCGGATCTCGAACCAGCCGTAGCTGTCGGTCAGGGCAAAATAAGGATTATCTCGCACCAGCACGTACGCCGCCATCCAGGGATGCAAGCTGCAGTTCACGACTACCGGAAAATACTGCTTATCGGGGAACCGCCGATCTACTTCATCGCCAGGACCGAGCAGAAGATTGGATTCCATCCCGACGGGTGGCCGCATAAGGAACACGTGCGCCACCGGGTCACGGTTCCGAATCGTCAAGAGCTCGTACAGCCTCAAGGCCACGACACGTGGATCGAAGGCATGCTCCTTGATTTCGAGTAATGTCTTGCGCTCAGATCTAACCGACTCACTGTCGTACGATGGGTGGATCCGGGACACCTTGCGCGCGTAGACCAAGATGTTCTTGATTCCGCCGGTCGCCGGCTCGACAACAAGCGCGTTGTCATTTGTCGCCAACAATTTTTCGGGCCCATCGACAAATCGCCCACACAACGTGCCCCAGCCATCGGACAAGTCGGCGCGCGTCGCGCGATGCGTACCGGGCGCTGTGGCCGCAGGCTCGGCCGCGAACACACCCGTCGCCCAGCTCATCCACAAGACTACGCAAATGCCGAAGGTTTTTCGTGTAATAGGTTTGGTACACATGGTGCTCCTCCACCGGAGGTCAAAGGTTTGGAAGGCAAGCGGCAGGTGTGGCAGTGTAGCCGCTATAAACTGCCGTACACCTCTATACTACGAACCCGATGCTCCGCCGATGGCGACGAATCTGCTTATACAATGTTGGCCGCTGGATAAGGTGAGCTTATCGGCTCTGATGCGCGCGCCACTACGTCACGACGACGAAGTGGCTTGGTCGCGACGAGCGCGTGGAGCAGTCAGACGTGGACCTTCAATCCAGGCAACCCACAAAGGCCCGCGCCGCGGCAGATGGCAGACGCTGCGGGTCGGTGACGAGGTATAGAAGGAGGTGCACGTCGATGCCTTCGACCTCTACCGGCGCGACTCGTCCCTCGTCGATGGATTGTCGTACTGTAGAGCGCGGCAGAAACGCAATGCCGACGCCCTGTTCGACCGCGCCGCGAATCATTTCGGTCGAGTTCATTTCCATGGCGATCGTCAAATCGCTGGGCGCGACACCCAGGCTTCGCAGCGAACGTTCCGCCCATCGCCGGCACCCCGAGCCTGATTCACGCATGACAAAGGATTCTCCGCGCAATTCGTCGGGCTGCACCGCACCTCGGCTTGCAAAGCGATGGCCCGGCGGAACCACCAGGACCATGTCGAGACAGGCGACAGGCTTGGCGCGCAATCGGGAACCCTCCGGCGCCTCAACGACAATCCCCAGGTCCGCGGCACCCGACTCTACAGCCTGCACAGCGGAGGCGCTGTCCGAGACCATCACGCTCTCGCGGACATCCGGGTAATCACGACGAAACCGGGCCAGCAAATCGGGCAGGATCGACTCGGGGGGTACCGTGCAGGAAGCGATCCGCAGCGTCCCGCGCACCGATGCGGGCGTCTTATCGACATCGCGCCGAGCTTCGTCTACCAAGTCGAGAATCTTGCTCGCACGGTCGTACAAACGGCGACCGGCGTCAGTGGGAATCATCTTCCGCCCTTCACGGTG
Organism: Pirellulales bacterium; assembly: GCA_040877415.1. Lineage (GTDB taxonomy): Bacteria > Planctomycetota > Planctomycetia > Pirellulales > PALSA-1355 > JBBDNV01. Next base: position 16,410 of record JBBDNV010000136.1, read on the forward strand.
AAATAGGGCGCACCCCAGCTCCCGTTCCAGAGCGGCGACGTGCTGGCTGACGGCGGCCTGAGTGATCGCCAGAACTTTTGCGGCCAAGGTGAAGCTCTGCGACTCGGCGGCGGCGACAAACGA
>JBBDNV010000137.1:0-16195 GCA_040877415.1 Pirellulales bacterium
ATCGGCGGGGCCGAGCACGCCGTGCTCCACCTGCTCTACGCGCGGTTCTGGCACAAGGTGCTGTTCGATCGCGGGCACGTCACGACCGGCGAGCCGTTCCAAAAGCTCGTCAACCAGGGCATGATCCTGGGAGAAGTCGAGTTGACCGGCTATCAAAAGCCCGACGGAAGCTGGGTCAGCGCGCAGGCGGTCGATGCGACGAACGAAGCCAAAGCGGTGCTCAAATCCGGCGGCCAGGAAGTCAAGCCGGCGCGCGTCGCGTTCAACCAGGCCGAGAAGGCGGGCGACGGCTTCGTGCTCAAGTCGAACCCCGACGTGCGCCTGGAGAGCCGGGCCTACAAGATGTCCAAAAGCCGCGGCAACGTCGTGAATCCCGATCCCGTGGTGCGCGAATACGGCGCCGATTCGCTGCGGCTGTACGAGATGTTCATGGGGCCCTTGGAAGCCACCAAGCCCTGGAGCATGGAGGGCGTCAACGGGGTGCGCGGGTTTCTCGATCGCGCGTGGCGGATGATCGTCGACGAGCGGGCCGAAAACAAAGCGCTCAACGCCGCGGTGCGCGACGTCGAGCCCACGGCCGAGCAAAACCGCGTGCTGCACAAGACGATTCACGGCGTCACGCAGGACCTGGAGCGAATGGCCTTCAACACGGCGATTTCCAAGATGATGGAGTTCACGAACTTCTTCCTCAAATGCGACCTGCGCCCGAAGTCGGCCATGGAACGGCTCGTGCTGCTGTTGTCCCCCTTCGCCCCGCACGTTGCCGAGGAGCTTTGGCAGTTGCTGGGCCATGAGAAATCGCTGGCTTACGAGCCGTGGCCGGCGTTCGATCCGCGGGCAGTCCGCGAGGACGCGGTCGAAGTGCCCGTACAGATCAACGGCAAGCTGCGCGCGCGGATCACGGTTCCGGCCGGCGCGTCGCAGGAAGTGCTGGAGGAAACGGCTCGCGCCGACGCGCGCATTGCCGACCTGCTGGCCGGCCAGAGCGTGGCGAAAGTCATTGTCGTGCCCGGCCGCATGGTCAATTTCGTGACCAAGTAATCGAATCCCCGCCAATCGGGGTCGCGGCATCCGCGATTCGTAAAGAGGAAATCGCATGCGGAACGTATTGACGCTGGTGCTCGGCGGCGGGCGCGGCGCGCGGCTGTATCCGCTCACGCACTATCGGGCCAAGCCCGCCGTGCCCCTGGCGGGTAAATACCGCCTGATCGACATTCCGCTTTCGAATTGCATCAACAGCGGGCTGAACCGCATCTATGTGCTCACGCAGTTCAACTCCGTCAGCCTGCACCGCCACATCCGCCGCACGTACGCCTTCGATCTGTTCAGCGCCGGGTTCGTCGAAATCCTCGCCGCCCAGCAAACGCTCGATACCGACGACTGGTATCAGGGCACGGCCGACGCCGTGCGGCAGAACCTGCGCTACATCGACCAGCCCGAGTACCGCTATGTGCTCGTGCTTTCGGGCGATCAGCTCTATCGCATGGATTACCGGCAGATGATCGCCGCCCACGAACAATCGCAAGCCGACGTGACGATCGCGGCCATGCCCGTCGACCGGCAAACGGCCCGCGGCATGGGCCTGATGCGCGTCGACGAGGCCGGTCGCGTGGCCGGCTTTCTCGAAAAACCGCAGACCGACAAGGAAATCGACATCGTGCGGATGGATCCCGCCTGGATCGACGCGCTGGGGGTCAAGAGCCGCGGGCGCGATTGCCTGGCCAGCATGGGGATTTATCTGTTCAACCGCCAGGCTCTGGTCAAGCTCTTGACGAAGACGGACTATCACGATTTCGGGCGAGAGATCTTCCCGGCGGCCACGCGCACGCACCGCGTGCAGGTCTACTTGTTCGACGGCTATTGGGAAGACATCGGCACGATCGGCTCGTTCTACGAGGCGAACCTGGCGCTGGCGGCAGCGGATCGGCCCTTCGATCTGGCGTCCGCCGTGGCGCCGATTTACACGCGGGCCCGGTATCTGGCTCCCTCGCGGCTCGACGGCGTGACGATTCGCCACAGCCTGGTGGCCGACGGCTGCGAGATCGAGGAAGGCGGCGTGATCGAACGTAGCGTCGTCGGCGTGCGGTGCCGCATCGGGCGCGACGTGACGATCCGCAATTCGATCCTGTTGGGCAACGACGACTACGAATCGGCCGAAGAGCGGGAGCAAGCCGCGGCACTCGGCCAGCCGCCCCAGGGCATCGGCGCAGGCTCGGTGATCGAACGCGCCATTATCGACAAGAACTGCCGCATCGGGCGCAACGTGCGCATCACCAACGCGCGCGGCCTGGAAAGCACCGAGAACAGCCAGCTCGAATCACTCGAGGCCGTGATCCGCGACCGCGTCGTCTGCATCCAGCGCGGGGCGGTCCTGCCCGACAACTGGTCGATCTAGCGAGAATCCTGATCGGGAGGTGGCGCGATGGCGACCCTGATGGACGACGCGGCCGTGGCCCAGCGCGTGTTGGACCACATCCGCAATGGAACGACCGATCTCGGCCTTGGGCTGTGGCGCGAACCGGTGGCGAACTATCGCTCCGAGCCTCGATTGGACGCGGAGATCGAACTGCTGCGGAAGTTGCCGACGCCGTTTTGTCCCTCAGCCGCGCTGCCCCGGGCGGGCGCGTTCGTGTCGCGGGAGGCAGCGGGCACGCCGCTTTTGGCCGTGCGCGACCTTGAGGGGCGCGTCCGGGTGTTTCGCAACGCCTGTCGGCACCGGGGAATGCCGCTCGCAGAGGGAGCCGGCTGTGCCAAGGCGTTCGTCTGCCGGTACCACGGTTGGACCTACCGGCTCGACGGTCGGCTGCGTCACATCCCGCACGAACACGGATTCCCGGGACTCGACAAGGACGTTCACGGACTGGTTCCCGTGTCTGCCCAAGAGAGACTCGGCCTCGTGTTCGTAACCCAGGACGACGCCTCCCAGCACGCCGATCCGTGCGCAGGCCTGCCCGAGCTGATCGCGTCGCACGAGCAGCTCCTGGCCTCGAACGAACAGGAATTCGAGGTCAACTGGAAAATCTTTCTCGAGGGTTTTCTCGAGGGCTACCACATCCGTTCCGCGCACCGCGACACGTTTTACCCGTACGGGTTTGACAACTTGAATCTCATGGAGACCTGCGGGCGCAACAGCCGCGTCACCTTTCCGTTCCAGCGTATCCAACAGCTCATCGACGTGGCTCCCGAAGACCGCCGGGTGAAGGGTCTGGTCACGTACGTGTATCATCTGTTCCCGAACGCCCTCGTCACGGTCCTGTCCCACCACACGGCGTTGGTCGTTCTCGAGCCCGTCTCCGTCGACAGGACCCGGCTGGTTTCGTACTCGCTGGCCGACTGCGGCAATGATCCCGAAGCCCTGGAGACCTCCAAGCGCGACGCGGCATTCGTCAACGAGACCGGAGCCGCCGAGGACCGGGACATCGTCTGTGCGATCCAGCGCAATATGGCCAGCGGTGCCAACGAGGTCTTCACGTTTGGGCGCTTCGAAGGAGCGATCTGCCACTTCCATCGCAACCTCACGGCGGCGCTGGACGAGGGCACGCGCGGCGCTATCATCGTCAAGTGAGAAAGAATCGGCTTCGAGCGAGCTCGTCGATTACAGACTTATCGACCGCGGTTGGCGTCCCAGGGTGGAATAGGATCGTCCGGGGCCGGCGCCGGTTGCCGCCCCGGATCGGCCGACGACTGCGCGTTGCGCGATCGAGCCGTGGCGGGGGTTTGCCCCCTCGCTTGCGGACGCACCGGCGGGCGTTGCTGCGGATTGAATTGGCCGGGCCTTTGATTGGGCGCGGCTCGATACGCCGGCACGGACGTTCTCGACTGCGGGGCGTTCATGCCCGCCTGTGGGTCCGGCGCCGCGGGCTGCGCGGCCGGCCTTCTGTTCGGGGGCACGTACCCTCGGATCTTTGCCGACGATTTTGACGGTGGGCCCGACGACCGGGACTGGGGCGCCGCCACGGCCGGCTGTCCGTCGCCACTGCGACCGTAGCCGGGGCGCTCGTATGGCTGGTCCCAGCGTCCGCGCATCGATCCTTGAGACGGGGTGAGATCATCCGGCTGACCGCTCCTCACGCCAGACGGATGCGTGCTCATCGGGACACGTTGCTCGGGCTCGACCTGCCGGGCTTGCGGCCGTTGTGGGGGCCACCCTTGCCGGGTGTCGGGACGCGCAAGCGGCGCCAATTGTCCGGTTTGCCTGCGCTCGTGCGGGGCCATCTGGCGGCTTTGACCCGGACTTTCGAGACCGCGGCGGAACCGGGGCTGGCTTTGCGGCACCGTCGTCGGCCGAGGGCTCGGCCGGGGATTCGCCTGGCGACTCGGCTGGCGATTCGCCGGGCCGGGCGACATTTGCGGGCCGTCGCCCTCAGCATCCGGCGGATCGCGCGACACGTCGCGTCGTGGACGCGCGCTTGCGTCAGCGTCTTCGTCAAGCACGCGCTCGGGCGGCGGATCGAGGTCTCGGATCACCGGCGCGGCCGGGCGCGCCGGCATCAACGGCGTCGGCGCCAGCTCGGAGGGATCCGACGGCGCCGGCTCGACGGCTTGATCGCCGGCGCTCGAATCGCCTTCGATGCCCGGCAGCAGCGGGCCGTCGGCGGCCGCGCGCGATCCGCCCAGGCAGACGGCCGCCAGCGGCGCGCATAACAGAAGATGGAACAAGTACCGTGTCATCGCGCTGGACCTCCTGTCCGCGATATCGAGCCGGTTCCCTCCGGCAGTGCGCCACTAGGGGTTGTTGTCGACGACTTCGCCCCCGCATGATTCGGCTTTAACGCGCGGCCGTCAGAATCGGCGTTTTCGAACCGAACGCTCCCAAACGACCTGCCGGCGATACTTTGCTTGCAGTGCCAGCACGCACTAGGTTTAATACGGAAACACGAGCGCGCACGCGGCATCGACGGGCCGGACCTTTGCGCGACGCCGCGGGAGGACCTATGGCAATGCGGTCGAGCTGGAAGGGCTACCTGAAGCTGAGCCTGGTCTCGGTGCCGCTGCAAGCCTTCAATTCGGCGGTCACCAGCGGCGGACAAATCCACTTCAATCAACTCCACGCGGAGTGCAACAGCCGCATCCGCTATCAAAAAACCTGCCCGATTCACGGCGAAGCCCGGTGCCACGGGTGGCTTGTCAGCCCGTGCCGTTTGCGGGGTGCCATGCTCACGCGCGAGCCTGAGCATGCCCGAAAAATTGCACTCATGCACCCTGCCACGGGTGGACAAGCCACGCATGGCACCCTTTGGCGCCTGCCGGACAAACGTGACAACGGAGTGGACGCGTGGTCAAAACCCTACGCAGGGCGAGTTGGCTCGAAGGCAAACGCGTGGCCGTGGCCGGCCGGCTGGCCTCGATGACGCGCTCCGAGGCGGCGCATCTCATTGCCGCGCACGGCGGCATTTACGCGCGCACGGTCACCCGCGCGCCGACCATTGTGGTTGTCGGCCGCGACGGCTGGCCGTTGGCGGCCGATGGTCGCCCGACGCGCAAGCTGCGCAAAGCGCTGGCCCTGGCGAAGCAGGGCTACGACGTGGAAATCCTGCCCGAGGAAGATTTGCTGGCCAGGCTCCACTGCCCCACCGGCCGGTTGCAACGACACTTCACGCTGCGCGAATTGACCCACGTGCTCGGCGTGCCGGCGCCGCGGCTGAACGTCTGGCTGCGGGCCCGGCTGATCGATCCGGCGGCCACGGTCGACGGCATCCGCTATTTCGATTTCCGCCACGTGGCCGGCGCCAAAAGCCTGTGCGAGCTGGTCCGATCGGGCGTCACCATCGCGCGGCTGCGGCAAAGTCTGCGCCGACTGCGCAAGTGGCTGGGCGACATCGAAGACCCGCTGTCGCAGCTCACCACGCTCGAACATTCGCGCAAGCTGGTCGTGCGGCTGGCCGACGGACAGCTCGCCGAGCCGGGCGGGCAATTGCTGTTCGAATTCGCCGGCCAGCCGCCCGACGCGATTCCCCCGTCGTTGCCCTGGGTCGCGCAGGCGCGAAATGCCGAAGAATGGTTCGAGCTCGGGTGCCGCGCCGAAGATCGAGGCGACCTGCTGCAGGCGGCCACGGCCTATCGCCAGGCGCTGTTGGCCGGCGGGCCATCGGCCGAATCGTGCTTCAACCTGGCCAACGTCTTGTCGTCGCTGGGCCAGTACGCGCAGGCCGGCGAACGTTATCGCCAGGTGCTCGAGATCGATCCGAACTTCTGGGAAGCCTGGAACAACCTGGGAACCGTTTTGACGTACGAAGGACACGACGAGGAAGCGATCGAGGCCTATCGCCACGCCTTGCGGCTGCACCCGCGCTATTGCGATGCCCACTACAACCTTGCCGACACGCTGGAAGATCTGGGCCGCCGCCTCGAGGCCCGCGATCATTGGCGGGCCTATTTGCAGATCGAGCCGCGCGGGCCCGGCGCCGAGTATGCCCGCGAGCGGTTGAGGCAGTTGGATCGCTGACCGGCCGTCGTGTTATCCGGCGGCGCCCAGTTGCCCATCGCGGCCCGGTAACCTAAGACTAATCGTGTGATCTTCGTTCGGGCCGAAAACCACGTAATTCCCGACAGATACGTGGATTTTTGCTCTCCCGGCGAAACATCGAAACGTCCCGAAACGGTCCGTAAATACTACTCGCCGTCGCGGCCGATCTTTTCGAGCGGGAATCGCCCCCGAGAAAGGCTCTAGCGTGCCGTCTCGCGTGGTCCGGGCGGGTCGGCAGATCCGATACCCGACCTCTCAGCGAACACGTTAGATCGGATCGGTTTTCGTCGGGCGGGGCCTGCTCGTGGTGGGGGCAGAGGGCTGGTTGAGGTGGAGTTGAGTCGGGGAATGCGGCAACAGAGGCTCAACCGCCCCGCTCCAGAGTCAATTTCGGTCATTGCCGCAAAATTCGCTTGACGCTCGATCGATTGTAAGTAGACTGCGAACAGGTGGGTATTTCCGCCTTGCTTCACTTCTTGAAGAAATAGCTCGTGAAGATTCTCTGAGACGCGCTTTACGCCGCGTGGTGACCTGGACCGCGACGGCGTTTCTTTCGCGCTCCCCACGGGTTGATGGTCTGTCTGACAATTCAACCTTCGGTTTGCGCATCCGTCTCACTCGCACACCGAATCGTAGTTGGCGATTCGGACAGTCTTGGTCGGCCGTGTCGTTTTGGTTCTTGTATGAAACATTTCAAACAAAAACAAGCCATCGCATGAAATAGGGAGGGACTACTATGTTGAGAGGAATTGTTTTCTCTGCGAGCCTATCTTTCCTCATTGTCTGTCCGCTCAACCGAGCGCGCGCCGCGATCGTGGCGATGCAGTCGAGTGATTTTACTTTACCGCAGACCGAGCAATTCGACGAACTGCGCATTTTCTACCAATCGCAACTAAGCGTTAATTTGATAGTGAGCACCGCGAGCATCTCTCCATCTGACCTGGCTGGTGCGAGTCTTTTCGTTGGTTGGTTGCCGGCGACTAACTACCTTGCATCAGAGATATCAGCTCTCAGCGGGTTTTTGTCGGGCGGTGGACACATTCTTTTCGTTGGTGAGAACGGGAGCTTCTCCGGCGCCAATAACGCAATTTCGGCAGGAACGGCTGCGCTTGGCGGCTCGATGTCAATAGTGAACTCAATTGTCGACGCGGGCTTCCATCTCGCAACCACTGCGAACGGGCAAATTCTCCCGCATCTGTTGACCACCGGAGTGAACCGCTTCGAATACGCCGCGCCTTCTGGTCTTTCGGGGGTCATCGGCGGTCAAGGGTTTTTTCTCGACACTTCGCTCGCGAACACATTTGGTGCTTCGCAGCTGGTCGGCGGCGGTCGTCTCACAATCCTATCAGACACGAATGTCGTGGACTTTGCCGACCTCACTCTCGACAACGACACGTTCTTCCTGAATGTAGCCATTATCCCCGAGCCATCCACCGTCATCCTCGCCGCCATGGGGCTTGTTGGCTTAGCTGCCTTTGGCTCGCGGCGGCGGAAGCGTTGACCTGCCGATCAGAATTACTCGCACTCGGCCCGTGCGTCCCTTATCCGGCGTGTGGGCTTTTGCATGCGCTCCGCCCCGGGTCGAGGACGGCCGGATTCCTCCCGGCCTTAAACTTCGAGACGTAAAACCGCCGAGCCGCGTCACCGCGTCACCGAAATACCTCGCGGCTCGTTCGCCGCGGCTGTCGTATTCGACAACGCCCGGCGGCGACCGGTTGCCCATCGCGGCTCGGTAACCTAAAACCACGTTACGAAACCTGGTCGGCGACGACGGCCTGATCGGTTGCGGCCGGCTGCGAAGTGTCAGACTCCGGTGAATCGAGGGAAGCGATGAATTCATTGCGGTACGGCATCATCGGCGGCGGGTTTATCTCGACGTTTCAGTTGCGTGCGCTGAGGCAAGTGCGCGGCGTGGAGGTGGCCGGACTGGTTTCCCGGCGCCCGCCCGACGGGCTGGCCGCTTACGTCCGCGGGCACGGTTTGGGCGAAGGCCGCGTGTTTTCGAGCATCAAGGAGATGGCGCCGCACGTCGACGTCCTGGCCATCTTCGCGCCGAATTTCGCCCGGGTGGAAATGGTGGAAGAGATCGTCGACGCAGCGAAGTCGGGAGCCGCGCTGAAGGGCGTCATTTGCGAAAAGCCGTTGGCGCGCAATCTGGCCGAGGCCCGGCGGATGGTCCAGCTCGTCGACGACGCGAGAATTCCCCACGCCTATTTCGAAAACCAGTTGCACATGAGGTCGGTCGCTACGCATCGTGCGCAACTGGCGCCGATCTTCGAGGCGATGGGGCCGCCGCTGCTGACGCGTTCCGGTGAAGAACACGCCGGCCCGCACAACGCCTGGTTTTGGGACCCCACGCGGCAAGGGGGCGGCGTGATGAGCGACATGGGCTGCCATTGCCTGGCGGTCGGCTGGTATGCGCTCACGCCGCCGGGCAAGGACGCGCGATTCCTGCAACCGACAAGCGTGATGGCCGACCTTTCGCTCTTGAAGTGGGGGCAGCCGCGGTGGCGCCAGGCACTGCTTGCGCGCCACGGCGTCGACTACGCCCGCACCCCCGCCGAGGATTTCGCTACGGGAATGGTCACCTACAGGAACCCCGAAACGGGGCGGCACGTCAAGAGCCAGTTCACCGTCTCGTGGATGTACGACAAGCAGGGACTGCGGCTGGCGCTCGACGGCATCGGGCCGGGTTACGCGTTCGAAATGAACACGCTGCGCTCGCATTTGGAGATCTTTATCGGCGACGCGGCGGCCGCCGGCGCCCTGGACACCGAGCTGGCGCTGGAAAAATCGCAAGCCAGCCGGGGTCTTTTGGCGGTGCAACCCAACGAGCCCGATCTGTACGGATATACCGACGAAAATGAAGACGCCGTGGCCGCCTTCGCGGGTGGGCGGCCGCCGATGCTGGATTGGCACTACGGCGTGGAGATCGTGCGGCTGACGATGGCCGCCTATCTCTCGTCCGAACGCCGGGCCACGGTCGACCTGACCGATCCGGCTACACAGCGCGTGCTGGAATCGTACGTACCGCTGATCCAGCAGGGGCGCGGCGCCGAGGTGCTTTCACTTTAGCCACCATCCCCCGCCGAGCCGGGGCTCATCGTGCACGGTGCGCGATTGAAATTGCGGGCGCGGCGCCGGCCAACTACAATCGTGATGCGCCGCGCCCCGGCGACGGTTCACCACTGGCTTGCGAGGCCCTCACCCATGGTCCAGGAACACCCCGAAATCGAACAGTGGCTCGCCGAGCGCGGATATCCGCCCGAGGCAATCCAAAAAATCCTCGAGCGGCTCGACAGTTTCGACGCGAAAATCAATCGCGACTCGGTGTTCGACGCCATGGAGACCGGCGAATTGGACATGGACGCGCTGATCAAAGAAGCGCTTGGCGGCCAGTAGCAATCGTTGCCTGGTGGTGCGCTTACGCGCGAGAGTGAGCATGCCGTGGCGCCGTGAGCACGGGTGGACAAGCCACCCGTGGCACCGCTCAAGGACAAGCCACCCGCGGCGCCGGTCACGAATGTTCGGCCTGGCCATTCAGCGCGGCTGTCAAGTGCTGCTCGGTTAGGTGAAAATCGACCACCAACGGCAGGTGGTCGCTGGCCCGCTTGGCCAGCGCGCTGCGCACGACGCGCGCGCCGCGCACGAACACGTCGCCCCGATAAAAGGCCTTGTCGAGCGCCCCCACGGGAAAATACGCCGGGAACGACCGGAACCGCGAAATGGGCGCCGTGACCTGCGAAAAACCGTGGCTGGCAAAAGGACCCCAGGCCAGCGTGTTGCGCCAGTCGTTCGAGTCGCCGGCGACCAGGATCGGCAGATCGCCGGCCTGGCGGAACAAGTGATGCGTCAGCAGGTGATCGACCTGCCACTGGCGTTCTTTTTCGGCCAGGCCCAAGTGCCAGTGCACCAGGTGGAGCGGTCCTTCCGGGGTTTCGACGATCGCCAGTTGTGCGCCGCGCGGTTTCTTCGCGCCCATGCGCAGCGAAATCTGATGGCAGGAGTGAATCGGCCAGCGTGAAAGAACCAGGTTGCCGTAGCCGCCGGTCTTTAGCCGTACGGTCGTTTGCCGCAGATGGGCCACGGCGTTGAAATGGCGGGTCAGCAGTTGGCCCTGGTCGTGGAAACGCGAACGGCGGCAGTTGTGGTCGACCTCTTGCAGGCAGATCAGGTCGGGGTTCTCCTGTTCGATGACGTTGATCACCCGTCGCAGGTCGTACCGCCGGTCGCGGCCGCCGATTCCCTTGTGGATGTTGTAGCTCAAAAGCCGCATGGTGAAAGCCGCTTGATTTTCTGGTTCGATGCGCAATTCCGCGGCCGCAACAACCTTCGCCCTTGCAAGCCTACTATTCATTTACGCCGGACGCCCTCGGTTCGTTCTACACGCCCGGCGATTTCCGGCGAGCGCCATTGCGGCCGTTCGTGGCCACCGCAATCTCTTGCGAGCGGCCGCCGAGCGGGTTAGCTTGGACCTGCCCGGCTGCCCCCTTGGGGCCCGGCCGCGATTCCCCGGCGCGGAGAATTCTCCCATGCGAAATTGGTCAGCTTTGCTCATTATAGCGGTTGTCGCCGCCGGTTGGACCGGCACGCCTTCCCCGGCGGCCGACGATTACAAGCTGGGCCCCGATTCCGAGCGTCAGGCCGGCGTGCCCGAGGGAACGGTTACCAGACATCATTGGACCAGCCGCGTGTTTGGCGGCACCGAGCGCGACTATTGGGTCTACGTGCCCAAGCAGCACGATCCCGAAAAGCCGCCTTGCGTGATGGTCTTTCAGGACGGCGGCAACTACGTCGACGCGACCAAGGCGTTTCGGGTGCCGATCGTGTTCGATAACTTGATTGACAAGGGAGAAATGCCCCTGACGATCGGCATCTTTATCAATCCGGGCGTCGTTCCGCCGGCCACACCGGACGGAAAGCCGCGCGTCAACCGCAGTTTCGAATACGACACGCTCAGCCCGCAGTACGCCGAGTTCCTGGAAAAAGAGATCCTGCGGGAAGTCGGCAAGAACTACCGCTTGACCGACAAGCCCGCCGAGCGGGCCATCTGCGGCATCAGCTCCGGCGGCATTTGTGCCTGGACCGTGGCCTGGGAGCGGCCCGATCTGTTCGGAAAGGTCATCAGCCACGTCGGCAGTTTCGCGAACATCCGCGGCGGGCATGTCTATCCGGCCCTGATCCGCAAGACCCAGCACAAGCCGATTCGCGTCTTTCTGCAAGACGGCTCGGGCGACCTGGACAACGCGCACGGCAATTGGCCGCTGGCGAATCAAGAGATGGCGGCCGCGCTCAAATTCGCCGGTTACGACTATCGGTTCGAATTCGGCGACGGCGGGCACAACGGCAAGCACGGCGGAGCGATCCTGCCCGATTCGTTACGCTGGCTGTGGAAGGACGTGGTCGCCGCGAAGTCCGCCAATTAGGCCGCGACCGTGAGCGTCGCCGCCCGGGCGCCGCCCGCCGAAACCAGTCCGCAGGCGGCCAGAACCAATAGGGTGATCATACGAAGACGAAGGCGCATAAGCGTACTGCGATCGGGCAAAAACGGGAGGGGCATTTCGATCCTGAATGGGCTACATCACGTGAATTGGCATTGCCTGCACGGATCGCCCGTTCGCGGTCTGCCATGCAACGCTCGACGGCGTCGCCGGCGCAGAAATCTGGCGCCGATCAATCCCGAGAATCCGAGCCACAAGAGGGTCCCAGTCGCCGGTTCAGGGGCGTCAGTCACCCAGCCGCTCTGTTCACCGCCGCCGGTGTTCTGGATGTGCGAGGCGAGGTAGAACGGCCCATGACCGCCTGCCGGTGTGCTCAAGAAATTGAAGCTCGTGGCCACCAGTCCTGGACCACTGATCGTGTAATCAAGCACATCACCCTGCGTAAACGTCTTGTTGACGTTTCCGCCGGCGGAAAAGGAAAGCAAGAGATCGTAGAAGCCGTCCCCGTCGGCTTTGTAGCCATCGACCGCCTGAGCGATCGTGGGCGTATCGAAAGTGCCGGTTTTCGTGAGACCGGAAAACGAAAGCGGCAACGCGCCGTACAACGCCGGATCGACGTTGAGGTAGAGGCTCAGGACGTTTTCGGCGCCGGTGAGATTCGTCGCCGTCAGCGTGAAAATCACTGATCCGGCGACGTTATTGTCGTCGAATTCGACCGTGAACCACGGCGGCGATCCCGCGGGGGCCGTCGCGCCGCTGAATTCGTAGTTGGCGGCGAAGGTCAGAACGGTCGCCTGCGCGCTTTCAGAGCTTAGGACGGCCACGAGCGCAAACGCCACGGCCGCCAACACCTTTGCAATCGTCATTAGCCGCTTTCTGGTTGCTTGATCAGGGATGCGGGGGCTACGCAGGGGCAGTCGGCCGAGTCTCGACGATGGGATTGTTCCGGTTACGACCCGCTACTTCTACGCATAATTCGAGCCCGTGCGGAGTCAACGGTGCATTCGCGCAAAAGCGCGCGGATTGCGCGAATTACCGCGATTTTGACGACGAATATTCGGCCAATTTCCGCGGGGGCGATTGGGTCGGGGCATTTGCCGGCGTGGCGCACACGCGAGGTAGAGCGGGGGAGGATATTCGCGATATTGCCGGCAAGTGTTTCGCACGTCCGCGGGCCGGCATGGCATCCTTTCGGCCCCTTCTTGCGGCGAGTTGGCTTTCGCATTAACCTTGCGTCGAACCCGTTTCCAGCCGCGCGCCGCCCGACTGCATCCTCCGCCAGCCCCATGCAACAGCCCCAGCCCAATCACAACCGAGGCGCCGCGAGCGTGGACTCAAGCGGGCGCCGTTCGTGGTATCCCTGGGCCGTGGTGATGATGCTGTGGTTCATCTGCTTTTTCAACTACGCCGACCGGCAGGCGATCTTCTCGGTTTTCCCCGCTTTGGAGAAGGAGTTTGGTTTTTCGAAGGCCCAACTGGGGCTGATTGGCTCGGCGTTTGCCTTTGTTTACGCCTTGTCGGCTCCCCTGGCCGGCCAGATCAGCGACCGCACTTCGCGCAAGCTTGTCATTCTCGGCGGGCTGTATGTGTGGAGCCTGATCACCGGTTTTACGGCCCTGTGCTCCAAGGCCTGGCAGTTCGTCCTCGTGCGCGGCGCCGAAGGGCTGGGCGAAACGGCCTATTTTCCCGCGTCGATGTCGATGGTCAGCGACTATCACTCGAAGCGCACGCGCTCGCGGGCCATGAGCCTGCACCAGACGAGCGTCTATGCCGGCACGATCGGCGGCGGGGCGTTGGCCGGCTGGATGGGGGAGTCTTTCGGCTGGCAGTCGCCCTTTATTCTGTTGGCAGGAGCCGGCATTGTGTTAGGACTGGTGCTGGCCTTCTTCATCCGCGAGCCGGCGCGCAACGAGGCCGAGCGGCGCGAATCGGGCCATTTTACCGAACAACCCGCCGAACCGCCCGTGCCCGTCGCCGAATTCCTGCGCGGCCTGCTGCGGACCCCCTCGGCGATCTTGTTGGCTTTTGCCTTTCTCGGCGCCAACTCGGTGGGCCTGGTGTTTCTCACCTGGATGCCCACGTTTCTTTATGAAAAGTTCAAGCTGAGTCTCACGGTCGCGGGCGTTTCGGCCACGGTGTATCTGCAAATTGCCAGCATGGCGGGCGCGATGATCGGCGGCACATTGGCCGATTGGTGGCGGGCCCGAACCAACGGCGGGCGGATGTACACCCAGGCCGTGGGCGCGCTGTGCGGCGCTCCGTTTATTTTTCTGTGCGGAACGACGCTGGAGCTGACGGTCCTGATCGTGGCGATGATCTTCTTTGGGCTGTCGAAGGGGATTTACGATTCCAACATTTGGGCGTCGCTGTACGACGTCGTCCCGCCGTCGCGCCGCAGCACGGCGGTGGGGGTGATGAACATGATCGGCTGGCTGGGCGGCGCCCTGGGAGCGTACTTCGTGGGCCTGGCCGTCGATCGGGGCGTCACGATGAGCGTGGCCATCGCCTCGACCGCCGTGATCTACGTCGTCGTCGCCGGCATGCTGGTGTCGGCTGCCCGGCTGGCCCCGCCGCATCCGGGCGGCTCGGCCGTCGGAGCCAATTGACGATGTGGCGCTCTAGCGAAAATCGCGCGATTGCGAGTCCAACCCGCGCAGCAGCTCGGAAAGATCCGCGAGCTTCGAAACCAGCAGGTGAATCACCCCGTCCTGGCGCTGCAGGCGCCCCCCGGCGAGAAACGCCGAGGCGGTGCGGGCCACGCGATAAAAGCGCTGCCACACGTCCTGGCGAATGATCAGGTTGGCGGTGCCGGTCTCGTCCTCCAAGGTGACGAACGTGATCCCCTTGGCCGTGCTGGGACGCTGGCGCACCAGCACGATCCCCGCCACTTGGACGTGACGATTGGCCGAATAAGTGGCCAGCCCGCGGGCCGGCACGACGCGCAGCCGGTCGAGCCTGGCGCGCACAAACTGCATCGGATGGGCCTTTAGCGACAGGCCGGCCGTGCGGTAATCGGCCAATACCTCCTCCTGGATTTCCAAGCGCGGCAGCGCGACGGGCGGCTCGTCGAGTGGCGCAAGCGTGTCGAACAGCGGCAGCACGCGGGGCTTTTTTTCCTCGGCCAAGGCATGCCACAGGGCACTGCGGCGATCGAGCGCTAACGAGGCAAACGCGTCGGCCGCGGCCAGCCGCGAAACCACGGCCCGGCTCAACCGGGTGCGGCGCATAAAATCGTCCCAGCCGGTAAACGGGCCGTCACCCCGGGCCCCTTCGATCACCCGGGCATACGTTTCCGACAACCCGCTGGCAAACCGCAACCCCAGCCGCAACGCGCCCTGTTCCAGCGTGCAATCCCAGCGGCTGGCATTGACGTCGAGGGGCCGTACTTCCACGCCGTGTTCGCGGACATCCCGCACCAGTTGCGCCGGCGCGTAAAAGCCCATCGGCTGGCTGTTCAAAAGTGCCGTGCAGAAAGCGGCCGGATAGTAGTGCTTCAGCCAGGCCGACACGTAGACCAAAAGCGCAAAGCTGGCGGCGTGCGACTCGGGAAAGCCGTATTCGCCGAAGCCGCTGATCTGGCGAAACACGCCCTCGGCGAATTCTTGTGAAAGTCCCCGGACCCGCATGCCGTCGAGCAGCTTCTGGCGGAATTGCTCGATGATGCCGGGCCGCCGCCACGCGCCCATCGCGCGGCGCAACTGGTCGGCTTCGCCGGGGGTAAAGCCGGCCGCCACGACGGCCAGCCGCATGGCTTGTTCCTGGAACAACGGCACGCCGAGCGTGCGCTTGAGCACTTCGCGAATTTCGTCGTTGGGATACGTGACCGGCTCCTGGCCCAGGCGGCGGCGCAGATAAGGGTGGACCATGTTCCCCTGGATCGGCCCCGGGCGGACGATGGCCACCTCGATCACCAGGTCGTAAAACGTGCGCGGCCGCAAGCGGGGCAGCATGCTCATCTGGGCCCGGCTTTCGATCTGAAACACGCCCATCGTGTCGGCCCGGTCGATCATGTCGTACACGTCCCGGTCGCCCTCGGGGATCGAAGCCAGCGAAAGCTCGCGCCCGTGGTGCTCCCCAACCAGCGTGAAACATTTGCGGATGGCCGTGAGCATGCCGAGCGAAAGGCAATCGACCTTCAGGATGCCCAGCTCGTCCAGGTCGTCTTTGTCCCACTCGATGACGGTGCGGCCGTCCATGGCCGCGTTTTCGATCGGCACCAGCTCGCATAGCGGGCCCTTGGTCATCACCATGCCGCCGACGTGCTGGCCCAGGTGGCGCGGAAAGCCGA
>JBBDNV010000138.1:0-16152 GCA_040877415.1 Pirellulales bacterium
CGGTGGTGGTAGTGGACGTGGTGGCGGCGGCGGCGGCGGATTTCACGGCGGCGGTGGTGGTAGTGGACGTGGTGGCGGCGGCGGATCGAGCGTTCGCGGCGGCGGTGGTGGCTCGTCCTTCCGCGCCGGTGGAAGTGGCCCGTCTTTCGGCGCCGGTGGCGGCTCGTCGTTCCGTGGCGGCGGAGGCTCCCCTCGCATTTCGGCGCCGACGAGCTCGCCTCGCAGCTTCTCGTCGGGCTCGCGGATGAGCGCGCCTTCTTCGTCTGGTCGCACATTCTCCACTCGCGATGGAAGCATGGGTTCCAACAGCGGTTCGTTCCGCAGCGGAGCAAGCCGGCCAGGCACCGGACAATCGAATTTCGTGCAACGTAATTTTTCCTCGCCGGGTTCGCGCGGCTCGCGAGGCAACTCGACCACGCCGCGATCGTTTTCCAGCACAAAGCCGAGTGCCAACGCGCCGCGCGCTGGCGCCGGCCAGGTTCAAAGGGCCGACTTCCGCGACGCCGGCAGCCGAGCCAATTTCGTGACCCGCAATTTCCGCGACAGCGGCAGTCTGGCGCGGGCACGCGATAACGGCTTGAGCGCTCCCGGCGCAGGCAAAGGCGGCGACTTTAATCGTGGCCAGTTCGACGGCCGAGGGAAAGGAAATTTCGACGGCCACGGAGGCAAGTTCGATGGCCACGGAGGCAAGTTCGATGGCCACGGTGGCAAGTTTGATGGCCACGGTGGCAATTTTGACGGGCGCAATTTCGCCGGTCATGGTTGGTACGGCAACAACTATTACAATCACCACGGCAATTCCTTTCCGTGGTGGGGCTTCATCCCAGGGTTTACTTGGGGATGGGGATGGGGTGGAGGCTGGGGTGGGGGTTGGGGCTGGGGATCGCCGTGGGGGTACTACGGCGGATGGCCCTATTGTGGATACGGCGGTTGGGGCGGCTACGGCTACTATCCGTACGGCTACGGAAACTACGGGTATCCGGCCACGACCACCTACCTCTACGCCGATAACTCGTACGACAACCCTCCGGTGATTGACCGACCGCCGGCTGGCGCCGAACAAGCGCCAGCGGCCGACCAGGGGCTGCCCGCGCCCACGGCTGAGGAATTGGACCGCGCTTCCCAGTACGTCAGTCTCGGCGAACAGGCGTTTCGCGCAGGGCGTTATCAAGACGCGCTGCGCGAGTGGCAACATGCGATGGTCGACAATCCAAACAACGGCGCCGTGCTGCTGTTGATTTCCCAGGGGTTGTTCGCGTTGGGCCAATACGATGCGGCGGCCAACTCCGTGCAGATGGCCATGCAGATGTTGCCCGAAAACGAATGGGACGGGGTGGTGAAGAACTACTCGCAGATCTACCTCAACGTGCAGGATTACACCGATCAGATTCGCTCCGCGGAGAAGGCGCGTGATGCAAAGCCCGACGACGGCGCCATCCGGTTCTTGTTGGGCTACAATTTCGGATACCTGAACTATCCGAAACAGGCCGTGCGCGAGCTCGACAAGGCCTTGGATATCGAACCGAAAGACGCCGGCGCGCAAAAGCTGCGCGACATGTTCGCCAAGCAGGCCGGCCTGCCCGCTCGTCCCCCGGCGGCTGCGCCCGAGCCGGCCCCCAAGGCCCAAGAAGGCGCAGCTCCGAACGAACCGACGCCGGCCGTGCCGGCAACTCCGCCGGCGAAGCCGGAGGCAAAAAACGACCCGGGGATTCCGGCGGCGACTTGAAGCGAGACGCCGCGGGGGTTCGAAGGGAAAACTTCGCGCCGATTCAAAGCCACTGCCTCAGCCGCGAGGCAGTGGCTTTTTTTGCACCTGCCAAGGTGTCCGAACGGACAAGGCGCGCGGCCGGCGGCCCTTTCCGTCGTTCGGCCGTTAGTCGCCCGGCAGCCTGACCAGGAGTTTTTCAGCGGCCGCTTGCCCCAGGGTCGTTTCCTGTCCGGCGACGGAGATGGTGACGATGCCCGCCTCGGGCGTGTTGGCCACGATGCGGCCCGAGACGCCCAGCGGCAGCCCCGAGTTGCTCAAGAATCGCAGGAACTCGGGCGACTGGTCGATCACGCGTGCGAGCTGAAACTGATCGCCCACTTTGCACTCGGCCAACGAGCTGCTGCGGGCGATCTTGAGCGTGCCGTCGGAACGCGGAATCGGATCGCCGTGCGGGTCGACTTCGGGGTGCCCCAGGAAGGCGTCGATCTTGTCGATCAGCCGATCGCTGACCGCGTGCTCCATGTGCTCGGCCTCTTCGTGCACCTCGTCCCAGGTGAGGTCGAGGGTCTTGACCAGGAATAATTCGATCAGCCGATGGCGTCTGACGACGCGCAGCGCCAGCGCGTTGCCGGCCGTCGTCAGCCGGACGCCCTCGTAGGGCGTGTACGTGACGAGTTTGATCTCGCTGAGCGTCTTGAGCATGCTGGTCACCGTGCCGGGCGAAACGCGCAGTGCCGCGGCGAGCTGACCGGTGGCGGCCTGGCCCCCGCCCGTTTGGCAGATTTGCAAGATCGCCTTGATGTAGTTCTCAACCGTCAGGCTTGGCAAGGGGCGCCTCCCTCTGGCAGATCCATGTGGCGACGCACGAAACTCTTGCATTGTAGCCTGAGCCGAAGGACGTGGCCACGACGCGGCGTGCGGAGCGATCGACTGCAAAACCAAAGTCTTTCATCTTGCCGGAGCCATTGCATCCTCAAACTCGACGGGGCATGATTGACGCGGGCCAACCGCGGCGTTCAACGAAATTGCCCCCGATGTTCAATCTCAACTTGCGAGCCGCCGAGTTGTGCGATGCCTTGGCGGGCGAGCGCCAGTGGCTGCGCGTCGGCGTCACGACGAGCAACAGCGGCACGCGCTTGATCGATTGTGGTGTCAGTGCGGCGGGCGGCCTGGAAACCGGCCGAAGGTTGGCCGAGATTTGTCTGGCCGGCCTGGGCCGCGTGCAATTCGTCCCCTCGACGCTGGAATTCACCTCGGGCCTGGCGGTGATGACAACCACGGACCAGCCGGTTGCGGCCTGCATGGCCGCGCAATACGCCGGCTGGCAGATTGCCGCGGGAAAGTATTCTGCCATCGGCTCGGGCCCGATGCGGGCGGCGGCCGCCAGGGAACCGCTGTTTGACAAGATCGGGTATACCGAAAAGCCGGACGTGGCCGTGGGCGTTCTGGAGACTCGCAAGCTTCCGCCCGACGACGTGTGCCGCGAACTGGCGAGCCAGTGCGGCGTGCCGCCCGAAAAGCTGACGCTCCTTGTCGCGCACTCCGCCAGCCTGGCCGGAACGGTGCAGATCGTGGCTCGCAGCGTCGAGACGGCGCTGCATAAATTGTTCGAGCTGGAGTTCGATCTCGACCGCGTCCAGAGCGGTTTTGGCACGGCGCCGCTTCCGCCGGTGTCGGCCGACGACGTGACGGCGATCGGCCGCACGAACGACGCGATTCTTTACGGCGCCGAAGTGACGCTGTACGTGCGCGGCGATGACGCCAGTCTGGAGGCGATCGGCCCCCGCGTCCCCAGCGGGGCGTCGGCCGACCACGGTCAGCCGTTTGCGGCCATTTTCGAGCGGTACCATCGCGATTTCTACCAGATCGATCCGCATTTATTCAGCCCGGCCAAGGTGACGCTTGGGAACCTCGACACGGGCCATTCGTTTTGCTTCGGTCATACGCTGCCGAGGGTCATTCACGAATCGTTCGACGTTCGGCAGATCACGCCGTAGCGCCCCCGCCATGCACTTTGCGATTCTCTGCTCCCGCGACAGTTGGTATCTGGCGGATTTGCGGCGGGCCGCGGCCGATCGCCACGAGATTACGCCCGTTGCGTTTCGCGACCTGGCGGCCGAGCTGACTGGCTCGGGCCCGAAGTTTACAAGTGGGCAAGTGGACCTCGAGCGCGTCGATGCCTTGCTCGTGCGCACGATGCCGCCGGCAACGCTCGAACAGGTGGTGTTCCGCATGGACGTGCTGGGCCGTTTGGAAGCCGCGGGCAAGTGGGTCATCAATCCGCCCCGCGCGATCGAAGCCGCTGTCGACAAGTACCTGGCCAGCGCCAAGCTCGCGGCCGCGGGCCTGCTGACGCCGCACACGTTCATTTGCCAGACGGCCGACCAGGCGTTGTCGGCCTTCGAGCGGCTGGGCGGCGACGTCGTGGTCAAGCCGTTGTTCGGCGCCGAAGGACGGGGGATTTCGCGGCTCGTCGACGAAGCGCTTGCCCAGCGGGCTTTCAGCTTGTTGACCGGGCTCGGCGCGGTTCTTTACGTGCAGCGGTTCATTCCCCATGATGGTTACGACCTGCGCGTGCTGGTGGTCGGATCGCGGATGTGGGCCATGCGTCGCCGCAATCCGCTCGACTGGCGCACCAACGTCAGCCGCGGCGCCCGAGCCGAGGCCGTGGAGCTTGAGCCCCAGTGGGCCGAACTGGCCCGCCGGGCTGCCGCTTGCATCGGGGCGCCGCTGGCGGGAATCGACCTGTTGCCCGGTCGCGACGGCCGAACGTATGTGCTCGAAGTCAATGCCGTGCCCGGGTGGCAGGCCCTGTCGCGCACGCTCCGCGTCGACGTCGCCCG
The DNA here is from genome assembly GCA_040877415.1 of Pirellulales bacterium. Classification (GTDB taxonomy): domain Bacteria; phylum Planctomycetota; class Planctomycetia; order Pirellulales; family PALSA-1355; genus JBBDNV01. Next base: position 4,552 of record JBBDNV010000138.1, read on the forward strand.
GTGTGTGCTGGATTATTTGGAGTCGCTGGTCGAATCCGGTCGGGACGAGGCGAAGGAGACCGAACGGCCGTGAGCAACGTCGCGATTTCGTCGAGCACGTCGGCCGCCGAGGCAGCGACGCGCGTCAACGTGGCCAGCCGTCTGACCGCCATGGCCGCGCGCATGCCCGACGCGCTGGCCGTGGTCGTGCCGCGAGGTCGCCGTCGCGGCAAACGACAATACGACACCTATACGTTTCGCCAGCTCGAAGAGGAGAGCAACCGCCTGGCCAGCGGATTACGCGCCCTGGGCGTCCGTCCGCAAGCGCGGATCGCGCTGTTGGTGCGCCCCGGCATGGAATTCATCGCGCTGGTGTTTGCCCTGTTCAAGGCCGGAGCCGTTATCGTGCTGATCGACCCGGGCATGGGACGCAGGAATCTCATTGCTTGTCTGGCCGATGCCGAACCGGAGGGTTTTGTCGCGATACCGATCGTGCACGCGGTTCGCGCCTTGCTCCGGCGAAGATTTCCTCACGCGCGGCATAACGTCACCGTCGGACGGCGTCTGTTTTGGGGCGGTCTCACGCTCGATGAACTACGATCTCGCGGCTCGATCGAACCCGTTTGTCACGACACGTGCGCCGACGATCCGGCGGCCATTATCTTTACCACCGGCAGCACCGGGCCGCCCAAAGGAGTGCTGTATAGCCACGGCAACTTCGACCGCCAGGTGACCGAGCTGGGAGAGTTCTATGGGATCCAGCCGGGCGAGGTGGATCTGCCCGGCTTTCCGTTGTTCGGCCTGTTCAATTGCGCGCTGGGCGTGACGACCGTGATTCCCGACATGGATCCGTCTCGGCCGGCCCGGGTCGATCCGCGCAACATCGTCGAGGCGGTCCGCGACTGGCATGTCACACAGGCATTTGGCTCGCCGGCGATCTGGAATCGCCTCGGACAGTATTGCCAGGAGCGGAACATCAAGCTGCCCTCGCTGCGCCGGGTGATTTCGGCCGGCGCGCCGGTGCCGCCGCACGTGCTTTCGCGGATGAAAGCGTGCATTGCCCCTGATGGCGAGGTGCACACGCCTTACGGAGCGACCGAAGCGCTGCCCGTGGCCTCGATCACCGCCAGTGAAGTGTTAGCCGATACGCGGCACCATTGGGCCCGAGGGGGCGGCACGTGCGTCGGCCAAAGATTTCCGGGCATCGAGTGGAAGGTGATCGCTATTGCCGACGGCCCGCTTGCGACCCTGGCCGACTGTGAGTTGTTGTCCGCCGGGCAAGTCGGCGAGCTCGTCGTCAGCGGGCCCGTCGTGACGCGCGGGTACGTGACGCGCCGCGAATCGAACGCCCTGGCTAAAATCGCCGATGGCTCGCGCATCTGGCACCGCATGGGCGACGTGGGCTACTTGGACGGTTCCGGCCGTTTCTGGTATTGCGGCCGAAAGGCACATCGCGTGCAAACGGCCGACGGCACGATGTTCACCATCCCCTGCGAGGCGATTTTCAATCAGCACCCCGACGTGTGCCGCTCGGCGCTGGTCGGCATTGGGCCGCCGGGCCGCCAGCGCCCGGTAATCGTCGTCGAACCGTGGACCGGCAAGATGCCCAATGGCCGCCGGGCCCGCCAGGCGCTCCTCGCGGAGCTGGCGGACCTCGCTCGGGCCAATCCGCTCACCGCAGGAATCGACGATTTTTTGATTCACCGGGCCATGCCGGTCGACATTCGCCACAACGCCAAAATCTTCCGCGAGAAGCTGGCCGTGTGGGCGGATCGCAAGCTGGGGTAATGGGCGATGAGGGCGCTAGTGACCGGCGGGGGCGGATTTCTCGGGCGTGCGATCGTTGGGCAGCTTTTGGCCCGGGGCGATCGGGTGCGAAGTCTCGCCCGCGGGGATTATCCGGAGTTGGAGCGATTGGGCGTTGAGTGTGTGCAAGGCGACTTGCGCGACGCCAAGGCGACGCGCGGCGCGTGCGCCGGCATGGAGGTCGTGTTTCACGCAGCCGGCATCGCCGGCATCTGGGGGCCGTGGAACGACTATTACGGCATCAATGTGGTTGGAACGCGGCACGTCATCGAAGGCTGCCGCGAACACCGTGTGCCGCGATTGGTTTTTACAAGCAGCCCCAGCGTCACGTTCGACGGCACGCCTCAAAAGAACGTCGACGAGACGGCCGGCTACGCCCGGCGATGGCTGTGCCATTATGCCCACACGAAAGCCCTGGCCGAACAGGAAGTTTTGGCGGCCAATGGCCCCCACCTGGCGACATGCGCACTGCGCCCGCATTTGATCTGGGGCCCGGGCGACCCGCATCTCATTCCGCGATTGATTGTCCGGGCACGTTGGGGCCGCTTGCGCCGGGTGGGCGACGGCAGCAACCGGGTTGACATGGTGTACGTGGACAACGCCGCGCGTGCGCACCTGCAGGCCGCCGACGCGCTTAAGCCGGACTGGGCGGTGGCCGGCAGCGCGTATTTCATCAGCCAGGGCGAGCCGGTCAATTGCTGGGAGTGGATTGACGAGATTCTGGCCCTGGCCGGCTTGCCGCCGGTGAGACGAGCCGTTTCACTTGCGACGGCGTGGCGCCTGGGGGCGCTATTCGAAACGGTCTATCGCTTGTTGCGCGCGGGCGGCGAGCCGCCCATGACGCGATTTCTGGCGGCCCAGTTGGGCACCTCACACTATTTTGACATTTCCAAAGCCCGACGTGACTTCGGCTATCAGCCCCTGGTGTCGAAGGCCGAGGGGATGCGTCGGCTGGGCGAAGCGCTTCAAACACCCGCCAAGTGGTGAAACGCTTGAAGTCGCACGCCACTTTTCGTTGTAAAGCAAAGCGTCGCTTCTTCCGCTGCGCCCGGGCGACCCCCGGTCCGGGGCTTGCCAATCGCGACACAACCCGGTAACTTCAAAAGCTTTAACAGGGTAATTTGCGGCGTTCGGGCAGTTCCTTTAACAGGAATCGATCTCAGGGAAGGTACGCAATGATTGCGGGTTTGCCCGACCAGGAGCGGGTCGTGGTCACCGGCGTCGGACTGACCGCCCCCAACGGCAACAATCTGGGCGAGTTTCGCGAGAGCCTGCTGCGGGGCCGCAGCGGCGTAACGCCCTATGAAATTCGCTACGTCGGCGCGACCCTGGCCGGCATCTGCCGATTCGACGAGCAGCGCTATCAAAACAAGAAGGACCTTCGCCGCGGCACGCGCGCCGGCAGCGTGGGCATCTACTGCGCCCACGAAGCGATCGCCGACGCCGGGCTTGATTGGCCCAACGTCGACAAGTCGACCGTCGGCGTCTACGTCGGCGTGACCGAGCACGGCAGCGTCGAAACGGAAAACGAAATCTACGAGCTGCGCTCGTTCGACTACGACACGACGTTCTGGTCGCACCACCACAACCCGCGCACGGTGGCCAACAATCCGGCCGGCGAAATTTCGCTCAACCTGGGCATCACCGGACCGCATTACACCCTGGGCGCGGCCTGCGCCGCCGGAAACGTGGGCATCGTGCAGGGTGCCCAGATGCTGCGACTGGGCGAATGTGACGTGGCACTGGCCGGCGGGGTGTCGGAGAGCGTTCGCACGTTCGGCATCTTCGCCAGCTTCAAGAGCCAGGGCGCGCTGGCCAGCCACCCCGACCCCGCGCGGGCATCGCGTCCGTTCGATCTCGCGCGCAACGGCATCGTCGTGGCCGAAGGGGGCTGCCTGTACGTGCTCGAACGACTGCCGGACGCCCGACGGCGGGGCGCGAAGATCTACGGCGAAATCGCCGGTTATGCGATCAACAGCGACGCCAGCGATTTCGTGCTCCCCAATGCCGATCGCCAGGCCCAGTGCATGGAATTGGCGCTCGGGCGTGCCGGCCTGGCGGCCGAGCAGGTTGATATCGTCAGCACGCATGCCACCGGCACCACCAGCGGCGACGTGCAGGAATGCGTCGCCCTGCGCCGCGTATTCGGGAACTCGCCGGGCACGCTGTTCAACAACGCCAAGAGCTTCATCGGCCACACGATGGGAGCCGCCGGCGCGTTGGAGCTGGGCGGCAACCTGCCGGCTTTTGCCGACGGCGTGTGCCATGCCACAATCAACGTCGACTCGCTCGATCCCGAGTGCGCGCTTGCAGGCCTCGTGACGGGCGAGCCGCGCGAGCGAAAACGCGTCGACGTCATTTTGAACAATTCATTCGGCATGCTGGGCATCAATTCCGTCGTCATCGTTAAACGCATCTGAGAGCTACACGGAGAACAGGCGGTATGAGTCCTGCCGAAATCAAAGCGGCGATCCTCGACATCCTCGAGAACATCGCGCCCGACGAAGATCTAAGCGGTCTGGTCGACGACGTCCCGCTGCGCGAGCAGCTCGAGCTGGACAGCATGGATTTTCTCGACATCGTCATGGAGCTGCGCAAACGCTACCGCGTACAGGTTCCCGAGGACGACTACGTGGAATTGGCGACCGTCAACAGCACGGTCAATTACCTGGCCCCGTTGATGAAGGATCTGCAAAAGGCGTAACGTCCGCCCGTTTGTTTGCCGCGTGCGCCCCGGTCGTGGGGGACGAACGAGCGATGCGACGCCTGAGCCAATGGCCATGTCCGCGTACGACACGATCATCATTGGCGCCGGAGTTTCGGGCCTGGCCGCGGGCATACGGCTGGCGTATTACGAGAAGCGCGTGTGCATCCTCGAGCGGCACACGATGATCGGCGGCTTGAACTCCTTTTATCGGCTTGGCGGACGCAATTACGACGTCGGCCTGCACGCGGTCACCAACTACGCTCCCAAGGGGACTCACAAGGGCCCGCTCGCGCGGCTCTTGCGACAGTTGCGATTCCATTGGGAAGATTTCGCGCTTCGGCCGCAGATCGGCTCGGCGATCGCCTTTCCCGGCGTTTGCCTGCGGTTTAACAACCAGTTCGAGCTGTTTCGCTCCGAGGTGCACCGCGGTTTTCCGGCCGAGAAGGACCACTTTGAGAATCTGGCCGCGGCCGTCGTCGGCTACGACGACGCGTACGCGGGGGCGGCCGGCCAGTCGGCCCGCTCGGTCGTCGGCCGGTGGATCAAAGACCCGCTGTTGGTCGACATGATCTTTTGCCCGCTGTTGTTCTACGGCGGCGCGCGGGAACACGACATGGATTTCGGCCAGTTTTCGATCATGTTTCGCAGCATCTTCATGGAGGGTTTGGCCCGGCCGTGGGCCGGCGTGCGGCAAATCCTCAAGAACCTCGCGCGGCGGTTCAAGCAGTTGGGGGGCGAGCTGCGGCTGCGCGCGGGTGTGCGGCGGATGGAGGTCGACCGCGGGCGAGTGACGCGAATCATTCTGGACGACGGCACGTACGTTGAAGGCGATCGCGTGCTTTCCTCCGCGGGGCTGGTGGAAACCATGCGGCTGTGCGAAGAAACGCCAACCCGCGTGCCCGCCGCCGGCCAGCTTTCGTTCATCGAAAGCGTGTCGATCCTCGACGCCGAGCCCCGCGACCTGGGCTGCGACCGCACGATCGTCTTCTTTAACGACAGCGACAAGTTTCGTTGGCAAAAGCCCGAGCAACTGGTCGACGTCCGAAGCGGAGTAATCTGCTGTCCCAACAATTTTCAATACGATCAGCCGCTCGACGAGGGAGTGGTGCGCGTGACGGCGCTGGCGAACTATGACGGCTGGAAGAGCTTGTCCCGCGACGAATACCTGGCGGCCAAGCAAACGTGGTACGACCGGATGATCGCTCAGGCGGTGCGGTTTGTCGCCGATTTCCGCCCCCGCGTGATCGCCCGCGATACGTTCACGCCGACCACGATCAAGCACTACACCGGCCACGAAAACGGCGCTGTCTACGGCTCGCCGGACAAGCGCAAAAGCGGCACGACGCACCTCTCGAACCTGTTCATCTGTGGAACCGATCAGGGCCTGGTCGGCATCATCGGCGCGATGCTCAGCGGCATCGTGATGGCCAACCGGCATTTGCTGGGGACGCGCGCGGACGAAGCGGGCGAAGTCGCCGCGGCGGGCGTCGTCGAGGTTTGAGCTCCCGGAACAACGTCCAAATATGCCCAAAGACTTTCTAAAAGGCGCAAGCGACCACTACGACTGCGTCGTCATCGGCAGCGGCCTGGCCGGCCTGACCGCGGCCAACACGCTGGCGCGCAGCGGCCGGTCGGTGCTGCTCGTCGAGCAGCACTACAAGCTGGGTGGCATGGCCACGTGGTTCCGACGGCCGGGCGGGCATATTTTCGACGTTTCGCTGCACGGATTTCCCGTGGGCATGATCAAGAGCTGCCGCCGCTATTGGACCGACGAAATCGCCGACTCGATCGTGCAGCTTAAGAACATCCGCTTCGACAACCCGATGTTCTCGCTCACCACGACGTTCGACCGCGAGGATTTTACCCGCCTGCTGGTCGGACGATTCGGCGTGCCGGCCGAGAACGTGCGGGCGTTTTTCGACGCGGCGCGCAAGATGAATTTTTACGACGACCAGTCGACGACGGCCGGGGAGCTTTTCGAGCGGTTCTTTCCCGGCCGCGAAGACGTCATTCGTCTGCTGATGGAGCCGATCACCTACGCCAACGGTTCGACGCTCGAAGACCCGGCGGTCAGTTACGGGATCGTGTTTTCCAATTTCATGTCCAAGGGTGTGTTCACCTTTCGTGGCGGCACCGACCGATTGATCGGGCTGATGCGCGACGAGCTGGCTGGTGGCGGCGTCGACGTGCGGATCAAGTGCGACGTCGAAAAAATACTCGTCCGCCGCGGCCGCGTCGCGGGAGTGCAGGTGGGCGAACGGCAGATCGGCACGCGCGCCGTCGTGTCAAACGCCAATTTGAAAAGCACGATCTTCAAACTGGTCGGCGCGCAGCACTTCGACCGCAAGTTTGCCGACGAGGCGGCGGCGGTACGATTGAACAACTCCAGTTGCCAGGTGTACATGGCGCTCAAGCCGGGCGTCCCGATCGATGAGAGACTGGGCGACCTGCTGTTCAGCTCCACCGCGCCGTTGTTTCGCACGGAACTGCTTTTGGCGCGCGACGTGACCAGCCGCACGTTTTCGTTCTACTACCCCCGCTCGCGCCCGGGGAGCAACCGCTCGCTGATCGTCTCGAGCACCAACGCCCGGTTTCAGGACTGGGCCGGCCTTTCGCGCGACGACTACGAGGCCGCCAAGAGCGACCTGGTCGAATCGACGCTCGAGTCGATCGCCAAATACATCCCCGAGATTCGCGCCAAGCTCGATCATGCTGAGGCTTCCACTCCGCTGACGTTTCGGCATTACACGCGGCACCCCGAAGGCGCCAGCTTCGGCACCAAATTCGAAGGATTGGCTGTCAGCCGGGCCATTTCCGCACAGGTGGGCGGATTGTTTCACGCCGGCAGCGTGGGCATCGTCATGTCCGGTTGGCTGGGAGCAATGAACTACGGCGTGATCGTCGCCAACGACGTCGACGCCTGGCTGATGAAAACGAACCCTCCCGTGTCCCTCGCAACCGCATCATGAGCATTCAAGAAATCCACGCCGCCATTCCGCACCGCCCGCCGTTCTTGCTGGTCGACGAAATCGTCGAACGCAGCGACGATCGGATTGTCTGCCGCAAAACGTTCCGCGAGGACGAATGGTACTTTGCCGGCCATTATCCGACGTTTCCGATTGCGCCGGGCGTGCTGTTGTGCGAAGCGGCCATGCAGGCCGGCGCGATCCTGCTTGCGCAACTCGAGCCGCCGATCGAGGGCGGAATTCCGGTCGCCGCCGGCATGAACAACGTCCGCTTTCGACGCATGGTCAAGCCGGGCGATACGATCGAAATGGAAGTCCGGCTGACCAACCGCATTTCGAAGGCGTGGTTTCTTTCGGCCCGGGTTACCTGCGGCGGGCAACTGGCCGTGCGGCTGGAATTCATCTGCGCCGTCGCCCCGACCGACGCTTAGCCGCGTTTAGTTTAGCCCGCAGCCACCGGCGACGGGCGCGTCCGATCTCTTGACCGTCGTCCCCAAACGCAATAACGAGCACCATGGATTTCCTGCAGTTGACCGGCAAATCGATCCTGGTTTTCGGCGTTGCCAATCGCAGGAGCGTGGCGTTTCATGTCGCCCGCGGGTTGGAAGAAGCGGGCGCCAAGGTGACCTACGTAGTGCGCTCCGATGAGCGGCGGCAGTCGGTGGCCGGGCTGCTTGCGCCCGGGGCCGAGATCTACGCCTGCGACGTCGAGCGGCAGGAGGAGATCGACCGTTTGCGGGATCAGCTAAGCCGCCATCACGAGCGATTCCATGGGCTGGTGCACTCGATCGCGTTTGCCGAGTATGCCGACGGGGCGAAGCCGTTTCACGAAACGCCCCGCGAGGCGTTTCTGCGGGCGGTTGACGTTTCGTGCTTCTCACTGGTGGCGGTTGCGAATGCCTTTCGCGACCTTTTGGATCGCGACGGATCGGTGGTGACGATTTCGATTTCCACAACGCGGATGGCCAGCGAAAACTACGGTTACATGGCCCCGGTCAAGGCGGCGCTCGATTCGGCGATCGTGTTTCTGGCCAAGTCGTTCAGCCGCTTTTCGCGCGTGCGGTTCAATGCCGTGGCGCCGAGCCCGCTCAAAACGTCCGCCTCGGCGGGCATCCCCGGCTATGTCGAAAGCTATCTATACGCAGAACAGGCGACGCTGCGTAAGCGGGCCGTCGAGACCGAGGAAGTGGCCGCCGCCGTCGCGTTTCTCTTAAGCCCGCGCTCAAGCGGCATCAACGCCCAGCGCCTCGTCGTCGACGCCGGCATGAGCGTCAACTACTTCGACCGCGACCTGGTCCGCCGGGCGATGCGCCCGGAGTGAGAAGTAGCCCGGCGGTGGTGAAATTTTGGGCTTTGGTTTTCCGCAGGCCGGGACGTTCTGCATTTTTCGGGGGGATGGTTGCCGTGACATCTATTCATACGTACACTTATCGGTTAAAATGCTCCCATCGCATTCCGCCGACGGAACGACAAGCGGTGGCCCGGGCCCTTCGAGGGTAGCAGGTGAATAGGATCATTCAATGACACCAGCGAATCACGATCTTGCCGACTTCCTGCCCAACGAGCTTCGCAGGTTGGACGATCCGCAAACCGAACTCCCACGCATCGCGAAAGATCGCAAGCTGACCACGCTGATCGAAGCAGCAGTCCGCGAGATTCCCACACAACACGACTTACGGCTGGGCGATGCCCGGTCGTTTGATGTGGAACCCGAAAGCGTCCATCTCGTATTAACGTCGCCACCTTACTGGACATTGAAGGAATACCGGCACAGCGACGGCCAGCTAGGGCACGTCGAAGATTATGACGGATTCTTGGACGAATTGGATAAGGTTTGGCAGCGGTGCTTTCGCGCGATCGTGCCAGGGGGCCGGCTTATTTGCGTGGTCGGGGATGTTTGCCTTTCGCGTCGAAAGAACAATGGCCGTCACACCGTCGTTCCACTCCACGCCTCGATCCAGGAGCGGTGCCGTAAGATTGGTTACGACAACCTTGCGCCGATCATCTGGCACAAAATTGCCAACGCGGTCTACGAAGTCGAAAACGGTTCCGGCGGATTTCTGGGCAAGCCCTACGAACCGAACGCGGTGATTAAGAATGACATTGAGTTCATCTTGATGCAGCGAAAGCCGGGCGGCTATCGAACGCCCACGGTCGCTACCCGCGTTCTTAGCGTCATATCTGAACAGCGGCATCGGGAGTGGTTTCAGCAGATATGGCAGGGGCTAACCGGGGCGTCGACGAAGAATCATCCCGCCCCCTACCCCGTCGAGCTCGCGGAGCGACTGATTCGAATGTTCAGTTTTGTTGGCGATACGGTGCTCGACCCATTCATGGGAACCGCATCGACCAATGTTGCCGCAAGTCGCTGGGGGCGCAACAGTATTGGCATTGAACTTGATCCGCACTATTTCAACCATGCGCTTCAGCGGCTTGACGAACAAACGCGCGGCCTGTTCCCAACGGCTAGGATCGAAAACGGCCCGAATAAGCGTCGGAAAGTCGCGCAATAAGGGTCTCGTAGTGGTCTCTGTCGCCGGGTTGCGGCGCGGGCGGGGCGGTCCAAAGAAAGGCCGGGCCTTGGTTGTCGCAGTCTATGACAATGGTTGCGTACGCATCGAATCCGACGCCGTCTACCTTGTCGCGAATCGGCAGGCCGTGAAGGTGGTTGACCATTCTTTCGGCGACATGCGGCTGCTTGTGCTTGGAGACATGAAGCTCTGAGCTTTTCTGGCGCAAGGGCGAAACAAATGTCTTGGCGATATTAACTACAGTCACACCAGCAGCAATCGCCTCGCGGTCGCCTTGATGGACGATTTCATGCGACGATGCAAGCTCATCGAACACGCGCGGCTGTGATTTGCTGTGTTCCGTCATCACGGTCTTCGCTTCGCAAGAAATCAGCACGCGTTCGATGTCGCCCGCGCAGATCTTATTCGCGAATCGCGTGCGCAGCCCTATCTCTTTGGTGGTGCCAATCGCCAGGTCCAGCGTCTTTGTCTTGCCGTTGGGAAAGGTGTGCCTGGCGTTGATACCGTACACGATCTTGTCAGCCAGAGCGTCTCTGGCGAGTGCCGGGCAAGCTCGCAGCAAGTCCTCCAGAATCAAGTTACACAGTGCGATCGAGTGAGCATCGCTGCGAGAATGGTAGTGATAGACCCAGCCGTAAACCGGGTCTTTGTGTTCGTGCGCTGTCAACCACGCCGCAAAGTTTTCCGGAGCGTTCATTCCTGCCTTCGATGGGTGTCAACCATGGCATGATCCGGAACATGGGATGTCCGGTCAATATCAGGCGCGTGACTTGATATCTCGCGCGCCCACGGTTAGTTGCCGTTTGGCCGGTTGTTTCATTTCGTCGCTGGCGATCAGACTCTTTTGCCAGTCGACGGCGAGCATCAGCACGTTGACGCCCGAGCCGATGCCCAACAGGGCGGCGTGGTCGTGGGGCTCGAGGTGGCCGGATTCGATGCCCAGCGCCATCGTGATCGGCAGCGCGACCGAGCCGGTGTTGCCGAGCGTTTCGTACGTGGCAAAGTCGATCGCGGCGTCGAGATCGAGCGCTTGTAAAAGAAGCTTGCGATGGGCCGAGCCGACCTGGTGGCAGAAGGTTTTTTGAATGTCGGCGCGGGTCCAGCCGGTTTCGCTCAAAAAAGCATCGAATGCGGCGGCGCCCGCGACGATTCCTTCGTGCAAGAGAGCCTCGCTGTCGGTTTGCATCAACGGCGCAGGAGATGATTCGGCAATCGCGGCCCCCTCACCCCGGCCCTCTCCCGCCAGGGGAGAGGGAGAAAACAATCCTCCAGCCTCCAGCCTCTCGCCTCCAGCCTGTTCCAAGCGGCCGCGGCAGAGCTCATGGGCCGCGGTGTGCGCGCGGGCGGTGGCGGACAGAAGCTGGTTGCCCGTGCGGCTGAGCTCCTTGTCGACCAACAGCACGGCGGCACTGCCGGAACCGATGGTCAGAGACGCCACGGCGAGTTTCATTTGCTCGCGCGTGAGCGACAAGTCCGCGTTGAGCGTGCGAATGGTGTTTTCCACCAGCGGCCGGGCGTTTTCCGTGCCGACGACGATGCCGGCGCGGATCCGTCCCAGCTCGATCATGTCGGCCACCTGCACGATGCCGTTGAGAATGCCCAGGCAGGCGTT
>JBBDNV010000139.1:0-16004 GCA_040877415.1 Pirellulales bacterium
TTGTTTTTCGTTGAGCCGCACCAGGTCGGAGTTGGTCATGTAGACTTCGCCGCGCACCTGGAGCGTGCGGGGCGGCTTGTCGGCCAGCCGCAAGGGACAGTCGATCACGGTGCGCATGTTGTGCGTGATGTCGTCGCCGGTTCGCCCGTCGCCGCGCGTGGCGGCTTGCACGAGCCGGCCGTTTTCGTAGGTGACCGAAACGGCCACCCCGTCGATTTTCAGCTCCACGACCCAGGCGATCGTCTCGTCGGGCAGAAGCCTGGCGATGCGCTCGCCGTATTTGCGCAGCTCGTCGACGCTGTACGTGTTTTCGATCGACAGCATCGGCAGCCGGTGTTCGACCGGCTTGAGCCTCTCGACGGGCCGATCGCCGACGCGAGAAGTAGGACTGTCATCGGTGACCAGCTCGGGGTGTTTGGCTTCGAGCTCCTTGAGCCGGTCCATCAGCCGGTCGTACTCGCGGTCGGAAATCTCCGGCTGGGCTTCGACGTAGTACTTGCGATCGTGGTAGCGGATCTCCTCGCGGAGCTTTTCGAGTTCGTGAGCCGAAGGGGAAGTCATCGACGGGCGGACCGGCGCCGGGAGCGAATACACGGCCGTCATTCTACCGGGCGGCCGCACTCGGCGGCTACCGTGGCTTTTTGGCCGACCGAGGAGTTGGGCACGAGGCACAGGAATTTCAACGGTGCTAGCCCCGTGTTGCGAAACTGGTGGACCTCGTTCGGCGTGACCAGCACCACGTCGCCGGCCGAGAGCGGATGCTCCACGTCGCCTTCAAACACCACGCCCTGCCCTTGCAGCACGAACACTTCGTGCTCGTATGGGTGGCTGTGCCGGGGCGTGTAGCCGCCGGGGGAAACCTCGAACTCGCGCATGGCAAAGTTGGGGGCTCCGGACGACTCGTCGAACAGCCAGCGAACCTTGCAGCCCGAAGAACCCTCCATCGTGACCGGAGCCTGGGCAACCTGCTCGTAGTGATTGACTTTCATCCTGCCGCTCCTTTCACTCGGGCGTTTCGGACCGCTCGTCGAGCTGGCTGTTGCGGGCGCGCAGCCGGTCGAGCCACATGGCGCCAAACGTGGCCGCGCCCAGCAGGCCCAGCTCGACGCCCATCGTTGGGACGCCATAGCGATCGACCATGCTCATCAGGCCGGGACCCTCGTCGATTTCGGCGGCGCCCGGCGTGGACGCGCGGTAGGCCATCGTGGAGTAGGCGAACGTGGTCACGGCAAACGCCACGCCCACGAGCACGACCAATGCGTAAAACGGATTGACGGGTTCCTTGGCTTTGGCCACTTGCGTCACCGAGAATTCGTCGCGGTTGCCGGGGGATTGCCGGCTAGCTGGAGTCAAGAACAATTATAGCAGCGACGCGCATTGGCCAACGAGGGCGCAGGGAGCGAAAAAACCTCGAGGGACGACTCCCAGCGCCGCTTCGGCCTCCCACAAGGAAACCTCACAGCCGTCGACCTCGAGGTCCATTGCTTCGAACTCGCGGAGCCCGAAACAACCCGGGATCATCCTAGCGAAGCACGCAGCGGCTTGCAAGATTCGCTTGCGCTGAATACAACCAGGCGCGCCCTTTAGCGCGCCGCGAGAGAACTCACCCATTGGCAAAACGCGGCGCCGCGCGCCTGAAAGTCGCGAAACTGATCGTAACTGGCGCAAGCCGGCGAAAGCAAGATGGCGTCGCCCGCGCGCGATCGTCGCCAACACCAGACAAGCGCGTCGGACAGCGACTGGCAGCGAAACACCTCAAACGCTGCGCGCTCGGCCAGGAAGCTGTCGCGCAACTGGTCACCCGATTCGCCGAACACCGCGGCGCCGCACGCGCGGCGGACGACGCTTTGGGCCAGTTCGTCGAAACTTGCGCCTTTCGAAACGCCGCCGGCCAGTAACCACGTCGGTCCGTCGAGCGCCGCAAGCGCGGCGGCGGTCGCCTCGGGCGTGGTGGCTTTGGAGTCGTTGTAGAAGCGGCGCGAGGCCACTTCGGCCACGAATTGCAAGCGGTGCTCGAGCCCGCGAAATGACGCCAGAGTGTCGCGAATGATCGGGCGCTCGACGCCGGCGGCTTCGGCGGCGGCGGCGGCAAGCGCGGCGTTGTGCCGATTGTGATTTCCAGGAATCGCCAACGGCCCGGCGGTTTCGAGCGGCCAACTCGGGCTGACTCGGGCGGCGAATCGCCAGACGCTGGTGACCGGGTCGCGCGGGTTGAGCACGGCCAGCGTGTGGCTAGAGCGCAACAGTCGCCGCTTGGCCGCCGCGTAGCGGGCGAAGCTGCCGTGCCAATCGAGGTGGTTCGGCGTGCAGTTGGTGACTACCGCGATTTGGGGCAGCGGCGCGCCCGCGCTCAAATGGGCCAGTTGAAAGCTGCTCAACTCCAATACGACCCAATCACCGCCGCGCATCTGGCGCAACTGGCCGAGCAGGCTCGTGCCGATGTTGCCGCCCAGCCAGGAGTGCCGGCCGGCGGCGGCGAGTATTCCCGCCAGCATCGTGGCCGTGGTCGACTTGCCGTTCGAGCCGGTCACGCCGATCACGTGCGCCGGACAGCTTTTGAGAAATAGCTCGATTTCCGAGGTGATGACGGCGCCGGCCGCGCGGGCAATCTGCAAGCAAGGATGATCCGGGCGGACGGCCGGATTGACGACGACGCACTCGGTGCTCGAAAAATCGTTTTCGTCGTGCCCGCCGCATTTCAGGGCGTGGATCGGCAAGCCCGAAAGCGCGTCGAGCGACTCGACAAGAGCGCCGCGATCGGCCAGCTCGCTGATCGTCAATTGGGCGCCGCGTTCGGCCAGGAATCGGGCGGCGCCGGTGCCTCCGCCGTGGCGTCCCAAGCCCATCAGCGTGACGCGCCGACCGGCCCACTCGTTGTCGATCACGCTCGTCGCATCCATGGACGAACAAGCCATCAGTTCGATTCGGCCAACATGCGGCGCGCCGCCCGGATCGACGGCTCGAGCGCGGCGGCTTGCCGGCTGCCGCAGACTTTCAGATAGGGTTCCAACACCCGAGGGCCTTGCTCGGCTGCCCCAATCGCAAATAGACGAGGCCCAGGTCGCGCCTCTCTTGCGGAATCTGCGGCAGTAGCGCCGCGAGGCGCTCTTGCACGCGCAGCACCTGCGGCCAACGCTGCTCGCAGGCATGCGCGGCTTTGAGGTTGTGCAGCACCCGGGCCGCGATATCCACGGGCGCGGCGGCGCGAAAATGCTCGCGGCGCACGACGTCCTTTTGGCCAACCATGCGCTCGATGCGGCGCTGGCAGGCGTGTTGGTCGAGCACGTCGCCGCCATGGAACGGGTCGACGAACACCGGCTCGCCGCCCGAGCAGCAGCCGACGACAAAATGTCCCGGCGTGTTGACGCCGAACATCTTCAAACCGGCGCGCCCGGCCACGGCCATGTACAAGATGCCCAGCGAAATCGGAATGCCCATGCGCCGCGCGAGCACCTCGTTGAGATAGCTATTCTGCGGCTCGTAGTAGGCCTCGCGGTTGCCGTGAAATCCTTCGACGTCGTAGAGCAGGCGGCTGACGGCCGCCAGGCGCTCGGGCACGCGGCCGCTGGCGCAGCCGTCGCACAGATCGCGACAAGCCACGCCCAGGCGATCGATTTCCAGCAGGCAGCCGACGCGGTCAAGTTCGGGGTACGCGTCGGCGGCGATTTCCAGCATGAACTGCACGAGATCGATTTCGCGCCGGCCGGCCAGCAGCTTGTCGAATTCGCAGTTGGCTTCGAATTGCGTCATACGGGGGCAGGCGAGGGCGGTGACGCGCGACGGGCATATCAAGGATCGCGTGCAATTCTAGGCCGCGCGCCGGCGATCGGCAATCGAGAAACACTCCGGCCCTGATACCGGGCGCATTAGCGCGCGCGAGCGCGCACGACCGCCGGACGAAGGACTTGTCCGGCGGAGCGGGTTTTTCCGCGGTTTTGGCCGTTTTTGCCGGGTGCGCCGGCCTTTGTCAGAATCGGCCAAACGGCTATTATTACAGGGGTCCTCGAATCGTCCGCGGCCGACCAAGTGGGTCTAGCGCGAGCGGCCGCGTTTTTTTGGCTGCGCGCCGCGCATGCGCGGCCCCTTCGGAAACACGTCATGAGTGAGTTTCGTACCGAGCGCGATTCCATGGGCGAAGTGCGCGTTCCGGCGGGGGCGTACTACGGGGCGCAGACCCAGCGCGCGAAGGACAATTTTCCCATCTCCGGCCGGCCGCTGCCGCCGGCATTGATTCATGCGCTGGGGCTGGTGAAGTATGCCGCGGCGGTGGTGAATCGAGACCTGGGAAAGCTGACCGCCACGGGCAAAAACCCGCTTTCCGACGCGCAGGTCGAGGCGCTATTGACGGCCTCGCGCGAGGTGGCCGCCGGAATGCTCGACGCGGAATTTCCCATCGACGTGTATCAAACCGGCTCCGGCACCTCGAGCAACATGAACGCCAACGAGGTGATCGCCAACCGGGCCATCGAGCTGGTGGGCGGTGACCGGTTTCGGCCCGAAAAGCCGATCCATCCCAACGATCACGTCAACATGGGGCAGAGCACCAACGACATGTTTCCCACGGCGATTCACGTGGCCGTGGCGCGGTCGATCGCCGGCGAGCTGGTTCCCCAGTTGAAGCGGCTGGCCGGCGTGCTGGCCGACAAGGCCAAGAAGTGGGACTCGATCATCAAGATCGGGCGCACCCACCTGGCCGACGCCACGCCGATCCGCCTGGGTCAGGAATTCAGCGGATATGCCCGGCAAATCGATTTATCGGTGGAGCGAGCCAACCGGGCGGTTGCGGCGCTCGGCGAATTGCCGGCCGGCGGCACGGCCGTGGGCACCGGCATCAACACGCACCCGCAATTCGGAGCCAAGGTGGCCAGCGTGCTGGCCAAGGAAACTGGCATTGCCTTCGTCGAGGCAGTGAACCATTTCGAAGCCAACGCCAATCGAGACGCGTTGGTCGAGGCCAGCGGCGAGCTGCGCGCGATTGCCGTGACGCTGTTCAACCTGGCCAACAACATCCGCTGGCTGGGGAGCGGCCCACGCTGCGGATTTCACGAAATTATGCTCCCCGACCTTCAGCCCGGCTCGTCGATCATGCCGGGCAAGGTGAACCCGGTGATGTGCGAGAGCCTGATGCAGGTTTGCGCCCGGGTGATCGGCAACGATCAGGCGGTGGCGTTTGCCGGTGCGACCGGGGGGAATTTCCAGCTCAATATCATGATGCCGATGATGGCCGCCGCGGCGCTGGAAACGTGCGATTTGCTGGCCCATGCCACGCGGGCCTTCATCGACTTTTGCGCGCTTGCGATGGAAGCCAATGCCGAGGCGTGCCAGGCCGCCGTGGAAGACAGCCTGGCGATGGTCACGAGCCTGAACCCGCACATCGGCTACGAACGCGCGGCGGCCTTGGCCAAGGAGGCCTTCAAGACCGGAAAGACGATTCGGCAACTGTGCCGGGAGCAAAAGATCCTGCCCGACGACGTGCTGGACGAAGCGCTCGATCCGCGTCGCATGACGGAACCACACTAAGAAAGGATGAAGCGTTTAGTCCCCGCACCAACGGTCCGGGCGTCTTCGTTCATCCTTCGTCCTTAGCATCCTTAGGAAATACCGATTCCCGCGAACAAGGAGGTTCACGATAATGGCCGCAAGGAATATGACGCTGGCCCATGCGCTGGCCGCGCTATGGTTTGTAGTTCTGGCGGCCTCCGCCGTGGGCAAGCCGCCTGTGCACCTGGTTCCCTTTCCCGAGGACGCACAGCAGAGTCAGGCGGCCGAGGCCAAACCGGCCCGGCCGCAGCCGCCCCAATCGAACTTTCAGCCCCGCTTCCGAGTTCCGGCGGTAACTCAGGCCGAATATACCGAGCCCGAGACCGCGGCCCAAAACTCAAAGCCGGCGGAAGCGGACGACAGCCGGCAGCCGCAACCGCTCTCCGGCACCGATGCGGCCCCTGTTGAGGGGCGCGAGGCGTTGAGCGAAGCGTATGCCAAGAGCAACGCCGCTAAGTCCGAAGGCGACTATACCGAGATCATCACGCTGTGCAGTCGCGCCAAGCAGGGCGGCCTGAACAAGACCTACGATGACTACGCCGAGCGGCTCCTGGGCTGGGCCTACAACCGCCGCGGCGAGGCGCGCTCCCAAACGGGCAAGGACGTCGAAGCCCTGGCCGATTTCGAAGCGGCCGTCGCCGCCGGCGGCACGTGGCGGGCCATCCACAACCGGGGCGTCGGCTACGCCGCCGCCGGCCGGATCGAGGAAGCCCTGGCCGACTTGAACCGCGCCGTCGAGCTCAATCCGCGGTATCCCCATGCCTATTTCAATCGCGGTGAATTGCGCTACACGAAAGAGGATTTCCCGGGCGCCATCGACGACTACACGCTCGCGATCAGGCTGGGTTCGCGCGCGGCGGCGGTCTACACGAGCCGCGGGCACGCGTACTACCGGATGCAGCGATTCGGCGACGCGCTGCGCGATTATGGCGAGGCGATCAAGGTCGATCCGGAAAACGCCGCCGCGCTGGTGAACCGGGGCGATACGTACAGCGACCTGGGAAAGTACGGCGAAGCGGCCAAGGACTATCGGGCCGCGGTGCGCGTGGCGCCGAAGAACGGCCGCGCGTTTCAGGCCGCGGCCTGGCTGATGGCCACCTGCCCCGACACGCACTACCGCGATGAAAAGCTGGCCGTCGACGCGGCCCAGCGGGCGATCGAATTGGACGGCGCGTCGTACCGCAACCTGTCGACTCTGGCCGCCGCGCAGGCCAGCGCCGGACTGTTCAAGGAAGCCCGGCAAACGCAGGAGCAGACCATCGCGGCGGCTCCGAAAAAGGACGTGGTCACCGCCGAAAAGATGATGGCGCTGTACCAGCGCGAGATCGCCTATCGCGATCGACCGCTGACGGCGTTCAAGACTCCGGAGGAAATGGACGACAAGGAAGTGCGCCAGGCGGCGGCGGCCGAGCCAGTGCGTCCCGCCCAGCGTCCAGCGCAAGGCCGCCGGGCCTGGTTCGAGGCCCCGTCCAGCGCGCAGAGGGGCGCAGCGCCCGAGCTCGAGCGGCTGCCGCCACCCTCGCAGTTTCGGCAGCCCGGGCAATCGCCACCGACCGGGCGACCTCCCAAGGCCCGGCTTTTCTCCCCGCGCGGCCGGATTTAGCGGCGTGGTACGGCTGTTACGCGCGGATGCCGAACCGCACGCGAACAGAATTAGGATGATCCGAAAGGCGATGGCCACGTCCGTTCCCGTCCTGTTCATCCTGTTCATCCTGTCTGTTCCTCTTTTTTGGACAGGATGAACAGGATCGACAGGATGATCCGAAAGGCGATGGCCACGTCCGTTCCCGTCCTGTTCATCCTGTCTGTTCCTCCTCTTCTACACAGGATGAACGCGTGATGCCGCGTGCGCTTGCCGCCGGTGCTAGCACGCCCCTTGATCGTCGCGGGGCGGGCTGGCATATTGACTGTACATCTATCTAGTACGGTCGGAGCCGTTTCTCGCTTGGTGCCAGAAAAAGGAGTCGGTCATGGCAGGCGTCGCCGCTGGCAAGCTCGAGCGCTCGGAGCCGTTGTTCTCCACCGATGCCGTCGACCCGCCCGAGGTGCTTGAGCTGCACCTGAAGGTGCTCGATCGCGAGCTCGTCGACGAGTTGGCCGCTTACGCCGAAGGGGATGAGCGGGAGCAGTTTGCCCTGGTAGCGCTGCGGATCGGCATCCTGGCGCTCGGGCAGGCCCGGGGCCGGGTCGACTCCGACCTGATTGGCCGCGAAACGCAGCGCATGCTGTCCGGGCTCGAGGGGCAACTGGCCGCCCATGCCGCGCAAATGCACGAAAAGCTGGCCGGCTCGCTGAAGGATTACTTCGATCCCGAGAGCGGGCGGTTCCACGAGCGCGTGCAGCAGTTGATCCGGGCGGACGGCGAATTGGAGCAGCTCTTGCGGCGGCAGATTGGCGGCGAGGACTCGGAGCTGTGCAAGACCCTGCTTGCGCATTTCGGCCACGAGAGCCCGCTGATGAAGCTGTTGAGCCCGCACGAATCGCACGGCTTTCTCCAGGCGCTGCGGCAAACGCTCGAATCGCAGTTGACGGCGCAGCGCGACCACGTGCTGCGCGAGTTTTCGCTCGACAACAAGGAGGGGGCGCTGGCCCGGATGATCGGCGAGTTGACCGCGAGCCACGGCCAGTTGACCGAAGCGCTCGAAAAGAAAATCGCGGCGGTCGTCGAGGAGTTTTCGCTCGACAAGGACGATTCGGCGCTGAGCCGGCTGGTGCGCAACGTCGAAGGGGCGAAGACCACGATCACGCGCGAATTCTCGCTCGACGACGAGCATTCCGGACTGGCGCGCATGAAGCGCGAGCTGCTGGTGATGCTGGAGAAGCAGACCCAGGCCAACTCGGCGTTCCAGGAAGAAGTGAAGGTGGCATTGGCGAAACTGACGGCCCGCCGCGAAGAGGCGCGGCGCTCGACGCAGCACGGAGTGGCCTTCGAGGACGCCGTGTGCGGCTTTCTCGAATTCCACGCCAAAAAGTCGGGCGACGTCGCCGAGAGGACCGGTCAAACGACCGGGCTGTTGAAAAACAGCAAGGTGGGCGACGGCGTGGTCGAGCTGGGGCCCGACAGCGCCGCGCCGCGCGCCAGGATCGTCGTGGAAGCCAAGGAGCAGGCGGACTACACGCTATCGAAGGCCCGCGCGGAAATCGAATTGGCCCGCAAGAATCGCGACGCGCAAGTCGGCCTGTTCGTTTTTTCCAGGCAGACCGCGCCCGAGGGCGCCGACGAAGTCGTCCGCCTGGGTGACGACGTGTTCGTCGTGTGGGATCCCGAGGACGCGGCCAGCGACCTGCACCTTAAAATCGGCCTGACGCTGGCCCGGGCGCTGTGCATTCGCGTGGAACAGCACCAGCAAACGCGCGAGGCCGATTTCGACGCGATCACCGCGGCGATCCTGGAAATCGAAAAGCAATCGCAGGCCCTGGGCGACGTGACCCGTAGCGCCGAAACGATCAAATCGGGCGCCGAGCGCGTGCTCGATCGCGTGCGCATCACGCGCAAGTCGCTCGAGCGCCAGGTGGAAATCCTCGAAGAGCGGATCGGCGATTTGAAGGCGATTCAGGCGTCCGACTGAGCGACTAGCTCGTCCGACCACGCTTGTTGTGTCATACGGGGTGCCACGGCTGGCTTGTCCAGCAGTGCAGAAGCACGGGTGGGCAAGCCACCCGTGGCACCCGACAGCCGACGAGGTCCCTATCGCCGCAGAAAGTGCGGCCAGATCGAGTCGCTGACAAACAGCCCTTCGCGCGACAGCTTGACTCGCCGGCCGTTGTCTTCCAACAGCCCCAGCGCCACCATCCGCTCAAGCGGCCCGCCGACCAGATCGTCGATGCCGAAGCCGGTTCGCTCGGCAAACTTCCCGCGCTCGATCCCCTCCAACCGCCGCAGGGCGAAAACGAAAAACTCGCGCGCGCGGTCCTCGGGCTCGAGCGTTTCGCTTTCGGCCACCGGCGATTGGCCGGCGAGCACGCGGGCCAGCCAGGTGGTCGTGCTGCGGTGGTTCGTTTCGCGGCGGCCGTCGACATATCGGGCGGCGCCGGGTCCGACGGCAAAATAGCCCTCGCCCGACCAATAGACTTCGTTGTGGCGGCAGCGATGTCCCGGCCGAGCGAAGTTGGACACTTCATAGTGCGCGAGCCCGGCGGCGGACAGCGTGTCGATCCCCAGGGCGTACATGGCGCGTTCGGTCTCTTCGTCGAGCCGTGCCAGTTCACCGGCCAGCAAGCGGTTCCAAAACGGCGTCCCGCGCTCGAACGTGAGTCCGTACGTCGAGACGTGGTCGGGGTTGAGCTGCAAAGCAGCCGCTAGATCGCCGCGCCAGGTTTCAATCGACTCGCCCGGCGTGCCGAAAATCAAGTCGATCGACACCGAGGTGATTCGTTTTTTGGCCAATTCGAAGGCGCGGCGCAACTGGCCGGCGTCGTGATCGCGTTCCAAAAGCGCCAGTTTGGCGGCATGGAACGACTGGCCGCCGAGGCTGAGGCGATTGACGCCCGCGAGTGCCAGCAGGGCGACTTTTTCGTCGGTCACGTCGGCCGGATTGGCTTCGACGGAAAACTCGCAGCCGGCTGCCGGCGGGAACCAGGCCCGCGCCGTTTCCAGCAGCCGTCCAAGCGCCCGCGGCGAAAGGTGCGTCGGCGTGCCGCCGCCGAAGAACAGCGTGTCGACTTCGCGCGGGCCGCCCAAAGCCCGCAATTCGAGCTCGATCGCCCGCAGATAATCGTCCACCAGATCGTCGCGCCCGGCCACGAGCGTGAAATTGCAAT
This sequence comes from Pirellulales bacterium, assembly GCA_040877415.1. Taxonomy (GTDB): domain Bacteria; phylum Planctomycetota; class Planctomycetia; order Pirellulales; family PALSA-1355; genus JBBDNV01. Next base: position 10,303 of record JBBDNV010000139.1, read on the forward strand.
AGCCGCACCGATGCCGGCAGAACGGCACGTGCACGTACGCAGCGCGGGGAGCGGTGTGGACCATTTGGAATGAAACTCTAGAAGACTGAAACTCTAGAAGACTATTGTTTCGCCAGAACGTGCCGCAGCGCAGTTTCGAGCTCGGGAAACTTGAACGTGTAGCCGGAACCGAGCAACCGGGCCGGCTCGACGCGCTGACCGGTCAAAAGTAGCTCTTGGCCCATCTGGCCGAACGCGGCCCGCGCGGCAAAGGCCGGCATGGGCAAGATCGTGGGTCGCGCTAGCACCCGGCCCAGCGATTTGGTGAACTCGAGATTGGTCACGGGCTCGGGAGCCACGACGTTGACCGGGCCGGCCAGCGAGTCGGTGGCCAGGCAATGGACGATCGCGCCCACGACGTCGTCGATGGCGATCCAGCTCATGTATTGCCGGCCGCTGCCGACCTTGCCGCCCAGACCGAGCGAAAACGGCAGCAGCATTTTTTTGAGTGCCCCGCCCTGGCGGCTGAGAATGACGCCGAATCGGGCCAGCACGACGCGTATGCCGGCTTGGGCGGCCGGCCCGGTGGCCGACTCCCAATCGCGGCAGACGCCCGAAAGAAAGTCGCCGCTGCCGGTGGCGCTCGATTCGTCGAGCAGTTCGTCGCCGCGGGGACCGTAAAAGCCGATCGCCGAGGCATTGACGAGCACCCGCCGCTTGGGCGGAAGCGCGGCGAGGGCTTGGGCGATCGCGCGCGTCGCGCTGGTGCGGCTGGTGCGAATCGCCTGCTTGCGTTTTTCGCTCCACCGCCCGGCGGCGATGCTTTCGCCGGCCAGGTTCACCGCCGCGTCGCACTCGTGCAAGGCGGCGGCATCGACCTGGCCGCCGGCCGGGTCCCAGTATGCCAATCCTTCAGCCATGCGCGATTTGTCGCGCACCAGCCGCACGACGTGGTGGCCCAAAGTTCGCAGGACAGGAACCAAGTGCGAACCGACCAGGCCCGAGGAGCCCGTGACCAGAATCTTCATCGCCGGCCGCCTTTCCCCCGAGCGTTCCCTCGACTGCCTGTGCCGCGAACCATCTGTCCGATCGGCATTCTACGACAGATGGCCTGCAAGACCCGCGTCAAAACGTCGATTGTCAGCGGGGCGGGCGATGCGATATTCTTCAGGTCGCCATGATTCGCCCCCACTGCCCGAAGCGCCTCGAGCCCTGACGTCCCGCCGGCTCAACCGCCAGCGCCAGGGCATGTTAACACACCGGGTGGCCGGCTTATAACGCGGGAGAACCAGTGCCCATGAGCAAGCGCGTTTTTAACTTTTCGGCCGGGCCGGCGACGATGCCGGTCAAAGTTCTGGAGCAAGCCCAGGCGGCGGTGCTGGAGCTGAGCGGCGCGGGGGCGTCGATCTTGGAAATCAGCCATCGCTCCAAGGCGTTCGACGAGGTGTTGGCCGAGACCAAAACGCTCGTGGCCGAACTTCTGGCCATCCCAGCGGGCTACAGCCTGTTGTTTTTGCAGGGCGGGGCGAGCCTGCAGTTTTCGATGGTGCCGATGAACCTGCTACGCGGCAGCGGCCGAACGGCCGATTACGTGGTGACCGGCTCCTGGGCGAAAAAAGCTTTGGCCGCCGCGGAGCTCGAAGGATCGGCCCGGGCCGCCTGGGACGGCAAGGCCGACAATTATTCGCGCGTCCCACGTGCGGGCGAGCTCAAGCTCACCGACGGCGCCGCCTACGTCCACATCACGTCGAACGAGACGATCCAAGGGATCGAATACGCCGGCCAGCCCGACACCGGCTCGATTCCGCTGGTTTGCGACGCGTCGAGCGATTTTCTATCGCGCCCGGTCGACGTGGGCCGCTACGGGTTGATCTACGCTTGCGCCCAGAAGAACGCGGGCATCGCCGGCGCGACGGTGGTGGTGGTGCGCGACGAGCTTTTGGCGCGCGTGCCGCGAAATTTGCCGCCGATGCTCGACTATCGGCTGCAGGCGGAAAACGATTCGCACTACAACACGCCGCCGGTGTTTGGCGTGTACGTGCTGTTGCTGGTGGCCCGCTGGCTGAAGAACGACGTCGGGGGCCTGGCCGGCATGGCCAGAATCAACCGCGAGAAGGCGCGGCTTCTGTACGACGTGCTCGACGGGCATGCCGAGTTTTATCGCGGCCACGCGCGGCCCGACAGCCGTTCGACGATGAACGTCACCTGGCGCTTGCCGAGCGAAGAACTCGAGGCCGAGTTTCTCAAGCAGGCCCGCTCGCGCGACCTGGTGGAGCTCAAAGGCCACCGCTCAGTCGGCGGCATTCGCGCGAGCATCTACAACGCCATGCCGCGGGAAGGCGTCACGGCCCTGCGCGATTTCATGCTCGAGTTCCACGACAAGCACGCCGGGTAGAATGCTTCGGAGCCCCGAGGCCGCCCATGGCGCCCGACAAGCTCACCGGGCGCGCGGTGCGAAGATCAGTCCCAAACAATGAGACGAGCGGTTTTCACCCCCTCCCCATGTTCAGACGAACAGCGGCAGATGTCTTTCCAGGCGACGCGCTGTATGCCGTCCCGGCGGCGCATGATGAAGGACGTTGGCGTGAAATAGTACTTGTTCTTGTAGATGCCGTATACCCTTTCCCCATCGTCCAACGGTATGTCATGTGGAGTCGTTCCGTCCGGAAACCGCTGGCAAAGAGCGCCACGTCCTTCTTGCTGCTCCATTTCAAACAGCCGAAGGATCCACGCGCGGGGATCGTCGATCAGTGCCATTTCGATGCAACACTCAAGTGCCGTGAATAATCAACCATTCCTTCTCCACCAGATACCGCCGCAAAATGGCCAACTTCTCCGGTCCAGCAATTCTCTTGCATTCGCGACTCATGGAATCCTCCAGGCTTCAGGGTTATGCTAACCCCAACACCTGGAAATTCCAGTTCCATCTGAAGCAGAACGCGTTGCGGCCCCCTAGATAAATAGTTCTGACCCATTTTCCATCCCGTTTTCCATCCGTTTTCCATCCCAGATAAATAGTTCTGACCCGTTTTCCATCCCCATCTGAAGCAGGACAGCACCGTGGTAATCGTGCAATTGCTGATCCGGCGCATTCTCATCGATGGCTCGATCCTTACTGCAATTGTGGCGCCGGTGCTTGTGTTGACGCTGTATATTAACCCTCGCATAGCGTTGTCCGATTACCCAAAGGACGTTCGGGCAGCTGTGCCACCTCGCACGAGAAAAGAGCTGCGCCAGGGGATTCTGATAGCGCTCTTTTTGATTCCCGTGAGCATCGCGATACCCTTTTATTCGGCGTATTTGGTCAAGCAGCAAACCTCGGGAACGATCGCCTACTGGATGGCGTTTGTGACGATTTTCGGCGAGTATGTCCTCGTCTCGCTTTTCGACTTGATTGTGCTCGACATACTGATGTTCCACACTTGGACCCCCAGGTTTGTCGTCATCCCTGGCACAGAAGGGATGCCTGGATACAAACACTGGCGCCCGCACGCGAAGGCGCAACTCACAAAAGGGAACCTGATCATCAGCGTCTTCTCGGCCATCTTGGCGCTCGTCCCGACGTATTTCTACTAGAACGAGATTATTTTTAGGCCTCCTCAGCAGAATTCGTGGGTGAATTCTGGCTGAGGCAGGTTACCAAGTTGGTGAAATTGAGCCAGTTCGATCGTTTTGGGCGTGAAAACGGGGCGTGAAAACGGGTAGTCAGGTGCGAAAACCAGGCCGCTTCGCGAAAGAACAAATCCGCCCAAGGCGCACAGCCCGCGAGCGACTTCGATCCTGCGAGCGTAATGCCGCCAAACCCGACTTCAAGCATTGCCGGCCGCTCGGTATCATGGATTGTTTGCTCATCGCGATACCGGTCGCCGTTTCCATAGCCGCGTATAATTTCCGGCAGCAGTCAACGCACGGGGAACTGGAATTCGCGCCATGGAAACTCAACTGGTTGTGTTGGGGGGCGGACCGGGCGGGTACTCGGCCGCGTTCTTGGCGGCCGACCTGGGAATGCAGGTGACGCTGGTCGAAGCCGACGCGCGGTTGGGCGGAACCTGTTTGCTCCACGGCTGCATCCCCTCGAAAGCCCTCTTGCACGTGGCGCGCGTGGTGAGCGAAACCCGCGAGATGAGCGACTGGGGGCTGGATTTCAAACCCCCCTCGGTCGACGTCGACGCCATGCGGGCCCGCAAGGAAAAAGTCATCGCCAACCTTTCGTCGGGCCTCGCGCAACTGGCCAAACGGCGCAACGTGCAGGTGATCCATGCCCGCGGCTCGTTCGTCGATTCGCAGACGCTCAAGCTCGAAGAGGGCGATCCGAAAACCTACAGTGACGGCAAATTGAAGTTCGAGCATTGCATCCTGGCCACCGGTTCGGTTCCGGTCATTCCCAGCGCCTTTCGGACGAAGAGCGACCGCGTGATGGATTCCACCGGGGCGCTGGCTTTGCCCGACCTGCCCGAAAGCCTGCTGGTGATCGGCGGCGGCTACATTGGCCTGGAAATGGGCACCGTGTATGCCGAGCTGGGGACCAAAGTGACGGTGGTCGAATTGACGCCCACGCTTTTGCCGACGGTCGATCGCGATCTCGTGAAGCCGCTCGCGGATCGGCTGAAAAGAATCTTCGCCGGGATTTACCTGAACACCAAGGTCACTTCGCTCGCCGAAGCCACTGACGCCATCGACGTCGGCTTGGAAGATGCAAACGGACCCCGCAGCGAATCCTTCAGCCGCGTGCTCGTTTCGGTCGGTCGCCGGCCGAACAGCCGCGGGCTGGGGCTGGAGAACACCGAGGTGGAGCTCGATGACGGCGGTTTTGCCGTGGTCGACGATCGCCAGCGTACGGCCGATCCGCACATCTCGGCCATCGGCGACGTGGCCGGCGAGCCGATGCTGGCGCACAAAGCGATGCACCAGGGCAAGGTGGCCGTCGAGGCCCTGCTGGGTGAACCTGCCGCGTTTCGGCCGCGGGCGATTCCGGCGATCGTGTTTACCGATCCGGAGATTGCCTGGGCCGGGTTGACCGAAGAGCAGGCCAGGGCCGAAAGCATCAAAGTGGAAGTGGTCAATTACCCCTGGGCCGCCAGCGGAAAAGCCCAGGCGCTGGGGAGGACCGAAGGATTCACAAAGCTGCTCGTGGATCCCGAAAGCGAGCGCATTTTGGGAATCGGCGTCGTCGGCACGAGTGCCGGCGACATCCTGACCGAAGCGGTGGTGGCCATGGAAATGGGCGCCACGGCCCGCGATCTGGCCGAATCGATCCATCCACACCCTACCTTGAGCGAAACCCTGGGCAACGCCGCCGAGGCCTTTCTGGGCACCGCCACGGAGATTTATCGTCCGCGCGAGAGGGCGCGCAAGGCCTGAAAACCTGACACAAACGTAAGCAAATCGTCTGTCCGTATGGACTTACAGCCCTTTACCAATTCATCGGCCTGGAGGATAATTTAGCAGGTTGAATTTGTTGAGTCGCCCGCGAGCGCCGGGGAGCGGATGAGCTTGGCGGCTGGCTTGCGCGCAAAGCCGAGACGCCGGATGGATTGGTCGTTTATGGAACGTGCTCGGGAGTCTGGCCATGGCCCAAGCTGAAACGATTTCGTCCGATGCGGATTCCGATCCGCTGGAAACGGCCGAATGGCTCGAATCGCTGCGCAGCGTGCTGGAAAACCAGGGTCCCGAGCGCGTGAGCTTCTTGCTCAACGAGCTGAGCGAAGCGGCCCATCGCGAGG
>JBBDNV010000140.1:0-73728 GCA_040877415.1 Pirellulales bacterium
TTCCCGAGTGGTATCACGACGAAGTGCAGGTCCAGACGTTCGTGCTGGCCAGCGACCGGCAAAACGACGGCGACGTGCTGGCCATGAACGCCGCCAGCGCCGCCTTGGGCGTTTCGCCGCTGCCGTTCGAAGGCCCCCTGGGCTCCATCCGCCTGGGGCACATCGACGGCGAATTCGTGCCGTTTCCGACCGTCGACCAGCTCGAAGAAAGCGACCTCGACCTGGTCATCTCGGGCTCGAGCAAAGCGATCCTGATGATCGAGGGCTTTGCCCGCGAAATCCCCGAAGAGCTGATGCTCGAAGCCCTGCGCGAAGGGCATCGCTACATCAAAGAGATCTGCGATTTGCAATTCGAGCTGTTCGCCAAGATCAACGTCGAGAAGCGCGAGTACGAGGTTCCGCCGGACGACGGCTTCGTGGCGCAACTCAACGCGGGCTATTACGACGACCTGCGTAGGGCCAAACAGACCGAGGGCAAGCAGGCCCGCGCCGACGCGGTGGCCGCCTTAAAGGCCCGCGTTACCGCGGAATTGATTCCCGATCCGGCCGCCGACGGGGCGGTGTCCGAGGGCGCTCTGGCGATTGCCTGGCACGCGCTGGAAGGGCGCGTGGTGCGCGCCCTGATTCTGGCCGGCACGCGTCCCGACGGCCGCGACGCCCACTCGCTGCGGCCGATCGAGTGCCAGGTCGACGTGCTGCCGCGCGTGCACGGCTCGGCCGTCTTCCAGCGCGGCGAAACGCAGGCCCTGATCACGGTGACGCTCGGCACCGGCCGCGACGAGCAGCGCGTCGACGGGCTGATCGACGAATATTCCAAAAAGTTCATGCTCGACTACAATTTCCCGCCGTTCTCGGTGGGCGAAGTGCGGCCGATCCGCGGGCCCGGACGCCGCGAAATCGGCCACGGGGCCCTGGCCGAGCGCAGCGTCAAGCCGGTGCTCCCCGACCCCGAAGTGTTTCCCTACACCGTCCGCGTGATTTCCGACATCCTGGAATCGAACGGCTCCAGCTCGATGGCCTCGGTCTGTGGCGCCACGCTGGGACTGATGGCGGCCGGCGTGCCGATCACCAACCCCGTGGCCGGCATCTCGATCGGCCTGGTGCAGGAAGGCGACGGCTGGACGCTGTTGACCGACATCATCGGCGACGAGGACCATTTTGGCGACATGGACTTCAAGATCGCCGGCACGCAAAACGGCATCACCGGCATTCAACTCGACCTGAAGACCAAGGGCATCAGCGAAGAAATCATCCGGGCCGCGATGGCCCACAGCCGCGAGGCGCGGATCGAAATCCTCCGCAAAATGCTCACCGCCATTCCGCGCCCCCGCGCCGACATCTCGATGTGGGCGCCGCGCCTGCTGCGCACGCACATTCCGCCCGACAAGATCGGCGCGCTGATCGGCCCGGGCGGCAAGACGATTCGCGGCATTCAGGAGTCGACCGGCGCCGTGCTGGAAGTCGAGGACGACGGCACCGTAACGATCGCCTCGAGCAACGCCGAAGCGGCGCAAGCGGCGCTGGCGCATGTCGAGGCGCTCACGGCCAGCGTGCAAGTCGGGCGCATCTACTACGGCCGCGTCACCAGCGTCAAGGATTTCGGCGCGTTCGTGGAAATCATCCCCGGCAAGGACGGCCTGGTGCACATCAGCGAGCTGGCCGACGGCTACGTCAACAGCGTGGCCGACGTGTGCAGCGTCGGCGACGAGATGACCGTCAAGGTGATCGCCGTCGACGAGCAGGACCGCGTCAAGCTCAGCCGCAAGCAGGCCCTGCGCGACTTGGAGGAGAAACAGACCGCCGCCACGACCGGCAACGGCGACGGGTAGATCGTCCGTCGTCCCATGATGAACCAGCCGCACCCGCCCTCGGCCGAGGAAGTCAACAAGAAACTGGTTGCGCGGTACACGGAAATCGCGGCGCTGGCCGGGGGACTGGCGCACGAAATCAAGAACCCGCTCTCGACCATCGGGCTGAACATGGAGCTGTTGGCCGAGGATTTCGCCCGGCCCGAGACGCCCCGCGACCGCCGGGCCGCGGCCAAAATCGCGGTCGTGCAGCAGGAATGCCAGCGGTTGCAGAGCCTGCTCGACAATTTTCTGAGCTTCGCCAAGGTGCGTACCGTTCGCTTCGAGGCCGCCGACTTGAACGAAGAAGTACGCCGCGTCCTCGACTTTTTCGCCCCCCAGGCCAAGGAGTCGAAAATCGAGCTCGTCTCGTACCTCGATCCCGAGCTGCCCAGCGTCGTGTTGGATCGCGAGTCGTTTCACGGGGCGCTCATCAACCTCGTGCTCAACGCCCAGCAGGCGATGCCTGGCGGCGGACAACTGGTGGTGCGCACAATGGCCACTTCGACCGGCGCGGCGCTCGAGCTGATCGACTCGGGCGTCGGCATGGACGAAAAGACCGCCGAACAGGTTTTCGACGCCTTTTTCTCCACCAAACCCGGCGGCTCCGGGTTGGGATTGCCCACGGTACGCAAAATCGTCGAAGCCCACGGCGGCCGCATCTCGGTCGAAAGCGAGCCCGCGCGCGGCACGAAGTTCACGATTGAGTTGCCCCTTCCGCCGCGTCTGACGGCCGTGCCCTCGCAATAATCCGTACCTCTCCTGCGGCGAGCACGACGCTTGCGGCTGAGCATCGGACCACCGCCTACTAGCCCCTCGGGCCGTTCATGCGGTATCATCGGCCGGATGGCAACGGGTGAAGCGATCAAGCGCGCACGCGGCGACAGCGACCCCATTCGCGTGCTCATCGTCGACAACGAGGCGGCTCACGCCGAGGCCGTTTCCGAAAGCCTCAAGCGCGTCGGCTACGACTGCAACGTGGCCACCAGCGGCCCCCGAGGCCTCAAGTTGATCGACCAGCAAGCTTTCGACGTCGTGATCACCGACCTGGTGATGAACGAAGTCGATGGCCTCGAAATCCTTGCGCATACCAAGGACAAACTGCCCGACGCCGAGGTGATCCTGGTGACCGGCCACGGCACGATCCCGTCGGCCGTCACGGCCATGCAAAAGGGCGCCTTCAACTACCTGCTCAAGCCGCTCGACTTGGGCCAACTGCGGGCCGTGACCGAACGGGCCTCCGAGAGTTTTCGCCTCCGCCGGCAGAACGCCGAATTGCACCGCCGGCTCGACGAAAAGTTCGGCTTCGAGGGCGTGGTCGGCAACAGCCGCCAAATGCACGAGGTGATCGACCGTTTGAAGCGCATTGCCCCGACCGACGCCAGCGTGCTCATCCAGGGGGCCACCGGCACCGGCAAGGAGCTGGTCGCGCAGGCCATCCATCAGAACAGTCCCCGCAAGAACAAGCCCTTTGTGGCGCTGAATTGCGCCGCGCTGAGCGAAAACATTCTGGAAAGCGAGCTGTTCGGCCACGTCCGCGGGGCGTTTACCGACGCTTCGTGCGACCGGGTCGGCAAGTTCGAGTTCGCCCACGGCGGCACGCTGTTTCTCGACGAGGTGGGCGACATGCCGATGGCCACGCAGATCAAGCTGCTGCGCGTGCTGGAAAGCAACGAGATTACCCGCGTCGGCTCGAACGAGCCGATTGTTGTCAACGTGCGGATCCTCTCGGCCACGAACCGCAACCTGGCGGATTCGATCGCCGCCGGCACGTTTCGCGACGATCTCTATCACCGCTTGAAGGTGGTGACGATCGACCTGCCGAGCCTGTCCGAGCGCAGCCAGGACATTCCACTGTTGATCGAACACTTCATGAAGCAGTTCGCCAAGCGGCATCATAAGAACGTCGCTAGCATGTCGGCCGCCGCGCGACGGCGCTTGATGGCCTTCGATTGGCCGGGCAACGTGCGGCAATTGCGCAACGTGGTCGAAAGTTTGGTGGTGGTGGATTTCGACGGCGTGCTCGACGTCGACGATCTGCCGGCCGAGCTGACCGCGCCGGCCGACGCCGGCGAAGATGCCCACGGCGGCAATCTGGCCGGCCTGGTCGGCAAACCGTTGTCGGAAGTCGAGCGGCTGTTCATCGCCGAAACGCTCCAGCAAACCGGCGGCAATCGCGAGGCGGCCGCCGAATTGTTAGGCATCGGCCAGCGCACCCTGTATCGCAAGATCAAGGAATACGAGCTGTAGGAAAATGACCCCCATCCGCCAACTACCGCCAGACGTCGTCAACAAAATCGCCGCCGGCGAGGTGATCGAGCGCCCGGGGAGCGTCGTGAAGGAATTGATGGAGAACGCCATCGACGCCGGCGCCACGCGGATCGACGTGGCGGTCGAGCAGGGGGGGCTCGAGTTGGTGCGGATAAGCGACAACGGCCGCGGCATTGCGGCCGATCAATTGCCCCTGGCCGTGGCCAGCCACGCCACCAGCAAGATCGCCGATGCCGACGACCTGTTCCGCGTGCAAACGCTCGGCTTTCGCGGCGAAGCGCTGGCCTCGATCGCCGCAGTCAGCCGGCTCGTGCTCCGCAGCCGCCCCGAGTCGGCCCGAGAGGGAGCCGAGCTGGAAGTCGCCGGCGGTCATTCCTCGGCCGTCATCCCCTGCGGCTGCGCGACCGGCACGACGGCCGAAGTGCGCAGGTTGTTCTACAACACGCCGGTGCGGCGCAAATTTCTGCGCTCCACCCAGACCGAAATGGGGCACGCCACCGAGGCCTTCACGCGCGTGGCGCTGGCCTATTCGCACGTTCACTGTACGCTCGAGCACAACGGGCGAAGTGTCTACGATCTGCCGCGGGCGGCCGATTGGCGCGATCGAATTGCCGCGTTTTTCGGCCACGTCCTGGCCGCCGACCTGATCGCCGTCGAAAGCGTCGACGGCGCCGTCGAGCTGGCCGGCTACGTGGCCAGTCCCAGCCACAGCCGCGCAAACCCCCGCCTGCAATACCTGTTTCTCAACGGCCGGTCCATCCGCGACCGCTCGCTCGGGCATGCCCTGAGCGAGGCCTATCGCGGGCTGCTGCTCACGGGGCGATACCCGATCGCATTCTTGCGCATCGGCATGCCCGCCGACATGGTCGACGTCAACGTGCATCCCACGAAGCTCGAGGTGCGCTTCCAGGAGTCGGGCAAGCTCTACGGCCAGTTGCTCGGCACGCTGCGCACCAAATTCCTCACAACCGACCTGACGGCCCGGCTGCAGCCGGCGGCGCAGAACGAAGCGGCCACCGCCGTCGACCCTCAAAGCGCCGAACGCATGCGGCGCGAGTTGGTCGACTGGGCCAAAGGGCGGTTGGCCGATTTCGGCTCCGACGAGCCTCCCCCGTCGGACGTCCCGACGGTGCAGTCGCGCTTCGACGAAAAGTGGCCGGCGCCGCGCGCCCCGCTCGAGCTCAGCACGCTGGACCGCCGCCGCGAGCCGGCCGATCGCTCGACTGGCGACGACGAGCCGCCGCGCGACGCGGCGGCCGCGCATCGGGTCGATCGGCCACCCGCGCCCGCGCGGCCGGTCAATGCCCTGCAACTGCACAATCGCTACCTGGTGACCGAAAGCGACGACGGCATGGTGGTGATCGATCAGCACGCGCTGCACGAACGGATTCTGTACGAGCATCTGCGCGAAAGGGTGCTTTCCGGTGCCTTGGAATCGCAAGCGCTGCTGGTGCCCGAGCCGGTCGATTTGAGCCCGGCCGAAGCGGCCGCGGCGCTTGCGTCGCGCGACGTGTTGGCGCAATTGGGGGTTTCGATCGAGCCGTTCGGCGGTGACACGGTGTTGGTGTCGAGCTTTCCGGCCATGCTGGCCAATTTTCGCCCGGCCGAGGTGCTGCGCGACCTCGTGGACCAGCTTCTTTCCGGAGGCAAACAGCCCGAGCGCCGCGACGTGGTCGATTCGCTGTTGCACATGATTTCGTGCAAAGCCGCGATCAAGGCGGGCGACCGGCTCTCGCCGGCCGAGATTTCCGCCCTGCTCGAACAGCGGCACCTGGCCCGCGACACGCACCATTGCCCCCACGGGCGGCCCACGGCGCTGTTCTTCAGCCGCGCAGAGCTGGACCGGCAATTCAAGCGGACCTAAAACCCCGGCTCTACCGGGGGATCGGCGTGAATCGGCGCGTGAAAGCATCCCGGCTATAATTGAAGTACGTCATTCCCCGTTATCGGCGCGATTATCGATCCATGATTTGCGTCAGCATCGCTCGCGGCCGGCACCGGCACATGATCGCCGAGCACCGCCACCTGGTGCAACAAGGCGCATCGCTGGTCGAATTGCGGCTCGACTATATCAACGGCGAGGTGAACCTCCGGCGCCTGCTGGCCGATCGGCCCTCGCCGGTGGTGATCACCTGCCGGCGCCAGCGCGACGGCGGCAAGTGGCCCGGCAGCGAGGAGCAGCGCTTGATGCTCTTGCGCAGCGCCATTGCCGAAGGCGTCGAATACGTCGACCTGGAAGACGACGTGGCGGCGTTGATCTCCCGCTACGGCAAGTCGAAGCGGATCATCAGCGTGCACGACTATCGCAAGACCCCCGAAAATCTCGACGAGCTGCACGCCCGGCTGGCGGCGCTCGACGCCGACGTGATCAAGATGGCCTTCATGGCCAACACGTCGCACGACAACCTGCGGATGCTCGAGCTGGTGCGGCGGGCCAAAGTTCCCACAGTGGGCATCTGCATGGGCGATATCGGCACGCCGTCGCGCATTTTGGCCGGCCGCTTCGGCGCCCCGTTCACCTTTGCCACGTTTCACCACGAGCGCACGCTGGCGCCCGGCCAGCTCAGCTTTCAGCAGATGACCGACATCTATCATTACGACCGCATCAACTCCGAGACGACCGTGTTCGGGGTGATCGGCGATCCGATCGCCCATAGCCTCAGCCCGATCGTACACAACGCGGCGTTCCGGCGGATGGACATGAACGCCGTCTACGTGCCCTTTCGCGTGCCGCGCGAACAGCTCTCGCAGTTCCTCCAGGACGCGCCCGCCCTGGGCATCAAGGGCTTGAGCGTCACGATCCCGCACAAGGAAACCGTGCTCAAGAAACTAAGCCAGGCCGACGAGAGCATGAACGGCATCGGCGCGGCCAACACGCTCGTGTTCGAGGACGGCAGGATCATCGGCTACAACACCGATTACCAGGCGGGGCTCGACAGCCTGAAGCAGGCCCTCATCGAGCATCACGGTCGCGAAGTGTCGCTCGACAGCGAAACGGCGCTGGTGCTGGGCGCCGGCGGAGCCGCCAAGGCGATCGCCTTCGGACTGAAGCGGCTGGGAGCCAACGTGGTCATCGCCGGCCGCACCGCGCAGCGGGCCCAGCAATTGGCCGACGCCCTCGATTGTAAAACCCTCGACTGGGCCAGCCGCTATTCGTTCCTGCCCGACCTGATCGTCAACTGCACGCCGGTGGGGATGCACCCGAATGTCGACGCCACGCCCTACGACAAGCACCATCTGCGCCCCTCGATGGTCGTGTTCGACACGGTCTACAACCCGGAAAACACCCTGTTGATCAAGGACGCCCGCAGCCAAAGCTGCACGGTCGTGACCGGCGTCGAGATGTTCGTCCGCCAGGCCTGCCTGCAATTCAAGCAGTTCACGGGCCAGGAGGCCCCGGCCGACCTGATGCGCGACGTCCTCAAACGCGCCATCGGCCCGGCACGATACTGATGTTTTCGACCGTGCAAACTCCGCGAGCCCAACGCCATGAACCTCGTCCTCATCGGCCTCCGCGGCAGCGGCAAAACCGCCGTGGCGCGCATCGTCGCCGAGCGGCTCGGCTGGCCGCACTTCGATGCCGATGCCGAAATCGAATCCCGCGCCGGCAAGTCGATCGCCGAGATATTTGCCGCAGACGGCGAAGCGGCCTTTCGCGATTGGGAGGTGCAAGTCGTGGCGGACCTGGCAGCGAGCGACGCTGCGGTGATTGCCTTGGGCGGCGGAGCCGTGATGCGTCCGGAAAATCGGGCCGCGATCGCCCTACGCGGCCGCGTGGTGTGGCTGACCGCCTCGCCCGAGACGCTCTGGCGCCGCATCGAGGCCGACCGCCACTCCGCCGCACGCCGGCCGAACCTGACGCCCGGAGGCGGTATAACTGAGATCATCGCTACGCTCGACGCGCGCGGGGCGATTTACCGCCAGTGCGCCCACCTGGTGCTCGATACGGAGGCAAAAACGCCCGACCAGATAGCCGACGCTATCCTTGAGCAATTGGATCTGCGTCCCTGAACCGTCGGCCGTTGCGACTCCGCCGAGCGCCCCATCAAACACCCTCTCCCCCGGCGGGAAAGGGCAGGGGGCACTCTGAGCGCGGGCCCTCTCGATTTGAGGAAATCACGCCTCCGTGAATCTCATCCTGGCCATTCCGCTCCCGGTTCGACTGGTCGTGCTATTCGTTTTCGGCACGCTCGCCGGCGCGCTGGTGAATTGGGCCGTTTACCGTTTGGCGTGGAACCGCCGTTCGATCAGTCCCTGGTCGGCGCCGGCCGCGAATGCGCCAAAGCGCCGCGCGATCGATCGCGTGCCCCTCGTCGGCTGGCTTTCGCTGCGCCGCGAGTCGGCCTTGCAGGGCCGCGGGTTCTGGGTCCGGCCGATGATGGTCGAGCTCGTCGCCGGGTTGACGCTGGCCGCTTTGTACGTGTGGGAAGTCGAAAATGCCGCCCGGCTGTGGGCCTTCGTCGGCGCGGCGCCGCCGCCGCCCGAGTTTCTCACCGCGAACCTCGCGCTGGCGGATCACCTCCGCTACCTGGGACACGTCGTTCTCGTCTCCCTAATGCTTGCGGCGTCGCTCATCGACCTGGATGAAAAGACGATTCCCGATTCGATCACCGTGCCGGGAACGCTCGTCGCGCTGGCCCTGGCGGCCTTGTATCCCTGGTCGCTGCCCGCGGCCGCGCATTTTGTGATCGCCGCACAGCCGCAGGTTGAATTTCTCACGCTTGCCTCGCCCAATGCCTGGCCCCCTGGGCTCGACGCGTTGCCGATGCTAACGGGTCTGACCGTCGCGCTTGCATGTTGGACGCTGTGGTGCGGCGGACTTTTGCCGCGGCATTGGAACACCGGGCGCGGTTGGGCCCTCGCCGCGCGGGTGTTCTTCCACCGCTTGCGCGTCGAGCGGCTGACGTATGCGATCGTTGTCATGTGGTTCATCGGCGCGGCTGCGATCGCGCTGGTCGCCTGGCAAGCCGGGATCGCGCGTTGGGCCGCGCTCGTGACGGCACTGGTCGGCATCGCGGCCGGCGGCGGGATCGTCTGGGCGGTGCGCGTGATCGGCGGCTCGGTGCTGGGGCGCGAAGCGATGGGCTTCGGCGACGTTACGCTCTTGTCCTTGATCGGCGCGTTCCTCGGCTGGCAAGCCTGCCTGATGATCTTTTTCGTGGCGCCCTTTTTCGGTCTGGCGTTTGCCATCGTCAACTGGGTTTTGCACCGGGAGCGCGAAGTTCCCTACGGTCCCTTCTTGTGCCTGGGCGCGGTTGTCGTGATGTTGAAATGGCCCGCCTTCTGGGCGCAAACGGCCGACCTGTTTGGCCTGCCCTGGCTCGTGCCGGCCGTGATTGCGTGCGGTCTGGCGCTGTTGGGCGTCTTGTTGTGGATCTATCGAATCATCGAGCAACTTTTCGTGCGGAGCTGCTAAACCGCCGGCCGCCGCGGGACATATTTTGCGGGCTAAACTTGAGGTGTACGCCCCCCTCGCTTTTTCCCTCCGATTCAACCGACCCCCCAAGCGATGTTCCTGACCCACACGCTCTACGATCCGTTCGGCGCCGATCGCGATGCCTTGCGCCGGGGCCGTTACGGCGTGATCGAGATTCGCGACGGCCGCCTGTGGGCCATTCATTTGCGGCGGTGGCCGAAAATCGTGTCCGTCCTGGATGTCGATTGGTTCGGCCGCCGCGATCACGAGACCAAGCCGGGCGATCGCTGCCTGCTGTACTACAACCAGCCGCGGCGATGTTCCAACTTTCTGGCGCTGGTGTTCGTCGTTTCGCACCGCGACTCGACGCTGGCCACGTTTCGCCGCTCGCTCGCGGTGCTCGACCTGGTGGCCCGCGCCAAGCGCACCGACGCGATTTTGTGCGACGTCTGGAACCTGCGCATCTCGGATCGCCTCCTGGCCCGCGGGGGCTGGGAGCCGCACAAGCCCCAGCGCTGGCACCGCAACTACATCAAGCGGTTTTACGGTCAGTATCCGCTATCGAAACTCGCAACGGGCGAAGCCGTCGTGCCGGCGACGCCATGCTAGCAAACCAACAATGCTTTCGTCATACCAGCCCGAAGCGCAAGCGAGGGTGCGCAGTTGGATTCTCGATTCTCCCTCGCTTGCGCTTCGGGCTAAAGTGGCGTAACCTCCAAACTGCTCTTGTCGCTCTCTTGCCCCGACACTACGATCCGGGCCTTGTCAAATTGCGCCCTTTGAAGTTGCCGCGCCGTTTTTCGGTCCATTCGCGACAGGGCCCGTTCGGGTTTCCCCAAGCCGCCCGACCTGGCGCGCCGTCGTGCCCATCGAACACGGACGTTCGTTCCCAGATAGCTCGAGGAGACAGGAGCATGCGAGTCGTCGTCTGGACGACCTCGCTGGCGCTGGTTTGCCTGCCGCTCGCCGGCGGCTGCGCCGATAGTTCGTTTGCGCTGCAGCGCCAGACGCAAACGCTTCAGCAGCAGCAGATCGCGCTCGCGCAGCGCAACACCGAGCTGCAAACCCGCGCCACCACGCTCGATCGCGACAACCAGGAGCTCGAAGCGCTGTTGGCCCAGACGCGCCAGCAGAGCACGGTGCTGGAAGATCAACTGGCCGCGGTGCGCGAGCAGCTCTCCACGGCGTCGGCCCAACTGGGGCAAGTGCGCGACGAAAAGCAGCTCACCGAAAAACAGGCCGAAGCCCTGATGGTCTCGGCCCGCCGCCGCGCGAGCGCCCAGATCACGGCCAACAGCAGCCTGCAAAAGAATCTGCCGGCGCTCAACCTGCCGGGCATCGAGGTGCGCGCCGACGGAGACGTCGTGCGCGTCGAGCTGCCCGCGGCTCGGCTCTTCCAGCCGGGTTTCACCACGTTGCAGCCGGTGGCCGGCACGCTGCTTGACACGGTGGCCGTGGAACTGTCCCGGGCCTTTCCCGAGCAAAGAATCGGCGTCGAAGGGCACACCGACAACGACTTTGTGCGCACGCCCGGCGCGGATCACAATCAGCTTTCGATGGCGCGCGCCACGGCCGTGTATCAATACCTGGTGGCCCGGGGCCAGATTCCCGCCAGCCGGATGATTATCGTCGGCCACGGCGCCAACAATCCGGTGGTGTCCAACGCCACGGCCGCCGGCAAAGCCCGCAACAGCCGCGTGGAGCTGGTCGTCTATCCCGAAAAGGTCATCGCCGCCCGATAGGTCGCTTTTGGCGGCCCGGTATAATGTCCTCACCCGGCGAACCCGCGCCCGCCCTGATGTGTCCCACCCGATATCCGTCGCCCGCCGCGTAAGCGCATGCCCATGATCGCGATCATCGACTACCAGATGGGCAACCTGCGCAGCGTCCAGAAGGGGTTCGAAAAGGTCGGCCATCGGGCCACCATCACCAGCGACCCGGACGCGTTGGCCCAAGCCGATAAGGTGGTGCTTCCCGGCGTCGGCGCATTTGGCGACGCCATGGCGGAGCTGGAGCGCCGCGAGCTGGTGGAGCCCATTCGCCGGGCGGTCGACTCGGGCAAACCGTTCTTGGGCATTTGCCTGGGGCTGCAATTGCTGTTCGACGTCGGTTACGAGCACGGCACGCACAAGGGTCTGGGGATTCTCCGCGGCGAGGTCGTGCGGTTCGACGTTCCGCACGGCTACAAGGTTCCCCACATGGGCTGGAACCAGCTTGCGATTCGCCGCCCGGCGCCGCTTTTGGCGGGACTCGCCGACGGCGTGCATTGCTATTTTGTGCATTCTTACTACGTCGTGCCGGCCGATGCGAACGTCGTGGCCGCCGAAACCGACTATCCGGCGCCGTTTTGTTCCGTGGTTTGGCGCGACAACCTGTTCGCCACGCAGTTCCACCCGGAAAAGAGCCAGCAGCACGGGCTGCGGATGCTGGCCAATTTTGCCGAGCTGTAACGAGCGACGTCGATCGCGCGTCTTGAGCGCGCTTGACACGTGTCGCGCTGGGGGTCTACGATTGTGGTTGGCCCTTCCCGATTCCCCTCCCCGCGAGACTTTAAACTCACCCCCAGCGGCCAGTTGCATTTGTCATGGCCAAGACTGCGCGTCAAGGCATTTTTCCCGGAATGGAGCCGGAAACAGCGCCGGACGAAACGACCCCGTCGCGCGCCCGCTCCCGTTCGCAATCGAGCGCCGTCGAAGTCCGCGCGGAGCAAAATTCTGCGCCGGCCGGCGGCGACGGCCAGACCCACCGCCCCGACACCCTGAAGGGCGAGAGCGTGTGGGTCGTGGACGCCAACTCGCTCATCTTCCAGGTCTTTCACGCGCTGCCGGAAATGACCAGTCCGCGGGGCGAGCCGGTTTCGGCCGCGTTCGGCTTCACGCGCGACATGCTGTACCTGTTGGAGCAAAAGAAGCCCGACTATCTGTTCGTCGCCTTCGACGGGCCGGAGCGCACGTTCCGCCACGAATTGTATGAGGACTACAAGGCGCACCGCGAGGAAATGCCCGTCGACCTGGTGCCGCAATACGAGCCGATCCGGCGGCTGCTGGCCGGCCTGGGCGTGCCCATCCTCGAGTTTAACGCCTACGAGGCCGACGACCTGTTGGCCACGATCGCCCACCAGGTGAACGAGTTGGAAGGCGATTGCTACCTGGTCACCGGCGACAAGGACGCGCGGCAACTGATCACCGATCGGGTCAAGGTTTACAACGTCCGCAAGGACCAGGTGTACGACGCCGAAGCGCTCAAGAACGATTGGGGCGTCCGGCCGGAACAGGTCGTCGATTTCCAGGCACTGGTGGGCGATGCGGTCGACAACGTGCCGGGCGTGCCGCTCGTCGGCCCCAAGATCGCCGGCGAATACCTGCGAAAGTTCGACACGCTCGACGCGCTTTTGGAACGTGCCGACGAATTGCCCCAGGGAAAGCGCCGCGACAACCTGATCGCGGGGCGCGAGCTGGCCCTGTTGAGCCGCGAGCTGGTGCGGCTTGAGCGCAACGTGCCGATTCATATCGACTGGAAGGCCGCCAAAGTCGAGGGAGTTGACCGCGCGGCGCTGGCCGAGCTGTTCACCGAACTGGGCTTCCACACGCTGGCCCAGAAGTTTGCCGCGCTCCCCGACCGGACGAAAGAAACAGAGTGGAAAGTCGATTACCAGTTGATCGACACGCCCGAGCGGCTGGCCCGACTGGTCGAAGAAATGGGCCGGCAAAAGGCCATCTCGATCGACACCGAAACGACCGCCATCCAGCCGCGGTTTGCCGAAATCGTCGGCTATTCGTTCGCCTGGAAAGAAGGCGAGGCGTACTACCTGCCCGTGCGGGCGCCGGCGGGTGAGCCGCATGTGGATC
The DNA here is from genome assembly GCA_040877415.1 of Pirellulales bacterium. Taxonomy (GTDB): domain Bacteria; phylum Planctomycetota; class Planctomycetia; order Pirellulales; family PALSA-1355; genus JBBDNV01. The sequence goes on from JBBDNV010000140.1 coordinate 13,383, forward strand.
CCGAGCAGGCGCTAGCCGCTTTGCGGCCGATCCTGGAAAACCCGGCGATCGAGAAAGTCGGGCAGAACCTGAAATATGACATGGTCGTGCTGCGAAACGTCGCTTTGGAAGTGGCCGGCGCGCGCTTCGACGACATGGTGGCCAGCTATTTGCTCGACGCCGGCGAGCGGAATCACGGCCTGGACGAGCTGGCGCTGCGCTACTTGAATCATCATACGACGAGAATTGACGAGCTGATCGGCAGCGGGCGCAAAGCGAAGCGCATGGACGAGGTGCCGCTTGCGCAAATCACGCACTACGCGGCCGAAGACGCTCTCGTGGCCTGGCGGTTGCGGCCGAAGCTGGCCGAGCGGCTGAAAGAGGCCGGCCTCGAAAAGCTGTTCGCCGACGTCGAGATGCCGCTGGTCGAAGTGCTCGTCGAGCTGGAATCGAACGGAATCAAGATCGACACCGCGCTTTTGGCGCGACTCAGCCGCGAGTACGGCGAAATCATCGAGCGCGTCGAGCGCGAGATCCACGAGTTGGCCGGCCGCGAGTTCAACATCGGTTCGCCCAAGCAATTGGCGCAGATCTTGTTCCAGGAGCACAAGCTGCCGATGCTCAAGCGCACCACCAGCGGCGGCAGCACCGACGCCGACGTGCTCGAGGAGCTGGCCCGAGTGCACCCGCTGCCGGCCAAGATCATCGAATACCGCCAATATGCGAAGCTGAAAAACACGTACGTCGACGCCTTGCCGCAGTTGGTCCATCCTGCGACGGGTCGGGTTCACGCGTCGTTCAACCAGGTGGTGGCCGCCACCGGCCGGCTCAGCTCGCACGATCCCAACTTGCAGAACATCCCGGTGCGCAGCCAGCGGGGGCGCGAAATCCGCGCGGCGTTTCTGCCCGGCTACGAAGGCTGGAAGCTGTTGGCCGCCGACTATTCGCAAATCGAGCTGCGCGTGCTGGCACACTTTTCGCGCGATCCGACGTTGTGCGAAGCTTTCGCCCGCGACGAAGATATCCACGCCCGCGTGGCCAGCGAGGTTTATGGCGTGCCGCCCTCCGCCGTCACCAGCGAGATGCGGCGCAGCGCCAAGGCGGTGAACTTCGGGGTCATTTACGGCCAAAGCCCCTTCGGGCTGGCCAAGCAATTGAATATCGAAAAAGCCGAAGCAGCGGAATTCATCGATGCTTACTTCAACCGCTACCCTGGGGTGGAGGAATTTCTGGCGCGGATACTGGAAGAGTGCCCGAAGACCGGGTATGTTAGTACCATCCTCGGGCGGCGCCGCGCGATTCGCGGCATTCGCCGCGGCGTGTCACGTCAACGAAACCTCCCGGAACGCACGGCGATCAACACGGTCATCCAGGGCTCGGCGGCCGATTTGATCAAGCTGGCCATGATCAACATCCACCGCCGCCTGCGGAACGAAAAATCGTCCGCGCGAATGCTTTTGCAGATTCACGACGAACTGGTCTTCGAAGTCCCTCCCGCCGAGCTCGATTCCCTGGCACGCATCGTGGCCGACGAAATGTCAGGCGTGATGAAGCTGGCGGTTCCGTTGAAAGTCGACTTGAAATCAGGAGACAATTGGGCAGATTGCGAGAAGTGGTAGCCGCACGGCGCGGCCATGGGTCGCCCGCGCACGCTTGCGGCTTAGCATGGCACCACCATACATGCGTCGCACCAAAACACCGATCATTGGCATCGCCGGAGGAATCGCCAGCGGAAAAAGCTTCATCACCGGGCATCTGAAGCGCATGGGCGCGGCGGTGGTTTCGGCCGACGAAGCGGCCCACGAAGTGCTAGAATTGGAGGAGGTGAAGCGCGAGGCGCAACAGCGCTGGGGAGACGCGATCTTCGGCGCCGATGGCCAGATCGACCGCAAGGCGCTGGGGCAAATCGTATTCGCCCCGCCGCCCGACGGCCCGCTCGAGCGCGAATTCCTCGAGCGGTTGACCCATCCTCGGATTGGAGAAATCATCAGGCGTCAAATCATCGAGCTAGCGGAGCAGGGATCGGCCGCGGCAATCGTGCTGGACCTGCCGCTGTTGTTTGAGTCCGGTTGGAACAAGATTTGCGACAAGATCGTATTTGTGGATGCCCCGCGCCGGCTGCGTGAGTCGCGCGCGAAAGAGCGGGGTTGGTCACGGGAGGAGTTCGCGCGTCGCGAGACCGTCCAGCAGTCGCCCGAAACCAAGCGCGAGCTGGCCGACGTCGTCATCGACAACTCCGGATCGCCGGAGTCGGCCCAGGCTCAAATCGAGCGTTTTTGGCCGTCGCTGATCGACTCGTCCGCGCCCGGGTAGCATTCGGCCGTCCCCCCCGGAGTGGCGCGCCAACGCGGCTTTTTGGGTGCAATTCGTCTTCCACTTTGCGCATTTTTTGATTCTATTGAAACACCTCAGCATTCCTTTCTCACGGACCAGTCTTTCCCGAGGATACCACTTGCCCGCCGCTGACACCTTCCGCGTGTCAGCCCCGCGACCTTTCAGGAGTTGATCATGGCTGAAACCAGAAGCACCAGCGTTCGCAAATCCGCAACCAAGACGCCCCTCCCGCCGGGCGAGTTTCAACGGCGGCAAAACGACAGCGAGCCTATGAGCCTGGCCGAGGAATTGGCCGACGAGGCGGCCCATCTGAGTGACGACACGGACGACCGCTACGAACAGATCAAGCAGGGCGATATGCACATCGCCGAACTGCAGCGGATGACCATGCCGCAGTTGATCGAGCAGGCCCGCAAGGAAAACCTCTCCGAAATCGCCGGCATCAAGAAACAGGATCTGATCTTCAAGATCCTCAAGGAGCGAGTGAAGCTCAACGGGTTGATGTTCGGCGAAGGGACGCTGGAGATCCTGCCCGACGGCTTTGGGTTTCTGCGCAGCCCGGACTATCACTACCTGTCGTGCCCGGATGACATCTACGTTTCGCCGAGCCAGATTCGCCGCTTCGGGCTGCGGACCGGCGCCACGGTGTCGGGGCAGATTCGCCCGCCCAAGGAGAACGAGCGTTATTTTGCGCTGCTGCGCGTCGAGGCGATCAACTATCAGGATCCGAACCAGTTGGCCGAGAAGGTGTTCTTCGACGATCTGACTCCCTTGCACCCCGACAAGCGCGTGGTGCTGGAAACGACGGCCGAGGAAACGGAAATGCGCGTCGTCGACCTGATCGTGCCGATCGGCTTCGGGCAGCGCGGGCTGATCGTCAGCCCGCCGCGCGCCGGCAAGACGATCCTATTGCAAAAAATGGCCAAGGCCGTGCTCGTGAATCACCCCGAGGTGTACGTGATCATGCTCTTGATCGACGAGCGGCCCGAAGAGGTCACCGACATGGAGCGGCAGGTCAAGGGCACCAACTGCGAAGTGATCAGCTCGACCTTCGACGAGCCGGCCGCGCGGCACATCCAGGTTTCCGAAATGGTGATCGAAAAAGCCAAGCGGATGGTCGAATACGGGTACGACGTGGTCATTTTCCTCGATTCGATCACGCGGCTGGCGCGGGCCTGGAATTCCGAATGTCCTCACTCGGGAAAGATTCTTTCAGGCGGCGTCGACGCCAATGCGCTGCAGCGGCCGAAGCGGTTCTTCGGCTCGGCGCGCAAGATCGAGGAGGGCGGCTCGCTGACGATCATCGCCACGGCGCTGATCGACACCGGCAGCAGGATGGACGAGGTGATCTTCGAGGAATTCAAGGGCACCGGCAACCTGGAAATCGTGCTCGACCGGCGATTGGTCGACAAGCGCATCTGGCCGGCCATCGACATCGGCGGCAGCGGCACGCGGCGCGAGGAAATGTTGATGGATCCCGAAGAATACCGCCGCGTCTGCATCCTGCGCCGCGTGCTCAACGACATGAACGGCCCCGACGCCATGGAACTGCTCGTGACCCGCCTGCAAAAAACCAAGACCAACGCCGAATTTCTGATGAGCATGAAGTCGTAGTTGTAGCAGGCACGCTCCGCCGTGCCGTCCGCCGTGGTGCCATGGGAACAGCATCACGTAGAGTTTAAACACACTTAATTCGGCTACGGCACGCCCAGCGTGCCTGCTACCGGAAGTGCCCGTGCCACGCGTTTTTGAAGGCAACCTGAACGCTCCGGACGGATCGCTGGCGATCGTCGTGTCGCGCTACAACGAGTCGATCACTCGCAACTTGCTGGCCGGAGCGCTCGAGACGCTTGCGGAAAACGGCGTCAGCGACGCGCGGGTTGACGTGGCCTGGGTCCCGGGCGCCTGGGAGATTCCGCTCGTGGCGGACCGCATGGCCAAGAGCGGCCGCTACGCGGCCGTCATTTGTCTGGGAGCGGTCATCCGCGGCGAAACCACGCACGACCAGCACATCAACCGGGCCGTGAGCATCGGTCTGGGGCAGGCGGGTTTGCATTCGGGCGTGCCGGTCTTGTTCGGCGTTTTGACCTGCGATACCCTCGAACAGGCCATCCATCGGTCCGGCGGAAACGTCGGCAACAAAGGGAGAGAATGTGCCACCGCAGCCTTGGAAATGATCAACTTGCTGAGCCGGATGAAGGCCGAAGGATGAACGTCGAGCCCCACGCCCGGCTCGATTGAGACTCGCCGAAGTCGACACTCCCCCCGCGCCCTCTTGACCACTAAATACCAGCCACTAGCCACGAACCACTAAGCAATGGCCCGTCGCACGCGAGCTCGCGAAGTTGCGATGCAGGTCCTGTACCAGGACGATCTCAATCCCACGCACTCGTCGGCCGACGAAGAACGCTTCGTCGCGGGCCGCCTGCAGGCGCCGGAATTGATCGAGTTCGCAGGCTCGCTCGTCGCCGGCGTGCGCCGCAATCGGGCCGAACTCGACCACCTGCTGGCCCAGACTGCCGACCACTGGAGCCTCGAGCGGATGGCTGCCACCGACCGCAACGTGCTGAGGCTGGGGGCCTATGAAATCCTTTACGCCGACACGCCCGGCCGCGTGGCCATCAACGAGGCGGTCGAATTGGCCAAACGCTTCGGCACCCGGCAATCGGCGCAATTCGTCAACGGCATTCTCGACCGGTTGCTCGCCGACCACGAAAAACAATAAGGGTGGCACTCGCAAAAGGAAATCATGGGTTTCTTCGACAAGATCAAGAAAGGTCTGCAAAAGACCTCGCAGCTACTGAATACCGACGTTCGCGATCTCTTCAAAAGCCAGGGCCGGCTCATCGACGAGGCCTTTCTGGAAGAGTTGACGGCCGTGCTCATCAAGACCGACATGGGCGTCGTGGCGACGCAGGCCATCGTCGATGAGGTCGGCACGAAATTCCGCGCCCGCGTCATGCAAATGGAAGACGTGCTGGCCACGGTAAAGGTCAAGCTCAAGCAATTGATGGCCCAGGAGGAAGAGCCGATTCGCTTCGCTTCCGTGGGGCCCACCGTGATCATGGTGGCGGGGGTCAACGGCGCCGGAAAAACGACGTCGATCGCCAAGCTGGCCCACCTCTTCAAATCGCAGGGCAAATCGGTCGTGTTGGGCGCAGGCGACACGTTCCGCGCCGCCGCGGTCGAGCAATTGACGGTCTGGGCCGATCGCCTGGGAGTCGAAATCGTCAAGGGAGAGCAGGGGAGCGACCCGGCCAGCGTGGCCCACCGCGCCGTGGCCAAAGCCATCGAATCGAAGGCCGACGTGTGCATCGTCGACACGGCCGGCCGGCTGCAGACGCAGCAGAACCTGATGCAGGAGCTGTCCAAGATTTACCGCGTCATCGGCAAACAGATCGCCGACGCTCCCCACGAAATCCTGCTGGTGCTCGACGCCACCACCGGCCAGAACGGCATCAGCCAGGCGCGGCACTTTACCGACGCGGTAAACTGTACCGGCATCGTGCTGGCAAAGCTTGACGGTACGGCAAAAGGTGGCGTCGTGGTGGCCATTCGCCAGCAGGTGGGCCTGCCCGTCAAGTACGTCGGCGTGGGCGAGCGTCCGGAGGATCTGACGCTGTTCGTGGCCGACGATTTCGTCGACGCGCTGTTCGAGGATTTGGTCGCGCCGCGGGCGGCGGGCTAGTCCCCCGCACGCATTCGCCGCGCGCGCCGCCCTTTGAGGGTCCCGTGCGTCGCGGCACGCGCAGGCCCTTCTCCCATCCGCACACTCTGCGGATTCCGCATATTCGGACTACGAGCGAAACTCTCGCGGGCCTACTTTCCGATCATCCCTCAAGCTTTCTCCATCCTGTTGCCAAAACTACTGTTGCGGCCGGATTACACGTTGTTTCGGGTTAATCCGCTTCATCCACTACGCCGATAGCAGCAGTGCGGAGCCGAAGTGGAGTCTAGGCGGCCATTCCTATTTCGCGCTCGATCACAGTGAGTTCGAAGCCCACCTGAGTGTTCCCAAATACACTCGCACCCGTTTCAATGGATTGGAGAACGGACATGAAACCCACGAAGTTGGCACTGGCTGGCGCCCTGGCCAGCCTGCTGTCGGCCGGGACCGCCTACGCCCAAAGCGGATGGAGTCAACCCTCGTCTGTCCAGCAGACAGCGTTTGAGTACAACAGTTATTACGCCCAGGACTACGATGAGAAGGCCGGCGCCAAAGCGCGCGGCGTGGAAGCCGAGCCCGATCCTGAAGCCAAGCCCAGCAACGGCGGCGAGGAAGAGGAGCCCAGCTTCGGCAACGGCTGCGGCACTCTTTTGAACCCCTGCTGCTGCCTCGGCGAGCAGTGGAAATTGTTCGATTCCGAGTGCCTGACGTGCCGCGACATGACCATTGCCGGTTTTCTCGATCACGGCTTTTCGTGGAACCCTGACAATCCGCTCGACCGGTACAACGGTCCCACCACGTTCAACAATCGAGCCAATGAGTACAACCTCAACCAAGCGTATTTGTATGGGGAGAAAGCCGTTGACACGGAGGGTTGCGGCTGGGATTTCGGCGGCCGTATCGACTTGCTTTACGGCACGGACTCTTTCTTGACGCTAGCCCGCGGCTGGGATGGCAGCCGCACTATTGGCGCGCCGCGGTGGCGCTCCTCGCGCCTGTACGGCTTAGCCATGCCGCAGGCTTACGGCGAAGTTGGCTACAACAAATGGAAGTTCAAAATCGGCCATTTCTACACTCCGGCCGGGTACGAAGTCGTCCCGTCCACGGGGAACTTCTTCTATTCGCACGCGCTGACGCATCAGTACTTCGAGCCATTTACGCACTCCGGGGCGCTGGCAACGTTTACGGCCAACGAGCAACTCACGATTCTGGCTGGCCCCGTGACTGGCTGGGACAACTGGGATGGAGAGCCTGGTAACGAGAACTGGTCGTTTCTCGGCGGATTCACCGTCTCCAGCGAGGACAAGGAACGGTCGCTTGCCTTCGTTCTGACCGATGGCCTTGAATACAACATCAACGGTGTTGCCACCAATCGGTACTACGACAGTATTACCTACAGCAGTAAGCTGAGCGACAGGACGACCTTTGTTTTGGAGCATGACTTCGGCGCTCAGGATGATGGCAAGATCGGTGGCGGCGGGGCCGCATACTGGTACAGTCTTACGGGCTACCTGTTCTACAAGGTGAGCGACTGCACGACATACGGGGCCCGCCTCGGGTGGGCGCGTGACCAGGACGGTACACGCGTGTACCCCGTGGGCGACTTCCGCGGCGGCAACGTAGCGTCGGTCGGTGGTTTCGCGGGTAACTTCTGGGAAATCACCGGAGGCATCAACTACAAATTGAGTGCCAACACTGTGTTCCGGCCGGAGCTCCGCTGGGAATGGTTTGACGGACAAGCGCTAAACGGCGTTCAGCCGTACGACAACGGCACCGGCGACTTCCAGTTCCTCGCGGCCTTTGACATCGTCACGACGTTCTAGGCGCGGGTGCTGCAACGACGGACCGGATTTGAATTTCTTCATGTCGCCCGCGCCACCCTTGGCGCGGGCGACATTTTTTTCGACCATTGCGGAATAAGGCGGACATTCCGAAATTTCCGCGCCAATTCCCCCGGTCGGGCGACTTTCGAGCGTTCGCGGGAAAGCCCGAACTCTAATGGCAGCACTTGGACGCCACGGCCAGCTTCTTCGGTGACGGCGGCACGTCGTTGGCCGGATTGAGATTGAAGAAGCCCTGCGGCTTCAGCATAAAGCCGATGTAGGCCGTGGGCATCACCGGGTAGTCCTCGGGGCGGGGGACGTGCGTATGCCCGAAAGTGTACCAAAACACGATGTCCGTCCCCTCGATCGCGCGGTCCTGCTCGGTCCAACGGATCAGGCCGTCTCCGCCGGCGCTTTGATTGGGATAATCACCGGCCCCGAATTTTTCGTCGTCGGAAAACGGCGTAACCCAGACGTGGTAATTCACAAAACCCGCCCGCTTGCGCCACCAGGCATTCGGCGACGCAAGCGGAAACGAATTGTCTCCAGGCACGAACTTGTAGCCTACCGGCTCGCCGACAGCGTTGCGCGTTTCAGGGTTTACGATTTTCCACGTGCGCGCCGACTGCAGGTTCAGGTGCGCGCGGGCCTGTTTTTCCGTCTTGAGCGTCGTGGCCTTGGCCTGAAAGGCGTTCTCGAAGGGGTTCGCCTCGCCGGGCTCATCCGCCACGACGTCCACCTGCTGGACGGAATTGGTTGCGCCATCGAGATCGAAGTCGAGCCGCACGTTGAAAAAGTGCTGATGGTTCGGGGCGTACAGTTGCGGGGCCACGAGATTGCCGTACTTTGCCGCCTCGCCGGGCCGAAGCGCCCCCAGCGACAGAACGCCGGTCAACTTGACTTCGAGCTGAATATTGCCGTCCTGGTAAAGGTACCAGAAAAAACCGTATTCGTAATTCTCAACGGTCGAGACGCTCGACACCACCAGCCGCCGCGATCGCCGGACCTCGGGAGTGTTCAGGCGGCGGTCGGTGTGCTTCCACAGAATTCCAAAATCCTCCTCGTGCATGCAGACCGCATTCTTGATCAGTAGCGGCTCGCCGCGGCTCGTGACCAGATGCGCGTCGAAGTATTTGATGAGGCCCAGGCAGTCGCAGCCGAGCTCCAGAGAATTGGCGCACATGCCCATGCCGTACTCGCCCACGTCGAAGGCGTTCTTGCGGCGTTGTGTTTCTCCCGGATCCCCGTAGGGCACCACCATCTCGGTCAGCGACGCGCGATAGACGACCGATCGCTCCCGACCTTGGTCGCGATAGCGCAAGTGATGCAGCGTCAATCCTTCGCGGGCGTTGAAGCCGATCACGAAACTCCAGTTCTGCCAACGCACCTGGTAGCCGTCGACCTCGAAGCTCGGCCCCTCGGGCTGAAGAATTTCGAGCGGCTTGATGTCCTGGCGAAACTCCTTCACGCGGTCGGCCGCATAGTTGCACTCCCCCGGCGGCAGCGGCCAAGCGCCATATTCCTCCACGCGGATCACTTGCATCGTGTTCAAATCGACCACCGGCCGCAGCCCCTCGATCGGCCGCACGTAGCCGTTGTCGGTCGGATCGGCGCGCACGAAGCACAGCGGACGCGCCAGCCGGCGCGCGCCGTCCTCTTCCGCCCCGTAATTGCCCGCGCTCCAGATGTCGACCATCACCAGGCTCGTGTCTTCGATGCCGTATTGACGCTTGAGCGCCGCCTTGAATTCCGCGCTGGCGAGCACGGCCTGTTCGCACTCGACCTGTTCGTCGATCGTCATGGTCGGCTGGGCGCCGGCGATCGACTTCCACGACACGAGTTCCGACGTGCTCAGCGACACGACCGCCTCGTGGGCCGTGTTCGTCGCATTGTCGAACAGCGCTGCGAACGCTTCGCGCGGAATCGCGCGGCCGCTTTGCGGCGCGTGCACGACTTCCTTGCGCGGTTCCTTGAGACTGACCGAGACGAAGCGCGTGGTGGGCGTCACCTTGCCCAGCGACTTGAACAGCCCGACCGTCTGCTGGACTTCATCGGCCGAAAGCGGTTCGAGAGGGTGGCGGAGGTTTCCGGCCATGGTCGTAGACTCCTGAGACGCGACACCCTGGTCAACTCGTGCCTTCCTGCAGACGCGCGAACCGCCCGAATCGGGTGCGGCCGTTTGCTGGAATCCATCCGCCCCTGGTTTCCGCAACAAATCGTTTGTATAGCGCAGGTTCGCCTGTGTCCAGAAGGCAAACATAATTATGACACCCAGGAAGCGCGAGCGGGGCGCCCGTCACGACGACGGAACTGGCAACAGCCAGACGTTGATCGGCGGCGACATCGTGACGATCTACTAAGCAACGATCGAAAGTTTCACGTCCGAGACTTTGCTTGAACGGAAACGGGGTGGCCGATCTCGGCCACCCCGTTTTTTTCTTCGCGTCCGAATGGTCAATGACCCCGGCGCGTCCTAGTAGTTGCCCAGGGCCTTCGATCCGGCCGAGTGGAATCCGTACGATCCGATGATCGGCCCGTTGGCGACCGAGTCGGCCACGGTCGAGAGCGGCATGCCGAACCTACGCTGGACGCCCTGGCTGTACGTGTTGCCGGCTTGGCCTTCCGCCTGGTAGGAGAAGCTGCGCACCGCGCCCCGGTTGGCTTGCGCTTGTTGATAGGGCTGCCACTGGCTGCCGTTCCAAACCACCCAGTTCTTTTGCTTGGACATCCAATACCACCATTGGCCGTTGTGCCAGCGATAGTTCGGATTCTTGGCCGCCTTGGTCACCTTGGAATCCTTCGAGTCCTTCGGCGCGTCGGCCAGCGTGCTCGTGGTCATCAAGACCGCCGCGGTCGCGATGGCACATGCACTCAACAGGAAAAGTTTTCGCATGCTTCGGTTCTCCCCTGGTTCATGGAAGGTGTTCGCCTCGCGCTGCTCGCGCAGCGCTCATCCGGAACGGGCCCACGATCGAGCCAGTTTTGTCCTCCTCTACCAGCGGCTTCAAAATCGCCAATTCTCGGCCGCCTCTCAATTCTAGGTCACCTGGGGCGCAAGGGGACGGGTGGCCGAATTCTGCACAAATGCGCTGCGGAGGTTGATGCGCTGTTGGGCAGGTTCTCGATGGTCGCCTGGCCCAAAGCGGTCCAGAGCCCTGACCCTTAGCTTCGTAACTCGCGGACGCGCTTGATGATGCCCGCGATTTACTCGGGCGAGCCGGGCGGGAACTGCCTTCCTGGCACGCAGGTTGCACACAGCCTCAAGCTGCGACGACCGGACGTGCGATCGGCGCATCGTCTCGGAAGCGATTGCGTGTCGGTTTTCCTGGACCGAACGCGACCACTGGACGGCGAAAACTTCGGCTCTTGCCTGGGCCAGAAGGTTACCCCTGTCGCTTGGGTAGGTTTCCGCCTAACCTGCCCAGGCCCAGGGGCTTTTTGTTTCAAGGCACTGGCGGAATGTGCTCGTCGTTGCTCAATGGCGGCCGGACAGTTAGAACTACACGGCAGGGACCCTCAGGTGGGCCGGCCTGGCAAATCGGGAGATTCGGTGTCATGAAGTTGATCATCGCCATCATCCAGCCGACGCGGCTGGAAGCGGTGAAGGCCGCGCTTTCGGAGGTCGAGGTGTTTCGATTGACCGTCATGGACGTGCAGGGCTTCGGACGGCAAAAAGGACAGACCGAGGTGTACCGCGGCCATGAGGTCACGGTCAACCTGCTCCGCAAGGTGCAATTGCAAATCGCCGTCAACGAACAATTCGTCGAGCCGACCGTGAGCGCCATCATCAAGGGGGGCCGCACCGGGAAGAGCGGCGAAATCGGCGACGGCAAAATCTTCGTGCTGCCGCTCGACGACTGCATACGCATCCGAACCGGAGAACGCGGCGGCGAGGCGATCTAATTAAGCCAGGGAAGGCCTTCCCTGGGCGTTCTCAACGTACGCCCGCTTTCCCCTTCCGTTTGGCGTCGACGCCCGGTGCCATGCTCACGTCTGCGTGAGCATGCGGAAACAACACCGGCTCAATCTCGATCCTCGCCGCTTTTCGGTTTCGGCTTGCGACCGACGCCGCGCGCCCCGCGGCTGGGCAGCCATCTGCACACGGCGATCCCGCCAAAGTACAGCCCCACCAAGGGCGCCATCATCATCATCATGCTGTACGGATCGCCGCCCGGGGACAGCACCATCGAAACGATCGCGATCACGAGCACGGCCATGCGCCATTTCGCCAGATACGTCGCTACCGTGAACACGCCAATTCGTTCGAGAAACAGCATCACCAGCGGCAATTGAAAGCTGATGCCGAAGCCCAAGGGCAACAGCAGCACGAAGCTGAGCCATTCGCTCAGCCGCGGCCGCATGTCGCTGCCCAGCGATTTGGCAACGCCGAAAAAGAAACTAAGCACCGGCGGAAAAACCAAAAAGAACGCCATCGCCGCCCCGCACAGAAACAAGCCCACGCTAAACGGCAGAAACCAGTGTACGTACCGTTTTTCGTGCGGATACAAACCGGCGGCCACGAATTGCCACATGAAATAGAACACCAACGGGCTGGAGATGACGGCACCGGCCAGAAAGCCCGCCTTCATCCAAATGACGAACGGCTCCTGCACGCCCAAAGCATCCAGTTTCAGCCGCTCGTCGTCGTCCATCGGGCGCCACGTGAAGAGCCGCAGCATATTCTGCTTCGAGAATCGGCTCGCGGTCGCCGAATCGGTCGATGACGTCTGATTTTTCTTCGGGCCCTTGCCATCGGCGCTGGCCCAAGACGGTGCGCTCAAATCGATGTCGGAAAACTTGCCCGGATATCTTTTCTTCAGCTCGTCGAGCAACTCGACGGTCGAAAAGTACCTTTCTTCCGGCAACAGGCCCTGGATGTAAACCAGGTCGCGCACGGCCGGATTGTCCCGCAGCTCGGGCGGCACGCGCGCGTTGACATATTCCATCGCCTCGTCCTGATAGAACCGCGCCAGCGCCGATTTCAAGGGAGATTCGATCCATCGCACGATATTGCCGGCAAACAGCAATCCCACGCCAAACCCGATGGCCAAGGCCACCACCGCCTTGAAAAGGCTCGCGCGGAGATCCTCCAGGTGCTCCCCGAACGTCATGGAGGTATGCTTAAATAGATCGTCTTCGTCGTAGGAATCGACCATGGGTCACCTCGCAATCGGAAAAGGGTGCGTGTTGCGAGGGCAGGGCAGAACGTGCCGTCGAGAGGGTTCACCACGATCATAGCACTGTTTTACCCGCCGGGCAACCGAGCTAGAGCCGGCTTTGCCGCCGAGCTATAGTTGACGGGCGCCCCCGCCCGAACGCGCGTCTTCCTCCTGAGGTCCCGGATGAGCGTGCTCTATCCGCTGCGCTTCCAGCCCATCCTGCGTTGTTACATGTGGGGTGGCCGGCGCCTCGAGTCGTTGGGAAAACAGCTAGGGCCGGGCAGCGACTACGCCGAGAGCTGGGAAATCGTCGACCGCGGCGCCGATCAAAGCGTCGTGACCGCCGGTCCTCTCGCCGGCCGGACGTTGGGCGAGCTGGTGCGCGAGTTTGGCCAACCTCTGCTCGGGCGTCATGCCGGCCACCAGCGGTTTCCTTTGCTGTTCAAGTTTCTGGACGCCCAGCAGCGCCTCTCGCTGCAAGTGCATCCCGACGACGCGCACGCCGCCGCGCTCGATCCACCCGACCTCGGCAAGTCGGAAGCCTGGGTCATCCTCGAGGCCCAACCGCGCAGCTACATTTATGCCGGACTCTTGCGCGGCATCGACCGCGATATGCTCAAGCTCGAAATCGCCCGTCACACCGTCGAATTGTGCTGCGAACGCATCGAGCCCCGCGCGGGCAATTGCTATTTCCTGCCGGCCGGCGTCGTTCATGCAATCGGGCCCGGGCTGCTTGTGGCTGAAATTCAAGAGGCCAGCGATACGACGTATCGACTGTACGACTACGACCGCGTCGGTCCCGACGGCCGCAGGCGCGAGCTGCACGTTGCCCTGGCTCTGGACGCGATCGACTATGACTACGGCCCCGTTGCCGCCCAGCAGCCGCAGCCGACCGACGTCACCGGCGTGGAACGGCTCGTGGCTTGTGACCATTTCGTGCTCGACCGGTGGACCCTTTCGGGCCCGCATCGCACGCGTGGCGACGATCGCTGCCACATTCTGGCCGTGCTCGAGGGAGCCATCGAAGTCGCCGGCGATCCCGTCGGTCAACCGCTCAGTCGCGGCGGTTCGATGCTTGTGCCGGCCGAACTGGGCGCGGTGGACGTGCGGGTCCGCGATCGGGCCGTTGTCCTGGATGCCTATTTGCCCTGACAAGCGCTTGGATCCGGCTCTGAGCGATTAGCCGTCCCGTTCATTCTCGTGCTGCTACCGCCTGCTAGCATTGCTTGGGAAAATCGCCCGCGGGCGCGATTCGGCGGGCGACTCGCCTTCATTCGCTGCTGGCGGCCGTCTATAATTCGCCGCCCTTCTATGGCATGTCTTGTTAATCGATCTCCGGCTGGTCTCAAGCGGGGAGTGCCGCATCGGCATGATTTGGCGTCTTTCTTGGCTGACGTTGGCGGTGGTGCTGCCGGCCGGCTGCGCGAGCACGGCGCAGCCCAGGCTGCTGCATCCCGGCACGGCCCAGACACAGCAGCGGCGGGCTGAGGAATTCGATCCCTATCCGCTGCCGGAGCTGGGCCCGCCGACGGAGGCTCGGCCGCGCGGATTCCTGTTGCCGGCTTCCGACACGGAGCGCGTGCAGAACGCCGACACGTTCGTCGACCGATACCGCCAGCCGCCGCCCCCCGGTTTGTATCGTCCGCCGCGTCCGTTTGCGCGGCAATCGGTGCCGCTGGTTCCCGCGCAGCCTTCCCAGGCGCCCGCGGTGTTCGTGCCGTAGCGGCGAACGGCCGATTCGCCGGTTTGTGCCGGCAGGCGCGCGTTTTTTGCTCGCCCGCGGGCCGTCGAACGGGGTATCATGACGATGGCCGTTTTGCCCCCGTTTCACGAGCCCGTCCCATGCCCCGATCCGCCACTCCACAACAACCGCCGGCCGCGGATGCGGCCGCATCGAGCGGCTCGATGCGATTGCAAAAGATCTTGGCCGCGTCCGGCTTGGGCAGCCGCCGGCAATGCGAGCAGTTGATCGTCGCCGGCCGCGTCGAAGTCGATCGCCGCGTCGTGACCGAGCTGGGCGCCAAGGCCGATCCGGCGCATCAGGAGATTCGCGTCGACGGCGTCGGGCTCGCCAAACCAAGGCTCGTGTACTTTGCCGTCAACAAGCCCCCGGGCGTCGTTTCCACCAGCCGCGATCCGACGGGCCGGCCGCGCGTGATCGACCTGGTGCCGTATCGGGGTCGATTGTTTACCGTCGGCCGGCTCGACATGTCGAGCGAAGGCTTGATCCTCGTGACCAACGACGGCGCGCTGGCCGACCGCCTGACGCATCCGCGCTACGGCGTGGAAAAGACCTACCAGGTTGAGGTCGCCGGGACGCTTGTGCGCGAGCAATTCGCCAGGTTGCAGCACGGCGTTCATCTGGCCCAAGGGTTCGCGCGCGTCGTTTCGGCCCGGGTCGTGCGCGTCTACCGGCAAAGCACGCAGTTGGAAATCGTGCTGTCCGAGGGGCGCAACCGCGAGATTCGCCGCATCCTGGCCCGCGTGGGACACAAGGTCTTGCGGCTAAGGCGCATCGCCATCGGGCCGTTGCGGCTGGCCGACTTGCCGCCCGGGCAAGCGCGCCCGCTGGAGCGCGACGAAGTGCGCCGCTTGAAACGATTTGCCCGCGCCGACTCGCGCCGCTCCGCGGCCGGCCGTCGCACAAAACGGGGCCGCCCGCCCGCCGGGCAGGTTCGATCGTCGAAAACTTAGCGCGCACGAATCCGCGATTTTCCCTCGAGCACCATGTCCACGATTCCCGAACTGCTCCGCTCGGCCGTCCAACTGCACAAAGGCGGCCAGTTCGACCAGGCGCGACGGATTTACGAGCAGTTGCTCGAGCTCGATCCGAACCATGCCGATGCGCTGAACCTGCTCGGCTTGATCGGCTGGCAGACCGGCCAATATGCCCGGGCCGTCGAGCACTTGCGCAAGGCCATCCAAATCGACAATACGCAGGCCGCGTTTTTCGCCAACCTGGGCGAAGCGTATCGCGGTTTGCAAAGATTCGACGAGGCCATCGAGAATTACCAACAGGCCATCCGCCTCGAACCCTCCGTCGCCGTTGCGCACCTCAAATTGGCGACGTTGTTCGAGCGGACCGGGCGCGTCGACCGCGCAATCGACAGCTACGAGCGCGCTTTGCAACTCGAGCCACGCCGTCTGGAAACGCTCGTTCGCCTGGGGGGCGTGCGCAAGCAACAGGGCAATCTGGCCGCCGCCGGGGATTGTTACCGCCGGGCCATCCTCGCGCACCCGGCCTCGGCCCTGGCGCATTTCGAAATGGGGAACGTCTGCCAGGTGCAAGGCCGACTGGACGACGCGATCGCCAGCTATCGCCAGGCCATCGCTTTCCAGTCGGGCTATGCCGAAGCCGAGTGCAACCTGGGCAATGCGTTGCGCGAGCGGGGGCGGCTTTC
This sequence comes from Pirellulales bacterium, assembly GCA_040877415.1. Taxonomy (GTDB): domain Bacteria; phylum Planctomycetota; class Planctomycetia; order Pirellulales; family PALSA-1355; genus JBBDNV01. The sequence goes on from JBBDNV010000140.1 coordinate 29,746, forward strand.
CGAGGCGCTGGCGCACTTGCAGCACGCGGCCGCACAGCGCCCCGACATGGCGCCCGTCCACAGCAACCTGGGTGTCGTGCTGCAAGACTTGGGGCGGCTCGACGAAGCACGCTCCTGCCTCGAGCGCGCGCTGGAGCTCGAGCCCGCTCGTGCCGAGTTTCTTTTCAACATGGGAACCATCTTGAAAGATCAGGCCCGAGTGGAAGAGGCCATCGAATGGCACGATCGCGCGCTCGAGGCTCAGCCCGACTTTCGCCAGGCGCTTTGCGGCCGTGGCACGGCCCTTTTGAGCCTCGGCCGATTCGCCGAAGGCTGGGCCGGTTACGAGTACCGCGTCGGTTGTCCACTTTACGATACGCTCCGGTTCCCGCAGCCGCTCTGGGACGGCTCGCCGCTGGCGGGCCGCCGGCTGCTCGTCCATTGCGAGCAGGGACTCGGCGATACGATGCAGTTCATTCGCTATCTGCCGCTCGTGCGCAAGCGGGTCCAAAACGTAACCGTAGCCGCCCGCGCGTCGCTCGTGCCCCTGCTGGAGCAGTCGGGCTACTCGCCGTTGGTGGCCCGCGACGGGCCGCTGCCGCCGTTCGACGTGCACGCGCCCTTGATGAGCCTGCCCGGCATCTTCGGCACGCAAGTCGACAGCGTGCCGGCCGCTGTGCCGTATCTTTCGGTCGATCAGTCCCGCGTGGACCGCCTGCGCGCGGAGCTGCAAAAATATCCCGGCTTCAAGGTCGGCATCGCCTGGCAGGGCCGCCCGAATTTTCGCGGCGACCTGCTGCGTTCGATTCCCTTGGAGCGCTTCGCGCCGTTGGCGCAAGTCGAGGGCGTGCGATTGCTCAGTCTGCAGAAAGGTCCCGGCGCCCAACAGATCTCCGCGCTGGCCGGCCGTTTCGAATTCGTCGACCTGGCCCCCGCGCTCGACAATGACGGGGCGTTTTTGGACACCGCGGCCGTGATCCAGTGCCTCGATCTGGTGATCTCCTCCGACACGGCCGTTGCGCACCTGGCCGGGGCCCTCGGCGCGCGCGTCTGGGTGGCCTTGTCGGCGGCTCCCGACTGGCGCTGGATGTACGGCCGCGACGACAGCCCCTGGTATCCCACCCTGCGCCTATTTCGCCAGAGCAAATTGGGCGAGTGGCCCGACGTGTTCGAACGCATGGCGGGCGAGCTAAGAAAACTCGCCGCGGGCTCTTCCGCGCCGTAAACGAGCATTAACCGGTTCTGCGCCGGCGCCGCAGCCCGATCAACACGACCAGGCCCACGCTGAGCAACACGATCGTGCTGGGCTCAGGAACCTCGGTAACGGGCGAGAAGCTCAGCCAGGCGCCGCCAGCTGTCAGGCCCTCCGTGACCCGAATCGTGAACTGGTGGGTACCCGCCGTCAGGAGATATTCGTCCAACTCGCCGTGGAAGAAGCCGGAGTCGTCGAAGAAGGAATTGTCCCACGCCACCGGCGAGTCGTCGGCCCAAAGCTCGAACACGTCACCGGGCACGAAACCGTCGAGCGCTACCGCGTCCACCGTCGAGAGTGTCCCGACGGTCAACTCATAAATCGGGTCAAAAGTAGGTGGACCGCCGTCGGGGCTGCCAATGCTACTGATGAACACCGGCAGCTCCTCGCCGCCCCAGTAGAAACGCTGGTCGATCTCCACGGCGTCGAGGCCGGTGAGCGGATCGACGACAAGGGGTTCGGCCTGACAAGCGGCCGAGGTGAACCAGCCGACTAAGAAAAGAGCACAGATGGTTGTAGCCGTGATCCGTCGAAAGCCCGATGCATGAGTATTCATAGGTGATGGCCCTTAACCCTAGAGAATTCCTGGACGAGAGACCCAAAGCCGAACTCCAGCGACATGAGTGTCACTGGACAGCAAGGTTCAGCTTCACGAGCGGGCCTTCAGGATTAAGGGAAAGGCGGGATTTCCCGATGACGGACAAACGGTCATTTTGGCTCACCGGTCGCCAAAGTCAAGGGTTGAACCGAAAAAAATCTGGAAAAAATCAGCCGGCCGCACATCCGCGCCTCGCATGGCTGGCTCCTTCCTGAAATGGCCAGCCAACCAGTCTAAAAAGTGTCACCCATGTCTCCGAACAAGTGTTACCCATGTCCCCGGTCCATTCACAAAGCCGCGGGCTAATCTCGGGGCTGGTGTGCGAGAATCGGCGCCGCTACGATGAGCCGAAATCATCCATCCCGCGCGAATGCTCGCACGCCTGCCGTGACCAATCCGCTCGACGCCGCACACTATGCCGATCGCGCCTGCCACGAGCGCGTCCGCGTGCTCGAAAACGTGAGAATCGCCCGCGATACCTACCGCGTGCGGTTCGCATGCCAGGCGCTTGCGCGGCGGATCGTGCCGGGACAGTTTCTGATGGTGCGGCTGGCCGATTGCGACGATCCGCTCCTGGGCCGTGCGCTGGCGCTGTACGACACCGTGCTGGCCGAAGCTGCGCGCGGGGAGCCCACGGGCCTCGACATCGTCTATCTGGTGATGGGCAAAATGACGAGCCGGTTGGCCCGGCTGACGCCCGGCGCCGAGTTGGAAGTATGCGGCCCCCTGGGCAACGGTTTTCCACCGCAGCAGACCGAGCACCTGATCATGGTGGCCGGCGGGATCGGCCAAACGCCGTTTCCGGCGCTCGCGCGCGAGCATTTGGGAGGTCGCCAGTACGGCGTTCCGCCGCGCCGCGTGGCGCCCGTCAAACGCGTCACGCTCTGTTACGGGGCCCGCACCAAGGAGTATCTGGCCGGCATCGACGACTTCCGGCGGCTGGGAGTCGAGGTTTCCCTCAGTACCGACGACGGCACGGCGGGGCATCACGGTCTGGTGACCGAAGTGCTCCAAGACGTTTTAGACGATTCGCCCGAGGCCCGCGTCGTGTGCTGCGGGCCCGAGCCGATGATGGAGGCTGTCGCGCGATTGACGGCCGCGCGCGGGATTCCCTGCCAGGTTTCGCTGGAGACGCCGATGGCCTGCGGCATCGGCATCTGTTTCAGTTGCGTGGCCCGGGTGCGCGATGATCGCGGCGGCTGGGACTATCGCCGCACCTGCGTCGAGGGGCCGGTCTTCGACGCCCGCCACATCGAGTGGTGAAAAAAGGGATAAATCCAATGATCGCGGTCAAAATTGGACTTATCCAGTTCTCCCTTTTTTTGGCGCCGGCGCGGCGGGGCTTACTTCCCCTTGCCGGCCTTCAGCGCGGCCGAGAGTCGCGACTTGACGCGCGCGGCCAGATTGGCGTGGACGACGCCAGCGGCCGCCGCCTTGTCGAGGCGTTTGGCTGCCAGGCGGAATTCGGTCTCGCCGGTCGTGACGTCGCCGGCGGCGACTGCTTCGCGAACCTTGCGGACTTGCGTCCTGACGGCGCTTTTGACCGAGCGGTTGCGGGCGCGGCGCGCCAGATTTTGGCGGAGGCGTTTCTTGGCGCTGTTGCTGTTGGGCATGGCAAATCTCGGGAAGTCGTGCCGGCGGAAGGTTTCAAAGTCAGTGCGCCCAACGCGACGGAAACCTTGGGCGGCCAGAGAATCACCCTTTATTACGAATTTTGGTGATCCTGTCCAGTAGTTGTGGCACGTCTTTGTAACTGAATTCGAGGCTGGCCAGTTCGTTCAGGTGTTTTTCGGCCCGGTCCAGCTCGTCCGATGCGTGCGGTTGCTTGGCGGCCAGGTCTTTTTCCGCTAGCGCCAGCGCCAGCCTGCCGGCCAGGTACAGAGCCCACTTGCGGTCGTCGACCTCGCGCGCGGAGAGCGCCTCGAGCGACGCCTCATAGTTCTGCATCGCCAGCTTATACTGCTTGATGGCTTGAAAGCACTCGCCGAGCCCCAGGTGTACCTTGGCCTTGGTCTTGGGATCGCCGGTGGCCCCCTGAAAGCTGCCGATGGCCTCCTGGAATTGCTCCGCCTTTTTCAACCGCGTCGCCAGCTCGAACTTGTGGCGCAGGTTGTTCGGATAGCGCTCGCTGCGGTTGCGATAGACGTCCAGCTCGGCGGAATTCAACTCCTTCTTCATCTTCCGGTACAGCGTGACCGCCTCGGGCGTCCGCTCTTTTCCCGCCTTTGATTTGGCCACCGAAAGCTGCGCGCGGGCGGTGCGCAGTTGCGAATCTTCCAGGCGTTCGCGCACCATCACGTCGCCGCCCGACGCTTCCAGCCCCTTGCGCAGCACCTCTTCGGCTTGCTGGTAGCGTTCTTCGCGGGTGTGCAGGTCGGCCAGCTCGAAATACAACCCGATGTCCTCGGGCTTTTTGGCGATGGCCCGTTCCAGGCGTTGAACCGGGGTGAAGCGGGATTCTTTGTCGGTGAGCTCTTCGAGCTTGTCCTTGTCGGCTCGCCCGGCCTGGCTGCCTTCGGCTTCCTCGTATTTTCCGGAGGAGATTGTTTTTTCGATGGCCAAATCGGCCACGGCCCGGCCGGCCTCTTCGTCGCCCGGCCTGGCCTGCTCGACGCGATGCCAACAGGCGATGGCCTGGTCGAAGTGACCCAATGCGGCCAGCGCCCGGCCGCACTTGCGATTCACTTCGGCATCCTTCGGGTTGACGTCGAGCGCCTGCTTGAGATAGGTGAGCTGGGCCTCGTCGAAATGCAGCTCACCGGCGGCGTCGGCCATGGCCGAAAGCGTCATGATGTCCCAGGGATGGAGCTTCAAGACGTCCCAGCCTTTTTCCAGCACGGCGCTCCAGTCCTTGGAATACTGCGATTTCTTCACGACCCCCTGCAGCACCTTGAACTTCGGCGCGCTGGTAAAGCCCGCGCCCTTTTTGTTGTCGTTGTATCTCTTGCCCAGGCTCGCCAGGTACTGCTTGATGTAAATGCCGTTGGCCGGGTCGCCCTTGACGCAGGTGTCGAACATGTCGGCGGCGTAATCGAAATTGGCGGTCGCCGCGCTTTTGCACCCGTGCTCGAAACACTGCTGCAAGCGCCGCCGGATGGCCGGCGGAAGCGGCTGGCGGCCTGGAGTTTCGGTGGCCATCGATGGCGTGGGGGTTCGACAGGTTCGGTTTTTTTGTACCTTTCAGGGCGCGCTAAAACCGACGATAATAGATCATTCCGCGAGCGCCTCGCAACCCTTTATTTTACTCGCGCCCGCGCGGCGAAACAACGCGCCGCGGCCGCACGCGACTCGCGCAACCGTCAGCCCGTCGCGGCCACCCGCCCTTGCCCGGCGCGCAGGGTGCGTGGATTTGAAAAGCAAGCCGGCAAGCCGACCAACGAACGCCCCATGCCCCAAGCAATCGGCAAAGTCTATCTCGTCGGCGGCGGGCCGGGCGATCCGGCGTTGATTACGCTGCGCGGTTGCCAGTGCCTGGCGCGGGCCGACGTCGTGCTCTACGACTACTTGATCAACCCGCAGATCCTCGCGCACGCCAAACCCGAGGCCGAGCTGGTTTGCCTGGGACGCCACGGCCGCGGCCGCATCATGCCGCAAGCTGAAATCAACGCCCACCTGGTGCGCCACGCGCGCGAGGGCCGCACGGTCGTGCGCCTCAAAGCGGGCGATCCGGTCGTCTTTGCTCACGCCGCCGAAGAAATCGGCGCTTTGGAATCGGCCGGCGTATCCTACGAAATCGTGCCCGGCATCACCGCCGCGCTGGCCGTCGGCAGCTATGCGGCAATCCCACTGACGCAAGGCGACTCGGCCTCGGCACTGGCCCTCGTGACCGGGCAGGAACGCAAAGGCAAGTCGCTTGCGCTCGACTACCCGGCCCTGGCCGCCTTTCCCGGCACGCTCGTGTTCTACATGGGAGTGACCACCGCCAAACAGTGGTGCGCGCGATTGATCGCCGCGGGCAAGCCGGGCGACACGCCGGCCGCCATCGTCAGGCGCTGTTCGCTGGCGGATCAGCAGACGATTCCCTGCACGCTGGGCAGCGTGGCCGAAGAAATCCAATCGCGCCGTTTGCGGCCGCCGGCGGTGGTCGTCGTCGGACCGGTGGCCGCTATGGCGGGGCGTCACGGCTGGTTCGTCGAGCGGCCGCTGTTCGGCGTGCGCGTCCTGGTTACGCGTGCCGCTCATCAGGCGCCGGCGCTGGCCGCCGCGCTTGCCGATCTCGGCGCCTTAGTGCTGGTGCAACCGGCCATCGAAATCGCTCCCCCGGCCGATTGGCAGCCGGTCGATCGGGCCCTTTCGCAGTTAGACCGGTTCGATTGGCTGGTGTTCGCAAGCGCCAACGGCGTGCGCGCCTGCTTGGACCGATTGCTCGCCGAGCGCGATTTGCGCGCCTTGGGCCGCGTGAAGCTGGCCGCGATCGGCCCGGGCAGTGCCGAGGAACTGGCGCGCTATCGTCTGCGCGCCGACGTCGTGCCCGACGAATTTCGGGCCGAATCGCTGGCCGCGGCCTTAGGCAACGAAGCGGCCCTGGGCAAGCGTTTCCTTTTGGTCCGGGCCAGCCGCGGACGCGAAGTGCTGGCAGACCAGCTCACCACTGCCGGCGCCGTCGTCGAGCAAATCGTCGTCTACACGAGCCGCGACGTCGCCCAGCCGGAAGCAGAGATCGCCGGCCAACTGCGCGACGGCAAGATCGATTGGATCACGGTCACCAGTTCGGCCATCGCCCGCTCGCTGGCCCACTTGTTCGGCGTCGAGCTGCGCAAATGCCGGCTGGCGACGATCAGCCCCGTCACGTCGGCCACCCTGCGCGAATTGGGCTACGACGTGGCCGTCGAGGCCGAAGAGTACACGACTGCCGGCCTGGTCAAGGCGATCTCGACCGCCGAGGGGCACCACTAGCGGAAACGTGGTGCCAAGGGTGGCTCGCCCACCCGTGCTGTCACCGCGAGAAAGCGTGCTAGCACTATCTTGCATTCAAGCGGCCGCGGTCGGTTTGCCGATTTGGATAAAGGATTGCCCGCCTCCCCCACGCTTCCCGCCTTTTGAGACGAAGTCCTCCCATGAGCGCCTGCCTCACTCGCGGAATCCTCACCATTTCGGTCGATCTGGAAATCGACGTGGCCCACGTCGGACTAGCGGGGGGGCGCGAGATCGAGGAGCTTACCGCGCGGCTCTTGGAGCTATTCGCCCGCTACGAGATGCCGGCGACTTGGGCCGTGGCCGATCCGGCCGTTTCGGCCGCCCGCGAACCGCTCGCCGCCGCGCGGTCGGGGCACGAGCTGGCGATCCTGGGCGACGCGAGCTGGGTCGGGCGCGCCGCGGGCCGCGGCCGGTTTGCCCGCGAGCTGGAACGCCGCGCCGCTCGGGCCCGGGCTGAAGGTTGGCCCGTCGACACGCTGGTTCTCAAAACGGTCCTGCCGATCGATCACTGCGACCTGGCGATCAAAGAGGGCATCATCGCCGCGCGCCACCTGAGCGCCGCGCACAGCGACGGCTCGCCGCGACGGCTGCAACCGCAATCCTTGCGGTTCGGCCTGTGGGCCTTTCCCGTTTCGATCACGCTGCCGGGCACAAGCCGCTGGCTGCCCGGCGGCGGTGGCTCGCGCGCGGCGCGGTTTGCCATCGATGAAGCGATCAGCGGGAAGGGGTTGGTGCATTTTGTCGTCGACGCCCCGCGGCTTGCCGCGCGCGGGCGGTCGGGCGTGCGCGAGTTGGTCCGCGTCGTGGAGCACGCCGAACGTCGCCGCCGGCACGGACTGCTGGAAGTGGCCACGCTGGGCGCGACGGCCCGCAAGCTCGCGCGCGAGAATCACGGTCGTCCGTCGCACTCCATTCTGCGTCCCGCCGCGTAGGTCAGGCATTCCATGCCTGACAGTTACATCTTCGCGGGAGAACGTCAGGCACTCCGTGCCTGACTTACACCCTACACCAGCTCGCGATACGTGTTCCAGCTCATGTAGCCGAGCGCGGCGCTACAGATCAAAATGGCCAGGTCCATCCACAGGCTGGCCTGGCCAAATGGGAAGCCGACCGCCATATCCAACCCGAACATCAAGACCAGCAAGCCGGCTACAACCATTCCAGAAATGGCTAGCGCTCTGGGCATTCTCGGGCGTCCTCAAAGCGGCATTCGGGCGGGGTCAAAGTTCACTAGTATAGTTTACGCCCCGTGCGGCGAAAACCATCGGAAAAACAGGCACAATCGCGCCAATCGACGCCCGCTCCTTGACCGCGCGCAAAACATACTGTCAGCTGGTCATTTCGCCGCCATGGGGCACCAACCATCATGTCCTCTGACCCGCCGAATCGTGCCAGCCGTTGGTCATCCTTCCGCCGGCAAATGCCGGTCGTCGAGAAATGGGCCTACTTCGACCACGCGGCCGTCGCGCCGTTGCCGGCGAGGACCGGCCAGGCCGTCGTCCGCTGGGCCCAACAGGCAATCACCGAGGGCGACACCGCCTGGACCGCTTGGAGCAAGCGCGTCGAAGAATGCCGCGCCCTGGCGGCGCGCTTGCTCGGCGCCGAAGTGGCCGAAGTCGCGCTCGTGCACAGCACCAGCGAAGGCATCGGGCTGGTGGCGGAAGGGTATCCCTGGCGCCCGGGCGACAACGTCGTCACGCTCGACAATGAGTTTCCCTCGAATCAGTATCCGTGGCTGAATCTGGCGTCACGCGGCGTCGAAACGCGCCGCGTGCTCTCCGACGGCGGCCGGCTCAATCTTGAACGTTTGGAGGCCGCCTGCGACGCGCGGACCCGCATCGTGGCCGTCAGTTGGGTCGGTTATCTCAGCGGCTGGCGCTGCGATCCGGCGGCCGTGGCCGAAATGGCGCATCGCCGCGGGGCGCTCGTGCTCGTCGACGCGATTCAGGGGCTCGGCGTCTTTCCGCTCGACGTCAAGGCCGCGTCAATCGACTTTCTGGCCGCCGACGGACACAAATGGCTCCTGGGGCCCGAAGGGGCCGGGCTGTTCTATCTGCGGCGCGAGCACTTGGACTTGCTGCGCGCGATCGGCATAGGCTGGCACAGCGTCGCCCACGCCGCAGACTACGCCCGCATCGAGCTGGCGCTCAAACCCTCGGCCGCCCGCTACGAAGGCGGCTCGCAAAACATGGTCGGTTTCCTCGGCCTGGCCGAAAGCCTGGAACTGTTGGCCGAATACGGCCAGGAGGCGATCGGCGCAAGGATTCTCGAGATCACCGACCTGGCTTGCCGCCGCCTCGAAGAAACAGGCGCCACGATCGTTAGCCCCCGCGAGGGCGACCACCGCTCGGGAATCGTCTCCTTCGAGCTAGCGGGCCGCGACGCCCTGGAAGTCAAGCGCCGGCTGCTCGATGCCGGCGTCGTCCTGAGTGCCCGCGGCGGCAAGCTTCGCCTGGCCGCCCACGCCTACAACGACGAGTCCGACGTCGAGCGGCTCGTCGCCGCGCTCGCACACTAGCCCGAAGCGCAAGCGAGGGAGCGTTGCGGAGCAGCCTTGAATTCCCCTCGCTGGCGCTTCGGGCTAGTGTGCCATCGCCCTGCCTATCGCGCAGTATGCTCACGACCAGCGTGAGCAGGGCACCTGATTTTGCCTCTTGCAATTTATGACATGGGTAGTAAAATCCGGTTTATGACAGGTGTCGTGAAAAAGGAGGCTCGCGTGACGAAGCGCCGCAAACCGCCCCGGCTTTCCGCCGGCGAAATGGAAATCATGCAGATGCTGTGGCGCGAAGGGCCCGTGACCCTGTCGGCCGCGCACGCCGGCCTGGGACGCGCGATCGGCTACACCACGATCCAGACGCGGCTCAATCGGCTGGTCGAGAAGAAAGTAGTCGACCGCACGGCCGACCGGCCGGCCCGCTATGTCGCGGCCGTCGAGCCGGCCGAAGTCAGCGCCCGGCATCTGGCCCTGTTGGTCGAGCGCGTCAGCGGCGGCAGCGTCGTGCCGCTGGTGGCCCACCTGGTGCGCGACTGGGACTTGACGAGCGAGGAAATCGCCCAGCTCAAAAAACTCATCGCCCAGGCCGAACGAAACTCGAAAACCCAGCGAAAGTAAGGAGGCCGCCATGAGCCCGTTTGTCGATTGGTTGCCCGCTGAAATCGCTCGCTCGACGCTGTGGCTGGCGCTGGCCGGCGTGACGGCGGCGCTTCTTTTGAAGCTGGCGAGGATCACTTCGCCGGCGCTGCACCGCATCGCGTGGTGCATGACGCTGCTGGTGGGCTGCTTCCTCGTGCGGCTTCCGATCGACGTGCCGTGGTACCCGGCGGAGCCGGCGCCGATGCCGGCAGTCGAGCCTGCGCCGCCACGGTCCGATGTTTACGCGGCCGATTCCGAGATGGCAACATTGCCGCCGATCACACCGGAAGCGATGCCGATCGAATCCGGTCCGCCGATCGTGGCGGCTCCGCCGGCGTCGTCGCCCGCCCGTCCATCGGCCGTTCAGTCGGCTCGATGGGTGCCCAGTTGGCCGCAACTGGCGCTCATGGCATGGATGGTCGGCATTGCGGCGCTCGTTGCCCTCTGGCTGGTGGGCTACTGCTGGTTTGTTTTTCGTCTGCCGCCCGGGATCGAAGGCGACCCAACCTGGCAAGACGAGTGGCGCACGTTGCTGGCCGGGCAGGGTACTGGCCGCCCGACCGCGCTGCGCGTGACGGGCAATCTGGGACCGATGCTCTGCCGCCTGCCGCGCGGCTACGAATTGCTCGTGCCCGAGCCGTTGTGGCGCAAGCTCAGTGCCGCCGAGCGCGAAGCGATCTTGCGGCACGAATTGGCCCACTGGCGGCGCGGCGACGTCTGGAAATCGCTGGCCGTGCGCGTGCTGGCGCTCGTGCACTGGTTCAATCCCCTGAGCTGGTGGGCCGTGCGCCGCTTTGACGAAGCGGCCGAATGGGCCTGCGACCGCGCCGCCACGGCCGGCGAGCCAACCGCCTATGCCAAGATTCTCGTGCACCTAAGCGAACTGGCCGGTCCGCGGGCCCGCTACGGCTCGGCCCTGCGCGGCCGCCCCCTGGCCGCCCGCATTCGGCGTCTCGTGACCAAAGAACAGAAGGAGGACTCCGCGATGAAGAAAACATTTGTGTTCGCTGCTGCCGCGTGCCTGGCATTCGCCGCGCTCGTGCGCGTGCAACTGGTGGCCCAGGAACCTGCCGGGCCCGCCGAAGTAAAACCCGCGGCACAACCCGCCAGCCCGCGCGTTCAGTCGCAAAGGGAGCCGGTCGTCGGCCCAGTAGAGGAACCCGTCCCGGCGCCGCCCGCCCCGGAAAACCCTAAATCCGAAAATCTCTGGTTCTTTGTGGGCGCCGAGCCCGATTCAGCGGTACACAGGGCGCAGCAAAGGATGGTGGAAACGGCCAAACAGGCGTACGGAGCGGCGGTGGCTAGCTGGAAAGCCGCCACGATCACGCCCGACCGCGTATACATCTGGTCGAGCCGCTGGATGGTGGCTGCGTTGGACGCGGCTCGCAAGCACGAGGATCGCATCGCTGCCGCGACAGCCCACCTGGACCGCATGCGGGATTTCGAAAAGAGCATCAAGGTCCTGTATGAAAGCGGCACGAAGGGGGGCGAGGCGCTGGAAATGGCGTCCGCCAACTTCTACGTCGCCGAAGCCGAGCGTAAGCTGGCGGAGCTCAACGCTCCGCCCCATGTCGCGCCCCGGGCCGCCGTACAGCCCACGATTCCCGTCGCGCCCCGCGCTTCCATACCGCCGCAAGCGACTCCCCAGCAGCCCGTTCCGCAAGCGACACCCGCGCCAGTGATACCGCCGCAAACGGCGCCACCGGCATTGCGTCCTTCCCCTCCGACTTCACCGTACCCACGCAACCTGCGCTACGACGAGAAAACCTTCGACGAGTGGACGACCCTGTTGCATCGCGATCTCAGCCCGGTGTTGCGGCGCGACGCGATGTACGCGCTGGCCGAATTCGCTGCCAACGGCTACGGACGCGAGGCAACGGAGACGATCTTCGCCACCATGCAAGCCTACGCGCCTTCGTCGACGGACCGTAGGGAGCGTGAACTGAGCGAAGCGGCCATCTTCGCCGTCGGGAAGGCGCCGTTGGATGACGTCCTGCCCATAGTCACTAAAGCTTTGAAATCGGGCAACGGCAACCAGCGCCTGTTCGCGGTGAACGTCCTGCCGGTCAGCAAAGCGAAGGATGAAATTGTCCCTCTGCTGGTGTCCGCCATGCAGGACAAAGATCCGGCGGTCGCCGACCTGGCCCGTATGCGGTTGGCCGTCATGGACCATGATGCCCCGGCACTGGCCGATTGGCTCCGCGCCGCGTTATCCGGACAGAATTCGCAGGACCTCTCGAAGGCCCTGTCTTTGCTGGACAGGCCCGAATTGTTCTTTCCTAACGGAGAGCATGTAACCCATATCGCCCGGTTCCCGGCCCTGGCACCGGAAGTTGTCAATCTGCTGGGCCATGACGAACCAGGAATACGGCGCCAAGCCGCGCATTGTTTGTGGAACTTGGGCCAGGCTGCCGTCCCCGCCCTGGAAGCTGAGACCTCGAAGTCGGCCACCGCACCGACCTCGACTCGCGCCCGGCAGCTCCTCGACCAGATGCTGCAACCCGCCGGTGCTCCCCGTCGGGAATTCAACTGGGAATCGGAGTGATAGCGGTAGGGTGCCGTCCAGGCCGCGCCGCTTTACTGGATTGAGCCGCGAACCCCAGCGGCACAAAGCCCAGGGAAGGCCTTCCCTGGGCTTGATCTTTGCCCGGCGATTGCCGCATCGCTCAAAAATCATCGCCCTCTTGCGTTTCGCCTGTGTATTACTACACTAATACACATGCCAGCCGACTTCCTGTTTCAGGTCTTTCCCACGTCCGGAGTGCCCATCTACCGGCAACTGGTCGACCAGGTGCGCCGCCACGCGGCCAGCGGGCGCGTGCGGGTCGGCGATTTTCTCCCCTCGGTGCGACAGGTCGCCCTCGAGCTGGAAGTCAATCCCATGACCGTCTCCAAGGCCTATTCGCTCCTGGAGCGCGACGGCGTGGTGGAGCTCGTCCGCGGGCAGGGGATGCGCGTCGCCCCGCGCCCGCCGGCCGGCGACAACGGCACCTTGCGCGAGCGGCAGGATAAACTGCTGCCCCTGTTACACCAGGTCGCCGCCGAAGCGTATCAGCTATCTCTCTCAGGCAGCCAGCTCAAACCGCTCTTCGACCGCCTCCTCAAGGAGCTCGACGGAAAATGAACAACCGAGAAAACGTCCTCGAACTGGTGGCCGTCTCCAAAATTTATTCCGGCCGCCCCGTGCTCGATCGGCTCGACCTGGCGATTCCCGCCGGCAGCGTGGTGGGCTTGTTGGGCAAGAACGGCGCGGGCAAAACGACCCTCATCCGCTGCGCCCTGGGACTGGCCAAACCCGAGCACGGCACCGCGACCATCCTGGGCGAGACGGCCTGGAACCTGAGCGCCAGCGCCAAGGAGCACATCGGCTACGTGCCGCAGACCCCGCAGCTCTATCCGTGGATGCGCGTGCGGCACATCATCGACTACGTCGGCTCGTTCTACCGCCGCTGGAACCGCGCGCTCGTCGACCAACTGGCGCGCGACTGGAAGATTCCGCTCGCCCAGCGCGCCGGCACGCTGTCGGTCGGCGAGCTGCAGAAACTGGCCATCGTGCTGGCCCTGGGGCACGAGCCCGATTTTCTCGTGCTCGATGAGCCGGTGGCCGCGCTCGACCCGGCGGCACGGCGCGAATTCTTGAAGGTGGTGCTCGAAATCGCCGCGGGCGGCAGCCGCAGCGTGCTGTTTTCCACGCACATCACGTCCGACCTGGAACGCGTGGCCGACCGCGTGGCGATCCTGCAATCGGGCGCGATCAGCTTCTTCGGCGAATTGGGCGAGCTGAAAGACCGCATCAAACGGCTGCGGCTCGTTTCCACCAACACGTTTCCCGAAGCTTTTGACCTGCCCGGCATTTTGCGGCAGCGGATCGACGGGAACGAGGCGCTCCTGACGACGCGCGAGATAACCGCGGAGCTGGTCGAGCGGATCGAGTCCCAGTGGCACGCCACGGTCGAGATCCAGGACTTGAACCTGGAAGAGATTTTCCTGGAGCTGCACGATGAATAGATACGCGCAGGTGGCACGGACGTATCTGGGACGCCTGAGGTTCTGGATCTTTGGCGGCCTGTACTTGTGGGTCGCGCTGGTGATTCTGCCGACGCGTTGGGCGACCCCGCACGAAAGACCGGATCGGGGTCTCGTCGCCACGGGGCTGCTCCTGTCGCTCCTGCTCTCTGGCGTTACCGGAAGCCTGGCTGCCTTGCACCTGCGCCGTTTGCTGACCGGCCCGGCGGCCCACGTCGTGCCTGGCTTCGTGGGACCACACTTGCTCGTGGGCGCGCTCGTGAGCCCGGTGATTTGGGCCGCCGTGCCGTGGGCGCAAGCAAACATGACCGCCATGAGCCCATTGCGCGTGATCGCGCTCGGTTCGCTGGCCGGCACGCTGTCGGCGCTCGTGCTCTTGTGGCCTCGGGCGATCGTCTTGCTTGGTTTGCTGCCGGTCTTTCTCGTTTGGATCGCGACCCAGCGCCCGGGCGCCGCGCTGTTGGTGCGATTCTTCAACGGCGAGGAGCCCCTCGCTTCGACGGCCGCTATCGTGCTGGCCGTACTGGCCTATCCCATCGCCGCGCTGGCGCTCGTGCTCGCGCGCGATCGGGCCGGGACCTTCAGCGACGAACTGGTGCTCGATCGGTCGCACGAAGTTACCAGCCGCTGGAAGCAGCCGCTCTTGCACCTGCGCGACGCGGCCATCGAATGGCGGATCGGTTCCCCCGGGAGATTCGCCTGGCAGTGGCGGCGCTGGCTGATTCCGTGCGCCGCGTCCTGGACCGAGATCGGCCTGCTGTTGGCGCTCGTAATCGCGGTCGTGACCGCGACCGGCCTGGCGTCAGGGAACGCTGACGCAGCCTTGCTCGTCGCGGCGGTAGCCGGCATCGTGGTCTTGTTCATTCCTTTGAGTTCCTGGCGATTCCGCTCGATGGCGTTGGCCGGCGAGTGCACCCGGCCGGTCACGCGCCGGCAATTCGTCCGCCAGTTCATGGGCGCCATGCTCTGGGACTTTGCGGGCTGGACCGCCGTGGCCTCGCTCGTTAGCGCGCTTGGATACCTGCCCCTGGCGTGGGCGGGCGAGTGGAATCTCCTTTCCCAATTCGGGGGTCACGCCGCGATTCTTTGGACCCTGTCGATCCTGTTGTACGGGATCGCGCTTGCGACCCTGCGGCTGCGTTACTGGTTGCCCTGGTTCCTGGGACTATTGATCGGTTCGCTCTTTACGATGGGTTACGTGCTGAGCTGGCTTACCTACTGGTGGAACCAGGTTCCCAAGCTCCAACAGTTCCGTCCCTTCCTGGGCGTCACCGTCTTTATAGTCGTATTGGCCGGCTTCGGATTGCTGCTGGGAGCGCTCGCCTATCGCCGCTGGCTGACGATGGAAGTCAACTAGCGACTCCGGCGGCAATACTAACCCGAAGCGCCAGCGAGGGAGAATTGTCCGAACGGCTTCGCATCCGACCCTGGCTTGCTCGTCGCGCGCGCATTCCCTTCGCTTTTCTCTCGCTCCGCTCGCCCGAGCAGGCTAGAATTACGCGGACGCGGGTAAGCATCTTCCGCAGGGCCAAGGGCGCCATGAGCAATTCCAACTCGCGCATCGCCGTCTACACCGGCTCGTTCGACCCGATCACGCTCGGGCATCTGAACGTCATCGAGCGCGCCAGCCGGCTGGTCGACAAGCTGATCGTCGGGATCGGCATCAATATCGAGAAGCAATCGCTCTTTTCGCCCGAGGAGCGCGTGGCGCTCGTGCGCTCGAGCACAAAACACTTGAAGAACGTCGAGGTGCGGTCCTTTTCCGGTTTGGCGGTCAGTTTCTGCCGGCAGTGCGGGGGCCAGGTGCTATTGCGCGGCGTGCGCTCGCTGGGCGACATCGAGGCCGAATTCACGATGATCATGGCCAACCGCAAGCTCGACCCGGGCATCGAGACGGTCTTACTGATGGCCGACGAGGGGTTCTCGCACGTCTCCAGCTCGCTGATCAAGCAGATCGCCTCGATGGCCGGCGACGACGAGCTGGCCCGCTTCGTACCCAAAGAAGTCGTCTCGGCGATCCGCCAGCAGATGACGGCCGGCTGATCGCCCCAAGCCGTCCAGCCGCTTGCGGCTTAGCCTTCTCTGCAAAACGCCCTTTCGAACCGCCCGGATCTTGTTGCAGTCCTGCCGCCCGCATGCTAGAATCGCTCCGACAATTCGAGCCGGGATTCGGTGCAGCTCCATGCCACTTCGCAACTCGACCCTCTCGCGGCCGCCCGGCCGACCGCGATTCTGGGTACTCGCCCCTGTTGTCCTCGCGCTCGTGGCGGCATCTCCGTGCCAGGCCATCACGATTAACGCCACCTTCCGCAATCCCGGCGAAACGCTGACCGGCTTCGGCGTCGCCGAGTCCGAGCCTGCGAACACCGAAGGGGGCGGCGTGCTGCAGTCGCTCGCCAGCGCCGCGGTCGCCTACTGGGAATCGGCCTATGCCGACGACTTTACGCTGTCGCTTGAATTCGGCTGGTTTTCGCTGGCCACCGCGACCGGCACGCACATTCTCTTGAGCGAAGGGGGCGTTCCCCACCGGGAGACCTCGGGCTCAGTGGCCTTCGACAGCGATGGGTCGACCATCTGGTTTGTCGATCCGACGCCGGCCACTTCCGGCGAATTCATCACGTTCACCAACTACACCGCCGATCTGGGCGGCGGAACGATGAACGTGGGCAGAGAGTACACCGGCGGCGTGGGAGCCGCCGCCCGCCACGATTTATTGACGACGGCCCTGCACGAGTTCGGCCACGCGCTGGGACTTTCAAGCGCCAACAACGCCTTCGTCGCGGAACGGGTCGACGACGACGTCGACGTGACGGCTCCCTTGCCGTTTTCCGGCTCGGCGATTCCTCTTGAAACGACGAGTGCCCATCTGGACATGCTTCATCCCCTCATGCGGGCCTCGCGTCCCTCCGCAGTGCGCCGCTTCGCATCCGAGGCCGACATCCTGGCCAACGCCCAGATCAGCCAGTTTCACCAGGTGAACCTGATGCCGATGATTCCCGAGCCGGCAACGCTCACGCTGTTGGCTTTGGGTCTCGTCGTTTTGCCGCTGGCGCGGTGCCTGAGGACGCGGAAGTAATCGGTCGACAAGTCTTGGGCGGCGAAGCGATACGACCAATCAGTCCCCGGAAATCAACGGCTCCAAACGACCCGCGCGGCAGCCTGGCGGCTTCGCCGGTCAGTTCTTCCCCGTCCCGTCGCCGTCTTCCTTGTTCAGGTGGCGGCGCAGGTAGCGGGCCCGCTCGATGTTGCGGTCGGCCGTGTCGAGCTCCACGCCGCGCAGCTTTTGCAAGTGCGCCGGCTGGGTGTGGATGAAAAGCTCGTTCAAAAGCGGGATTTGCAAATCGTCGATCAGGCCCAAATTCACGCCCATCCGCACGCTGGACAGCAAATGCATCGTCTCCTCGGAGCTGATGGTCTGCGCCGTGCGCAGGATGCCGTAGGCCCGGCTCACCTTGTCGTGCAGGTTTTCGTGGCTTTCGCGGACCAGAAAATCGCGGGCACGGCGCTCGTAATCGATCAAAACCGGCACGATGTCGCCGACTTGCCGGACCAGCTCGAGCTCGCTTTTGCCGAGCGTGATCTGGTTGGAAATCTGGTAGAAATCGCCCATGGCCTGCGAGCCCTCGCCGTACAGCCCACGCACCGCCAGGCTGATTTTCTGCAGGCTGCGGAACACCTTGTCGATCTGCCGCGTGATCACCAGCGCCGGCAAGTGCAACATCACGCTGACGCGCACGCCGGTGCCGACGTTCGTGGGGCAGGCCGTCAGGAATCCGAGCTTGGGGTGATAGGCGAACGCCAGCACGTCGGCCAGCAGCGAGTCGATCCGGTCGATCTGCTGCCAGGCCCCTTCCAGGTCCAGGCCGCTGTGCATCACCTGGATCCGCAGGTGATCCTCTTCGTTGACCATCAGGCTGACCTGCTCGTTGCGGGCGATGGCCACTCCGCGGGCACCCTCGCTTTCGGCGTGCTCGCGGCTGATCAATTGGCGTTCGACGAGAAACTGGCGGTCGATGACCTTCAACTCGTTGACGTTGACGTATTCCAACTCGCCCGATTCCTGGATCTCGAGGACGCGGTCGCGGAGGATCTCCTCGATCTCGGTGCGGTCCTCCTGGCTGGCGCGGCTGATGAAGGGGAATTCGGCCAGGTTGCGCGCCAGCCGCACGCGGCTGCTGATGACGATATCGCTCTCGGGGCCGCTGCCCCGCAGCCACTCGCCGCTCTTGGTTACCAGTTCGTTGAGGTCCACGGCTATCGTTCCACTACCGGCCCAGGCTACTTCTTCCTGGGCGGCTCCTCGATGTTGCGTATGTCGTCGCGCAGCTTTGACGCCAGCTCGTAGTCCTCCTCGTCAATCGCTTCCTTCATCTCGCGCCGCAGGCGGATGAGCTGCGTGCGGTTTTCGGTCCCTTCGGGGAATCTGGCCGACTTCTTGCCCGTGTGCTCCGTTTCGCCGTGAATGTTGACGATCAGCGGTTCGAGTTCGGCCTTGAAGCAAATGTAGTCGTAGGGGCAGCCCAGGCGGCCCTGATTGCGAAACTCGTAGAACGTTACGCCGCACACCGGACAGGTGCGCTGGTCGAGCCGCGCAAGATCCTCGGCCGTCTGGCCGACGGCTAATTGCTGGGCCAGCACGCCGGCCAGGCTGGGCGCCACGGCCGGCTCGTCGTCCGACTGCGTCAGATATTGCCGCGCGTGCTCCTCGCACAAGTGCAATTCTTGCGGCTTGCCGTTGGTCAGTTCCGTGATGTGGAAGGTGGCCGTCTTGTTACATTGCTGGCACTTCATGGAAATCCCCAAGAGTCGGTCTGTGGCGGCCGCATGACACGACCTGCCCGGCAACCGCGTCGCGCTAGCGGCCATACAGATCAATTATATCAAGGGGGAGCGCAAGGCCAGTGGGATTCTAACAACACCCAAAGGGGTGTTCAAGGCGAATAGCGGCCGGCGCGAAAAACGCAAGCTATCGACCAAAAAACGCGCCCTGGTTCGAGCAAATCGTGACGCGTTGTCGCGCCGCCAAGCGCCTGATAAGCTTTACTTTCGACCTCGCAGCTCGAACGATAGAGGCCGCCGGAGGAAAGCCGCGAAACACTCGCTCGCCCGCGGCCTGAAAGCCTCCGGTTGAAAGCCGGCCGAACCAGACCCGGCCGTGCCAGTGTCCTTTCGTTGAATAGAACCGCGCCCTTGCGACTGGGGGTGCCGCGTCCGACGGGGGCGCGGCCGCACTCATGAAGTACTTCCCGGATTTTGACGCGTTTAAGAAACTGGCCACGGGCGTCCAGTTCGTGCCGGTCTGCCGCCGCCTGCTGGGCGATACGCTGACCCCCGTTTCGGCCTTTCACAAGATCGACGCGGGCCCGAGCGCCTGTTTGTTCGAAAGCGTCATCGGCGGCGAAAAAGTGGGCCGCTACAGCTTTCTGGCCGCCGACCCGTTCTTGCAGTTGGAAGCCCGGGATTCGCAAGTCACGGTCGTCTCCGAGAATGGCACGCAAACCTTCACTTCGGCCGATCCGCTCGATGAGCTTAAAAGTCGCGTGGAGGCGATCCGCTCGGCCACGCTCGACCAGTTGCCCCCTTTTACCAGCGGCGCCGTCGGCTACGCCGGCTACGACGTCATTCGCTATTCGGAGCATTTGCCCGACGCGCCGCCCAACGATCGCGCGCTGCCGGATCTGGCCTTCGCGTTTTACGACCACATGGTCGTTTTCGATCACGTCAACAAGACGAACGTCGTGGTGGCGATGGCCCGGCTCGACAAGTTCGGCGCCGATCTGGCGGCCGCCTATGCCGACGCCCAGCGCCGCGTCGACCGGATCGTGGCGCAACTGGAGCGGCCCGACCTCACGCTGCCGCCGGCCGACATCGCCACCGGCGGACCCGCCGCGATCGCCTTCCGCTCCAATTTCACGCGGGAAGATTTCGAGCGGGCCGTCGAAAAATGCGTCGAATACATCCGCGCCGGCGACGTGTTTCAGGTCGTCATCAGCCAGCGGCTGCAACTGGAAATCCACTGCGAGCCGTTCGAGATTTATCGCACGCTGCGGGTCGTCAATCCCAGCCCGTTCATGTTCTACCTGCGCACCCCCAGCGTTACGCTCGTGGGCAGTTCGCCGGAGATCATGGTCCGCGTGGTCTCGGGCCGCGTCACGGTCCGCCCCTTGGCCGGCACGCGCCGCCGCGGGGCGACCGACGAGGAGGACCGGCGGTTGGCCGAAGAGCTTTTGGCCGATCCGAAGGAGCGGGCCGAGCACGTGATGCTGGTCGACTTGGGCCGCAACGACGTCGGCCGCGTGGCCCGCTACCGCTCGATCGAGCTTTCGGACGTGATGACTATCGAGCGCTACAGCCACGTGATGCACATCACGTCGAACGTCTGCGGGCAGTTGGCCGAAGGGCGCGACGCCTTCGACGCCTTGCGCGCCTGCCTGCCTGCCGGAACCGTCTCGGGCGCTCCCAAGGTTCGGGCGATGGAGATCATCGACGAGATCGAGCCGCACCGCCGCGGTCCGTACGCCGGCGCCGTCGGCTACGTCGACTTCAACGGCAACATGGACACCTGCATCGCGCTGCGCACGATGGTCGTGCAAGGCAACCAGGCGTACGTTCAGGCCGGCGCGGGAATTGTGGCCGACAGCGTCCCGGCGGACGAATATCAGGAAACGCTCAACAAGGCCCGCGGCCTGCTCAAAGCCATCGAGATCACCGAAGCGCGCCGCGGGGAGGACAGAAGGCTGAAGGCTGAAGGCTGAACGCACCAGCATGGAATCGATCCTTCCGCCTTCCGCCTTCCGCCTTCATCCTTCCGCCTTCATCCTTCATCCTTCATCCTTTCTTCTTTCGCCCCATTGCGTGAATCGATCGAGCGCTACACAATGCCAAATTCGCGGTCGTTTGCTCGCCGTTTCTTGGCCCGGATGACACACGCATGATTTACGTTGTCGCCACGATCGAACTACACGCCGGCCGGCGCGAGGCGTTCCTGGCCGCGCAACGCGATTTGCTGCCGCGCGTTCGCGCCGAAGTCGGATGCCTCGAATATGCGCCCAGCATCGACTTCGCCCTCACCGATCCGCCCAAGAAGCCGCTCCGCGAAAACGTCGTCGTGATGCAGGAAAAGTGGGAATCGCTCGACGCCCTGCGGGCCCACTTCACCGCGCCCCACATGCAGGAGTTTCGCGAAAAAGTCGAGCGGATGGTCGTCGGCACGAAAGTCGAAGTCTTTGAATCGGTAATAGCGGTTTAGCCCCCGGCTTCGCCGGGGGATTCTGCTGACGGTCCGCGTTCACCGCGATCCCCCGGCGAAGCCGGGGCTGAAGGACGGAAGAACCCCATGAGCACGATCGTCGAAATTCACGGACGCCAGATTCTCGATAGCCGCGGCAATCCGACGGTCGAAGTCGACGTGACCCTCGTCGACGGTTCGTTCGGACGCGCCAGCGTGCCCAGCGGCGCGAGCACCGGAGCGCACGAAGCCTGGGAGCTGCGCGACACCGAGCAGTCGAAAGTCTTCCTGGGCAAGGGGGTTCTGCGGGCCGTCGAAAACGTGAACACAGAACTGGCCGATGCGCTCGACGGGATGGACGCCCTCCAGCAGGCCGACATCGACCGGCGAATGATCGAGCTCGACGGCACCGAGAACAAGAAAAAATTAGGCGCCAACGCCATCCTCGGCGTGTCGCTGGCCGTGGCGCACGCGGCGGCCCAACATTGCAACTTGCCGCTCTATCGCTACCTGGGCGGACCCGGCGCACGCGTGCTGCCGGCGCCCATGATGAACATCATCAACGGCGGCCGGCATGCCGACAACTCGGTCGACGTCCAGGAGTTCATGGTCATGCCGCTGGGCTTTGCGTCCTTTTCCGAAGCGCTCCGCGCGGGGGTCGAGATTTTCCATCACCTCAAGAAGGTGCTCAAGTCCAAAAAGCTCAACACGGCCGTGGGCGACGAAGGGGGCTTTGCTCCCGATTTGCCCGGCAACGCCGCCGCCCTCGACTTGATTCTCGAAGCCATCGCCGCGGCCGGCTACCGGGCCGCAGATCAGGTGTGGATCGCCGTCGACGTGGCGGCCACGGAACTGTACGACGAAAAGAAAAAAACCTACACGATCGACAACCGCCAGCTCGACGCGGCAGGCATGGTCGACCTGCTGGCCGGCTGGGTCGAAAAATACCCGATCTGCTCCGTCGAGGACGGCGCGAGCGAGGACGACTGGGACGGCTGGCGACTGCTCACCAAACGATTGGGCGGCAAGGTCCAGCTCGTGGGCGACGACATTTTCGTCACGAACACCGCCCGCTTTCAGCGCGGCATCGACGAACACGTGGCCAACAGCATCCTGATCAAGTTCAACCAGATCGGCACGCTCACCGAAACGATCGAGGCCATCGGGCTCGCCGAGCGCAACGGCTACACGACGGTCACCAGCCACCGCAGCGGCGAAACCGAAGACGCGACGATTGCCGATCTGGCCGTGGCCCTTTCCACCGGCCAGATCAAAACCGGCAGCGCTTCGCGCACCGACCGCACGGCCAAATACAATCAACTGCTGCGGATCGAAGAACAGCTTGGCCCGGCGGCCATCTATGGCGGCCCGCTCTTTGCGCGCCGCGGCCGAGCGTAGCGCCGCCGGCAACGCGCGCACATTAGCCCCCGGCTTTGCCGGGGGATTCTCTTTTGCGGTTCTTACAGCGGGAACCCTTTTGTCGTCACCCATGCGCGTTCCCGCGGCAAACCGATCCCGGCAAAACAATCCCCCGACAAGGCCGGGGGCTAAAGTGGTATGATGCGAGAAGTGTTGGTGTTAAACCCCTTCGCAACCGTTTACCGCCATGTCCGGGTCCGTTCCGCCGCCGCACACAAAAGGGCCCCTCACCGATTCGCCCTGGTTTTGGGTGACGCTGTTTTGCGCCGCGGGCATGATGTTCCTGTTGGCCATTTGGCCGCAGTATGCGGCGCGGCAAAGGCGGTTGGAGATGCAATACCGGGCGCGCCAGGAGATCGTTCGGCGGCAAGCGGCGGGCGAAAGCGCCGCGCGCGAGCCCGGCGCAGAAGGCGACGCGCGGCCGCCGGCCGAATTGATCATTCCGATCTGGCCGCTGTGGCTCTTGCTGGCCGCGCTGTTGGCGGTTTCTGCAACCTTGTTCTGGCGCAGCCGCCGGCGAATCGCAAATCCCCAGCCGACGCGGGGAGCACGAACGTGACGATCTTCGTCGAAAGCCCCTGGCCCGCCACCATGCTGTGCATCGTTCTGGAAGTGATCCTGAGCATCATTTTCATGCGCACCGGCCGGGGACTGGTCGTGGTGGCCATGGGAGTGGTCCTGGCGATTACCGCCGCAATGCTGGTGCTCGAGCGAACCATCGTCACCGACACCGAGGAAGTCGAAGACACGCTCGACGGCATCGCGGAAGCTCTGGAAGCGAACGACGCCGCCGCGGTGCTGGCCGCGATCTCGCCCGCGTGTCCCAAGCTCGCGCAAGCGCGCTCGGCGCTTGACGACGTGACGATTCGTTCGGCCTCGGTGGGCGCCGACCTGGAAGTGCGGATCAGCAAGCTCACCAATCCCCCCACGGCCACGGCCTATTTCACCGGCCGCATCGAAGGGAAAGACAATCGCGGCACGATTCCCTACGAGCACTTCGTGCGCAAGTTCAAAGTCAAGCTCGAAAAGCGCGGCGACCGCTGGCTGGTCACCGATTACGACCAGGCCGACCCGGGCCGCCCGCGCTAACCGCGGCCTGTCAGGCGGTCCCTACGGCTGTTTGGCGACGGGATGTTTGACCATCAACTGCTCGGTCTTGGGGTCGTAGACGTATTCGTCCCCGCTGGGCAGATCGGGCAAGTCGACTCCGTTTTCCTTGATAATGATGTCCATGAACTCTTCTTGAGTCTTGGGGCCCTTGTTGTCGTGGCCGGCCTTGTAGAGCTTCATGGCGCTGGGAATCTGGATTTCGAAGGCAATGCGTTCGCCGGTGCGAAAGTACTGCTCGATCGGCGTGGTGACGAAGCCCGGTTGGTAGTCGCGGCCTTTGGCGCCCACGCCCGCTTTGGCGACTTCGGCCGTGCCGTCATCGCTATTGCCTGGGCCGGCCGGCTGAGGGGCGTCGGCCGTCGGCTGGGCGTCGGGGCTCTGGGCGGCCGCTTCCGGCGCGCCGTCGGGCGCCGCCGCCGGCGCGGCAGCGATCTGGGCGGCACGCTCGCCTTTTGCCTGGTTGGGATTTCCCGGCGGGGCCGGCGATGGCGGAGCCGGCGCCCCGGAGCCAACATCCGCGGTTTGGGGCGCGGTCGAAACGTTTCCTTCGCAACCGATCGCGACGACCAGCGTCGCAATCATCAGGGCGTACCGTGCGAATCTCATCGGCCTTCTCCTGTTCACAAAATCGTCAGCGGGCGGGTTTCTGTTCCGATAGGTCAAACTTCCAGCGCTCCATTTCCGCTAATTCGGAGCGTTTGGTCAAGTCAAAATCCAGGGGAGTGAGCGTGACAAATCCCTTCCGCAGGGCCGCAACGTCGGTTTCCTGCTCGCCATCGCTGGCGATCGGATCCGAGAGAGCCCAAAAATAACTGCGGCCCCGCGGATCGACGCGTTTTTCATATTGCTCGCGGGCCCGCTCCAGCCCCATCGGCACAATCTTCAAGCGGCGCTCGCGCGACTCGATCGCGACGGTCGGAATGTTCAAGTTATAAAGTTGCGGCGCGGAAGATTTCCTGGCGAGTAGCTGCTCGATCACCCCGCGCGCAAGCACCGCCGCGGCGTCGAACCGGGCATGGTCGTCGAACTCGAGCGACACGGCTATGCTGGTGATGCCGAAGAAGGCCCCTTCGATCGCCGCCGCCACCGTGCCCGAATACAGCACGTTGATCCCGGCGTTCAGCCCGCCGTTGATGCCGCTGACCACCAGGTCGGGCAGCCGCGGGCAGAATTCGAAGATGCCGATTTTGACGCAATCGGCCGGGCTTCCCTCGACGGCCCATCCGCGCCGCTGCCGCGCTTCGAACAGCTCCTTGACGACCAATGGGTTCAAATAGGTGATCGCGTGTCCGACGCCGCTTTGCTCGGTCGCCGGCGCGACGACGTACACTTCCCCGAGCCGCTCCAATTCGCGCTCCATGGCCGCCAGGCCGGGAGCGTAGATTCCGTCGTCGTTTGTCAGCAGTATTAGCACAACTGATTCGGCGTTTTTGGTAAGGGCAGGGCCCGCGCTTGCGCACGCGCGCGGCTTGGCAATGGCCCAGTATAGCGGCCGGCCGCTGCCTTGGACAAACGACACCTTGGACAAACGGCCCCTAGCCGACCCTAGCCGCGCTGCTTATAATCACCCGTTTCCCACCCGTCCCAGCCGACGGGTCTTTTCGTTTAGAAAGCAGGTCACGGAAGGTGCCGGACGAAAGGTTGGGCGATCTCACCCGACGAGTCGAAAAATCGTGAAGCGTAGCCCCCAGGCCACGACTGCCAGTCCAACCGCTCTGGTCGCCGATGAAAAAGTCCTCATCCTCGACTTCGGCTCGCAGTATGCTCAACTGATCGCCCGCCGCGTCCGCGAGCAGCACGTCTACTGCGAAATCATCCGCCACGACATCACGCCAAAGCGCATTCGCCAGCTCGCTCCCAAGGGCATCATCCTTTCCGGCGGTCCGGCCAGCGTTTATGAGCCCGGCGCGCCGAAGTGCGATCCGGAGATTTTCCGCCTGGGCATCCCCGTATTGGGAATCTGTTACGGGCTGCACCTGGCTTGCGAGGCGCTGGGGGGCCAGGTGAAAAGTTTTCCGTCGCGCGAGTTCGGCCGCGCGAGCGTCCGCGTCACTTCACACGCCGATCTCTTCGACGGCGTGCCCGACGAGATCGAAGTCTGGATGAGCCACGGCGACCAGGTTTCGACCATGTCCGAAGGTTTCGTGCCGCTGGCCGAGACGAAAACCTGTCCGGTGGCCGCGGTCAAGCACGCCAGCCTGCCGATCTACGGGCTGCAGTTCCATCCGGAAGTGACGCACACGCCATTGGGCTCGAAGCTGCTTGGCAACTTCCTCGTGAAGATTTGCGGTTGCCGGGGCACGTGGCGATTGGGCGACTTTGCCGAACAGGCGGTCGACGAGATCCGCCGCCGCGTGGGCACCAACCGCGTCGTCTGCGGACTTTCGGGCGGCGTCGATTCTTCGGTCACCGCGGCCTTGATCTACGAGGCCATCGGTGCGCAGCTTTCATGCATTCTGATCGACAATGGGCTGCTGCGCAAAGCGGAAGAGGCCTCGGTCATCCAGGAATTCTCGAACCATTTCAAAACCGATCTGCACGTGGTGAAGGCCGAGGACAAGTTCCTGGCGGCCCTGGCCGGCGTCGTCGATCCGCAGGAAAAACGGCGCAGGATCGGCCACGCCTTCATCGAATGTTTTAGCGCCGAGGCGGCCAGGATCGAAGGCGCCCGCTTCCTGGCACAAGGCACCCTCTATCCCGACGTGATCGAAAGCGGCGCCGCGGCCGACGGCCCGGCCGCCACCATCAAGCTGCACCACAACGTCGGCGGACTGCCGAAAGATTTGAGCTTCGAGCTGATCGAGCCGTTGCGCAATCTGTTCAAGGACGAAGTCCGCACGCTGGGCCTGCAATTGGGATTGCCCGTGGAAATCGTCTGGCGCCATCCGTTTCCCGGTCCCGGGCTGGCCGTGCGCTGCCTGGGCGAAGTCACCCGCCAGCGGCTCGACACGCTGCGCGAAGCCGACGCGATTGTCGTCGAGGAAATCAAGGCGGCCGGACTGTATCGGACCACGTCGCAGGCCTTCGCCGTGCTGTTGCCCGTTCAAAGCGTGGGCGTGATGGGCGATGCCCGCACCTATCAGGATACGGTCGCGGTGCGGGCCGTCACGACCGAAGACTTCATGACGGCCGACTGGAGCCATTTGCCCCACCAGCTTTTGGCCCGCATCTCGACCCGCATCATCAACGAAGTGTCGCTCGTCAACCGCGTGGTCTACGACATCAGCTCGAAGCCCCCGGCCACGATCGAGTGGGAATGAATGAACGTTGAGCCCCCGGCCCACCGGGCCGGGCGCCGCGTGAAGCCGCCACTAGCCCGAAGCGCAACAGGATTATGCAAGTGCAAGCAGAAGGTCCGTCAACTATGGTGGGCCGTAGGCCCAACCTGCAATAGCCAGGGGCAACGCCCCTGGACTCCGGTTTCAAAGCAACGTTTTGTTAGCCCCAACGGGGCGATCTGAGAGCGCCCCGTTGGGGCTTGAAGAGCACGTTGTCTCACCAGTTCCAGGGGCTGCGCCCCTGGCTATCGCAGGTCGCCGCGTTGCGGCTGCATTCCGGCATCGGCGATCAGACGCTGTCACTTGCATAATCCTGGCCAGCGAGGGAGCATAGCGTTTGAGCGGTTCTCCCTCGCTGGCGCTTCGGGCTAATGGCAACAAAAAACGCCGGCGGCGCACACGCGCCGCCGGCTTTCGAAGCAGAATCAGCCCACCGATTCTCCTTAATTCGTGATCAGGAACGAACCGTTGTTGGCCACGGGCAACAGCGGCAAGCCCTTGCGGCCCGAGATGGTCGGGCTGACGGCCTTGCCGCCGAAGTACCAGGTCACGCCGGCGCCGAAGGCCCATTCCTGCTCGATGGAGCCGACGGTTCCGCTGGCCGAGCCGGGTTCGGAAAACGTGAAGTTGCCGTACAGCGCCAGATAGTCGCTCAACGGCGCCTGGCCCAACAAGCCAAAGACCCAACTGCCGATGTCGGCCGGGTCGTGGCCGCCGATGTAGACCATCGTCTGGCCGCCGAAATCAAAATTGTGCCGCCAGTACACGTTGTACTGGTTCATGGCCCGCACCGGCGGCGGCGAAATCAGGAAGACCGAGTCATCGCCCGTCGTGCGCAAAACACCCCACAGGCCAAACTCGTTCCACTCGCTTGTGGCGTAACCGATGATGGCGCGCAACTGGCCGACGTACAGCTCGCTGGCAAACACGCCCCACTGGTGGGCCCAGAACTGGTCGTAGACCAGTCCCCAGCAAACGCGGTCGCCGTAGCACACTTCGCTGCGCTTGTACACGCCGAGCGTGACGAACGTCTGTTGTTCGGAGGAGGAGGTGGACACCGTGTCGCGGCCCTTGAAGTCGTAGACGCCGTAGCTGGCGCCGATTTGTCCACGGATGTTCTCCAACGACCACAGCGAGAAGCCGGTGTTGACCGTACCGACCAGGCCGGCGCTGTTCATGAAACTAGGCGGAGTGAAGATCGCGGCAGAGGCGTCGCCCAGCGACTTGTACGCTTCGCCGCCGAAGGAGAACAGCGTGTTGTCGCGCCACGTGCCGACGTCGCAGTAATCGCAACAGGCGTCGCAACCATTGTCACAACATCCCGACGAACCGGTCGCCGCCGCCGCCGCACCGTCCGACGGCGAAGCCTGTTGCTTCTCGCCGCCCGCAAAATAGCTGCTCTGCGTGGGAGCCTGCGAGTAGTACGACGAAACATACGGCTGATTGGTCGCGTACGGCTGGTTCGTCGAAGCCACCGAATGCAAGAACGAATAATCCTGGGCCCGGGCGACGCCGGGCAAGCTTAGGATCGCGGGCACAAGCGCAGCCGCTACCCGCAGAAGAGAGTTTCGCATGACGTCCGCCTCCATTGTCACGTCTTTTTTGGGGGTGGGCGGCACATCCTTGGCCGCCTCATGTGCAGTTGGGGCCTGCACGGCCCTGGCAGTTTACCCACCGCAGTGCGCTTCACCGTCGCGAGCCGGATGGCTCGCCTGGTTGGAACCGCCCGTTCCATCGCTGCGACTGGTTGATGCCCTTTCAAGCTCATTGATCGAACGAACGGAGCGATCGGAAAACTTTTTCGCCGCCAACCCATGCAAGCCGAACAGCCCAAAGGCTTACCGCAGGCGAGAAATCTTGCCGACCCAGCAGGATCGCGCGTCGCGCTGGGCTGGCGTGGGTCAAAGTGCGGCGACGTTGCCGGCGAAGACTAGCCAAATGCGGTGTCTCGCAGGCGAAATCCCCTCGCCCGCCAGACTGTTTCAATCGCGGCGACTTTGACGTTTAGCGTGCCCTGTCCGCCCGCTGGCCAACTGCTAAAATGCTGTGCCGCGGCATCGTTGGGCCGCGCGACGATCCATCCACCAGCCCCCGGCTCCGCCGGCGTTCGACCGCTCGATGGGCCAGCAATACATCTACCAGATCGCCAATCTCACCAAGAAGCACGGCCAGCGCGAAGTGCTCAAGAACATCTGGCTGGCCTTCTATCCCGGCGCCAAGATCGGCGTCTTGGGGCGCAACGGGGCCGGCAAGAGCACGCTGTTGCGAATCATGGCCGGACAGGACCGCGAGTTCGACGGCGCGGCCGACATCACGCCCGGTTTCACCGCCGGCTATCTCTCCCAGGAACCGCAGCTCAACCCCGAAAAGGACGTGTGGGGCAACGTCGAGGAAGCCGTCGAGCCGACGCGAAAAATCCTGCGCCGCTACGACGAAATCAACGCCCGGCTCGGCCAGAACCTCGCGCCCGACGAAATGGAAAAACTCCTCGCCCTGCAGGCCAAGGTGCAGGATCGAATCGAGCTCGCCGGCGCCTGGGAACTCGACCGGCAGATCGAAATCGCCATGGACGCCATGAACCTGCCGCCGGGCGACGCGCAAGTGAATACACTTTCTGGCGGCGAGCGGCGCCGCGTGGCCTTGTGCAAAATCCTGCTCCAGAGGCCCGACCTGTTGCTCCTGGACGAACCGACCAACCATCTCGACGCCGAAAGCGTCGCCTGGCTCGAACGCCACCTGGCCGAGTATCCCGGCACCGTCGTGGCCGTCACCCACGATCGCTACTTTCTCGACAACGTCGCCGGCTGGATCCTCGAGCTCGATCGCGGGCAGGGCATTCCCTGGGAGGGCAACTACTCCTCCTGGCTCGAACAAAAGCAAGGACGCCTGGCGCGGGAAGAAAAAACCGCCTCGGCACGGCAAAAGACGCTCGAGCACGAGCTGGAATGGATTCGCATGGCCCCCCGGGCCCGGCAAGCCAAGAGCAAGGCCCGCATCAAGGCCTATGAACAAATGTCGCGAGACGCCGGCCAGGACCGCGAGCAGGAATTGGAAATTCAGATCCCCGCCGGCAAACATTTGGGCGATCTGGTGATCGAGGCCAAAAACCTTACGAAGGGCTATGGCGACCGCCTGTTGATCGAAAACTTGAGCTTCCGCCTGCCGCCCGGCGGCATCGTGGGCGTGATCGGCGCCAACGGCGTCGGCAAGACGACCCTGTTCCGCATGATCATCGGCGAGGAAAAACCCGATGGGGGCGAGCTGCGCACCGGCCCTTCCGTCGAGCTCGGATACGTCGACCAGAATCGCGACGCGCTCGCACCCACCCACACCGTCTACGAGGAAATCTCCGGCGGGCACGACACGCTGGAGATCGGCAAGCGAAAGATGAACGCCCGGGCCTACGTCGCCCGCTTCAATTTCCACGGTCCCGACCAGCAAAAGAAAGTCGGCGATCTCTCGGGCGGCGAGCGCAACCGCGTACACCTGGCCAAGCTCTTGCGCCGCGGCTGCAATGTGCTCTTACTCGACGAGCCGACCAACGACCTGGACGTCGACACCCTGCGGGCCCTGGAAGAAGCGATCCTCAATTTCGCCGGCTGCGTCGTCGTCATCTCGCACGACCGCTGGTTTCTGGACCGCGTGGCGACCCACATCCTGGCGTTCGAGGGCGATAGCTACGTCCACTGGTGCGAAGGCAATTTCGACACCTACGAAACCCAGCGCCGCGAGCGCCTCGGCATCGAAGCCGACCAGCCCCACCGCATCAAGTACAAGAAGCTGCAGCATTGAGGCATCGTTTTCAATAACCACGACGACACGACGAGCACGACTGAGAGTGTTTTTTGGTTTTTGTCCGTCGTGCTCATCGTGTCGTCGTGGTCAAATCTCGCTCGTTTTCTCCCCCTTGCGTCCTTGGTGCCTTGGTGGTTTCTCATGCCTTCCCTTTTCTGAGCGAGGCGCTTGCATCGCCGGTCGTGAAAGACGACACTTTTTTCTGGAGCTTTTCGACCACCCTTGTAAGGAAACCACCCATGAACGCTCACGGAGCCTTTCGGGCCGGAATCTCAGGCGGCCAGAATCTCGTCGAAACCTATATCAAGGATCTGAGCGACGCCGACCTGCTGGTGCGGGCCGTACCCGGCACGAATCACATCGCCTGGCAGCTCGGCCATCTGATCGCCGCCGAAAACGCGATGCTCGAAGCCGTCCGCCCCGGCTCGATGCCCAAGCTGCCGGCCGGCTTCCGCGAACGGCACAGCAAGGAGAAGGCCAACAGCGACGACGCGAAAGACTTCCTGACCAAGGACCAGTATCTAAAACTCTTCAAAGAGCAACGCTCCGCCACGCTCAAGGCGCTGGAGAGCATGAGCGAAGCCGATTTCGACGGTCCCGTGCCCGAGCCCTTGTCCCAGTACCTGCGCAACGTCGGCGACGTGTTTTCGATGCAGGGCACGCACTGGGTGATGCACGCCGGCCAATGGGCCCTGATCCGCCGCAAGCTCGGCCATCCGCCGTTGTTTTGATGTCGTCGCGCCCGGGCTCTTGACCCGTGACGCCGCTTGCTCCTATATATCAAGCTATGCGAGAGGGCTCCGGTGCGGCGGCCGCGCCGGCCGCGCGCAGCGCAAGAATTCTCAACAACACACGAGGTGGACTGCCGTGACAATTGTGCGAGTCGGTACGACGAAAAAGTATGCGGATGGTTGGGAAACCGCCTTTGGCAAGGGCAAGCGGAAAGTCGGGCCCGCGGCCAAGAAAGCCGCGGCCAAAAAAGCCGCCAAAAAGTCGGCCAAACCAGCCGCCAAGAAAAGGTCCCCCGCGAAGGCCAAGAAGAAATAGGCTGGCAGTGATGGACCCGTTTAGCCCGGAGCCACCGGCGACGGCGCGACCCAGGTTCACTACGCCCGCGACAGAAACTCGCCGGTGCGGGTGTCGATCTTCACCACTTCGCCCTGCGACAGATACTCGGGCACTTGCACAACCAGTCCGGTCTGGAGTTTCGCCGGCTTGGTGCGGCTGGTGGCCGAGTTGCCGCGAAGGCCCGGGTCGCACTCGATCACTTTCAGTTCCACGACCACCGGCAGTTGCAGTCCGACGCACTCGTCGTTGTAGATCATCGCCAGCACGCCTTCGAGCTCTGCGGTCAGGTAGGGCGCTTCGCCGGCCACCTCGTCGAGCGCGAGCGAATATTGGTTGTAGTCCTGCTGGTCGAGAAAGTGCATGTGTGATTGGTCGGCGTACATGAACTTGATCGCTCGGCGCTGGAAATCGGCCTCGCCCAGCGATTCGCCGCCGCGCAGCACGATGTCGATTTTCTGTTTCGTCACCAGGTTGCGGGCGCGGTACTTATAGATCGTCGCCGCGCCCCGCGCCGAGGGGCTCTGCACGCTGATCGACTCGATGATGCAGGGGGCCTGGTTGTAGTTGACCACCATGCCGTTTTTGATGTCTTTGGCAAGCATGAACGATTCACCAATCCTTAATCCCCAACACCTAACCCCTATAACAGCGTGCCGGATTGCGGATCCACTCCCACTCCCCCGGTCAGTTCGACCACGGCGTCGAGCACGATCAACAGCATACTGGGGTCGAGCATTTCGTCCAATTCGTCTTCCGGCTCGCCGCCGGTGGTTTGCTCGAAGTGCAACAGGTCGAACCGCGCGTCGAACTTCTTGAGCCGCCGGAGCTTGGCCCGCTCGTCCTCGTCGGCCAGCGAGCCTTTGAGCTCCTGTTCCAGCACCGCGGTTTGCTCGACCACTTCCTCGCCCGACATGTAGCTGACGTCGAGCGCGGCGTAGTCGTCGGGCGACATCACCGTGATCGATTCGAAGCGGCCGTCCTCATCGGCCCGGGCGTTGGACAATTGGAACCGGTCGCTCAGATTGTGCAACATGCGTTCCACTTTCTTGAGCGTCGGCCGATTGCTGGAATCGAACAGCACGAAGTAGGTTTCGCGCCATTTGTATTCCTCGCGTTCGAAAGTGGACATGAGGCGGGCCTGAGTATTCTTCAGTCGGGGCCTTCGACCCCGAATTCTCCGAACTCGCCGGCCTCAGCGAGGCCGGCTACAACAACTCCATAGTGAGTCTAGCGGTCCCATTCTTCCTCCGCCGGACCCAGCCCGCCCTGCCAGGTTTCCAACGAATGGAGCATCTCGTCGCGTTCCTGTTGGTTGCCCCACACGCTCTCCCCCTGTTCCAGGCGAATCTCGTACTGTCCTTCGCGTTCGCAGTCCTCGGCGCCGCAGAAGTGCGGCGTCGACGCCACCCACATGACGCGGTATAAGGGGATGTTCTTGTCGTCAACCGTGCAGAAAATCGTCATCTCTTGTTACCCCGATCACAAACGCTCTCCAGGGGCGCCGCTCGCCACGTTCGAGGGGCGAACCATCGTCTCGGCGCCACGCCCTCGACTCGACGGCCATTATACTCCTGCGAGTTCCACCGATCTGTGCGTGGCGGCTTCGACGGCCGCCATCAGCGTACCGCGAATTCCGCCCGCTTCCAGGGCCTCGAGTCCGGCCATCGTCGTTCCGCCCGGGCTGGCCACGCGGTCTTTTAAGACGGCCGGATGCTCGCCCGTTTCCAGCACCATCTGCGCCGCCCCGCGCACGGTCTGTGCCGCCAGCGCCAGCGCCACGTCGCGCTTCAGGCCCATTCGCACTCCGCCGTCGGCCAGCGCTTCGATGATCACGCACACGAACGCGGGGCCCGAGCCCGATAGTCCCGTCACGGCGTCCAATAGCGGCTCGTCCACGGCAAAGGCCAGACCCACGGCCGACAGCAACTCGTCGACCAGCTTGGCGTCGTCGCCCGTGGTCCGCGGCCCCATACAGTAACCGCTCGCGCTTTGTCCGATCAGGCACGGCGTATTGGGCATCACGCGCACCAGCCGCGCCCCGCCTAAAGCGGCGTCCAGCGTGGCCAGCCTCACGCCCGCGGCGATCGAAATCACGAGCTTGCCCGCCGTCACCGCGGCCAACGGCGCCATGGCCGCAGCGATCTGCTGCGGCTTGGTGGCCAAAAACAGAATGTCGGCCTCTTTGCCCAGGCTGGCATTGTCCGCCATCACGCGCGCTCGGCCCACCGTTTTCTGGAACGACTCGATCGCTTGTGGGCTCGGATCGCAGGCCAGGATCCGTTCGGGCACGACCAGGCCGGCTTTGACGAACCCGGCCGCCAGGGCGCGGGCCATTTGTCCGGCCCCGATAAAACCAATCGTGTAATCTTGCATGCGTGCAGCCGAATTGAGTGACCAGCGTGGAACGAAACCGTGCGCGTCGCAGCCGACCGCAACACCCGTTTCGTTAATCTAAAACCGCGGGCCGGTGCCTGCAAGGAAGACGGTCTTGCCCAAAGGTGACGTCCGCGTCGTCAGGGTCCCGGGCCGGGCCGTACACCCAGTAGCTTTCGCGGCCGGGACGGTGGTGCTAGCGATCGGCCGCCGTCGGCCAAATCCGTCTGGACACGGGCGGGGGAATCTGCGATTCTTCGCCCCCGCGTCGCCCGTCGTCGGCGGTTCACCCGCTCGCCCAAGGGCGCCGTCCCTTCGATTGGAGTTCTTCCCATGAGAATTGCAGCCATTCTGCCGCTGTTGGTTTGTTATTTCGCCGCGAGCGTGCCCCCTGCGCGGGCCGAAGGTTGTTCGCCGTTTGGATGGCTGTGCTGTTCCCGGCACACGCCGCAGGCCATCGAGACAACCAACGTCTCGAACACCTCAAAAACGCCGCCCGTGTTCACCAAGATGACGGGCGGCACGAAGCGGTTCGTCTCGGGCACCAAGAACCTGTTCGTGGCCAAGAAACCACCGGCGAAAAAACGCGGCGTCACGGCGACCCACCGGGCCGCGCGTGCCGAACCGCCGAAGCAGGGCTTTTTCCAACGCTGGTTCAACCCCGAGCCACCGCCGCCTCCCAGAACCGTCGAGGAGTGGATGTCGCTCGAGCAGATTCATCCGTAGCCCACGTTGCCGCCGCTGGGCCGCGGTCCGCTGGCCTCCCAAGTTCATGGACTCGTTGCCACCAGGCTCGATTGCGTAGCGTTCTCATGCCCCTTCCATTCTCTGCACTTCTGGCTTTCGGCCGCCGTCTGGCGGTGTTGGCAACGGCGCCTGCCTGCCTGGCCAGCCTCGGTTGTGCCGGACCCGCCTGGGCCGACTACGAGACGACCCGGGCCGTGGACTCCGCGGCAGCCGACGACTCGTTCCCCTCAGCCGCCGAAGTCGGTTTGGCCGCCAACAGCACGACCGGCAACGACGAGCGCTGAGCAATTCTCGTTCCTCTTCCCGTCGCCCGCCTTGGCGCGTGGTCGGTGGCAGTTCGCCCCCTTGGCCAGTAAAATGATCCGGCGGCCTCTCGGCCGCGCTCTCTAAAGAGCCGGCGTCGGAACGCTCAGGAGGAAATGTGCCATGAAATTCCGCTGCGCGGCGTCGTTGCTGGCTCTGGTTGTCGGGGTCGAAGCCCCGGCTCAGGTCCCGGTTTCCGACGATCCCACGGCCGTTTTCGTGATGAAGGCCGACGGTAGCGACGTGCGCAAGGTGGCGCAGGTCGAAGGTTACGAGGACCACGAAGCGCCGCGCTGGTCGCACGATGGCAAGCGCTTGGTGTTCGATGCCCGCAACCGAGCCACCCGAGAGCGATCGTGTTTCGCGGTCGGCGCCGATGGCACCGGACTGGCCGAGGTTGCCAAAGGACGCTTTGCCGACTGGTCGCCGGACGACAGGCAAATCGCGTTTCAGGTCGATGGCGCCGACGGTTCCTCGGAGATCTATGTTCAAAACCTCGACGGCCAGGGGCTGGCGAAGATTGCCGAGGGCCGCAGTCCGCGCTGGTCCCTCGACGGCAGCGTCCTGGTCCACTCCGACCGGACCATGCTCCGCGCGGTGGACCTGCTCAGCAACGAGGCCACGGCCCTGTTGCCGGCGCCGGTCGTCAAGGTCTTCGACGGTTTCGCCTGGTCGCCCGATGGCAAGGGCATGGCCGTCGTCGTCCGGCCCGCCGAGGGCGCCCACCGGCAGCTTCTGTTCGTGAACCCGGCGGCCGACAATCGGGGTGTTGCGCCGCGGCTGACGAACGAAATGGGCGGCTTCATCTCCTACTCGCCGGACGGCAAGCAGTTGATCTTCAGCGATGCAATGCAAATTCGCATCGTCGACGTCGCCGGCGACGCCCCGGCCCGCAAGGTTGCCGGCCAGGTGGGATTGAATCGGCATCCGGCCTTCTCGCCCGACGCAAAATGGATCGCCTTCAGCGGCTCGCGCCGAATGCCACAGTCCGCGCCGCCGAAACCCGCTGCCACGGCCGGCGGCAAGGTACTCGAGGAGCTGCGGCGGCACAACAAGCGAACCATCGTCTACAGCCTGGACTTTACGCCCGATGGCCGCCGGGTCGTGATGGGAGGCGATCCGCTGAACACCGGCGTCCAGGTCTGGGATTTGACCACCGGTGAAACCCGCGAGCTCGGCGGTCGCGGAATTCACGTCAATATGTTTCCCGACGGTCGGCGCTTCGCCACGGCCTGGCTTTTCCCGGTCGCTCAAATCGTCGACCTCGAATCGGGCAAGGTCTTGCGACAACTCGACCACGGCAACACAATTTGGGCCTTCCGCCTGTCGCGCGACGGCCGCAGGCTGCTCACCGGCGGGCTCGACAAGGTGATTCGCATCTGGGATGTCGAAACCGGCGAACAGCTTTTGGCCCTCGACCCGCACCCCGATTGGATCACCCGGGCCACGTTTTCGCCCGACGGCAAGGAAGTGATCACCGGCTGCCACGACCGATCGCTCCGCGTTTGGGACGCGGAAACCGGCAAACAGCGCCTGGCCATCGAGCATCCCGCCGCGCTGTGGGGATTGGCCGTCTCGCCCGACGGGCGACACATTCTCACCGGTACCGGCGGCAGTCTCGCCGGCAGCCTGACCGCGCTCAATATTGCCGAAGGCGACGACAATGTGCTGCGCGTGTGGGATCGGGAAACCGGCAAGCTGGTCCGCGAAATGAAGGGGCACAAGGGCGTCGTGTTTTCTATCGACGTTTCGCCCGATGGCCGACTGGCCGTCAGCGGCAGTTCGGATGGCACGATGCGTTTGTGGGATTTAGCCACCGGCAACGAGTTGAGCAATGTCGGGCCAGGGAAGGGGGCCGTGGCCTGCGTGGCCTTTTCGCCCGACAGCAAACTGATCGTCGCCGGCGGCGGCGTGGCCCGCGTGGCCGGCCAGATGGTCGAGTTCCCCAACGAGCAGATCCGCGTTTACAAAGTCGTCGACGCGCCCGGCCCCACCGCCAAGTCCGGCAAATTGTGAGCCGCGTTATACCTCCACATTCGCGAAACCCCAGATCACACGCGATGCGATTGATACATCAACAACGGCCAAACACTCGCTCGCTGGCGGCCGCGCTTCTATCGGGCTGTGTTTTGATTGCCGGTGCGGTCCGCGCCGATGAAACGATGCCGCGAGCACTGTACGTCATGCGGCCCGATGGCTCTGACGTGCGGCACGTCGTCAGCGTCGAGGGCTTCGCGGCCTGCGCTTCGCCACGCTGGTCGCACGACGGCCAGCGGCTGGTGTTCGACGCCGATAGCGGCAAGCCCGAGGGAAATCGGCTGTTTATGGCCGGCGCCGACGGCAAAGAGCTGGTGGCCGTCGGGCCGGGTTCGCAGGCCGACTGGTCGCCCGACGACAAGCAATTCGCATTCTCGGGCGGAGGCAAAACGTCGCTGAAGCCAGGCATTTGGGTCCAGAACGTCAACGGCCGCGCAGTCCAATGGCTCGCGCCCGGCAGCGGCCCGCGCTGGAGTCCCGACGGCAGTCAAATCGCGCTCGTGGCCGACGGCCTGCTTCACGTTCTCGACCAGATCGACTCGAGCCGGCGGGCCATGTTCGATGCGGGCGACAAGATCACCGACGTCCGGCCCGGCTTCGCCTGGTCGCCCGATGGCACGCAATTGGCCGCCGCGGTCAAGCGCGACGGCGCGTGGGAAGTCGTAATCGTCAGCGCCGACGGATCCAAGTCGGGCTTGCGCACCCGCTTGAAAGCCAAAGCGGACAGCCTGTCCTGGTCGCCCAACGGCAAGACGCTGGCCGCAGCTTTGTGGAATGAAAAGGCGCGCGAGCACCGGCTGCATTTGCTCGATGTCGATGGCGACGCACCGCGAGAAATCCCCGGTCAGCAGGGAGACAACCGCGAGCCGGCCTGGTCGCCCGACGGCAAGCAGTTGGCATTTGCCAGCTCGCGCCCAGCCGGCGATCTTCGACCCGCGACCGTGACACCACCGGCCGTGAAACTCGAACAGATCGCCGCCTTCGACTGCGGCGGCACGTGCTACAGCCTGGCTTTGGCCCCCGATGGGCGCACGGCCCTCTTGGGCGCCAACATGGGCAACCGTCGACTCCAGGTGTGGGACGTTCACACGCAGGTTGTCGAACGCGCGATTCCCATGCTGGGCATCTTCGTGGCCGTTTCTCCCGACGGCAAACATGCCGCCTGCACCGAGCGCTTCAAAAAGGCCGTCACGTTGTTCAATCTCGAGGACGGCCAGCCGATCCGCGACCTGTCTTCGGCCGCGCCAATCTGGTTCGTCGAGTTTTCCGCCGGCGGTTCCCGGCTGGTGTGCGGCGCGCAGGACGGCACGGCGACGGTGTTCGACGTCAGGACCGGTAAGGAATTGGTGCGGCTGACACACAAGGGCCGAGTGGCCACCGGGGCCCTTTCGCCCGACGGCAGCATCGTGGCCGTCTCGGCGGCCGACAACAAGGTGCACGTGTGGGACGTGGCCGGCGCCAAGGAAACGCGCCAGCTCGACCATCCGGACCTCGTGTGGTGCGTGGCCTTCTCGCCCGACGGGCGCTTGATCGCAACCGGCACCGGCGCCACGCCGACGGGCGACGTCGCCGCGCAGCGCGTGCCGGCGGGCGACGACAACGCGGTGCGTCTGTGGGACGCGGCCTCCGGCAGGCTGGTGCGCGAGTTGAAGGGGCACGGCCACGCCGTCGCCAGCGTCGCCTTTTCGCCCGACAGCCGACGGCTGGCCACCGGCAGTTTCGACGGCACGTTGCGGCTGTGGGACGTCGAGCGCGGAACCGAGCTTTGCCGCGCATCCGGCAAAAGCTGGATCTTCAAGGTTGTCTATTCCCCCGACGCCGAGTTGATTCTGGCCTCCGGCGGAAACGCGCGCGAAAAGATGTCGGACCGGCGCCTTGTGGACTACCCGGCCGAACGCGTGCGCGTGTTCAAGATCGCACCCCTCGACGAGACGAAACGAGACGGCGGATGAAGGCACGATCGATCGGGGTTCTCGCGATTGTTCACAGCCTGCTGGCCGCGGCCGCCTGCGCTCTGGACCGCCAGGTGCCGTGGGGCATCTTCGTGATGAACCGCGACGGCTCCATGGTGCGGCGAGTCGTCCACATCGAAGCCTTTCCCGGGCTTGCCGCGCCGCGCTGGTCGCATGACGGCCGCCGGCTCGTCTTCGAAGCCCGCGGTACGCAGCCGGGACGCGCCCTGGTCATCGACGCCGATGGCCGCAACCTGCTAGACCTGGGCGCCGGCGCCGTGCCCGACTGGTCGCCAGACGACAAGCAAGTCATCTTCGAAGTGCCCACCGCCGGCCGCACGACGGTCTGGGTGCAAAACGCCGACGGCAAGGGAAACAGTTGGCTGTCGGCGGGCACCGCTCCGCGCTGGTCGCCCGACGGAAGCCAAATCGCCATCTGCGCGCCGCTGCGAGTTTTGGACGTCGTCAGCGGCGAGTATCAGAACGTGTTCGTCGAGACGGACAACGTCGACGAGACCACGGGCTGCGACTGGTCGCCCGATGGCAAGCGGCTGGCCGCCGTGGTAAAGCGGGGAGACGGCCGCGAGCTGGTTTTGACCAGCGCCAAACGTGGAGCCCGCGCCTTGCAGGTGCGCTTGCGGGCTCAACTTGACGGTGCTCCCGCCTGGTCGCCCGACGGCAAGCAGTTTGCCGTGACGATCTACGATCCGAAGCTCAAAGCGCGGCGGATCCACGTGCTGGAGGTCGACGGGGACGATCCGCCCGTGCTGATTCCCGGCCAGGAAGGTGACAATCGCGACCCGGCCTGGTCGCCCGACGGCCAGCAATTGGCCTTTTCCGGCACGCGGCCGCCGTAGGACAATCGACCGTCGAGGACAGCAACCTTGGTTTCACGCGCCCGCCGACCGAACGTGACACAAACGCCGAAGCACAAAGAGGAGTTGTTGACATGATTGCCCGTCGCTGCGCTCTCGCCGCGCAAGGGAGGCGGTGATGCCGATGATGTCGACGAACTATACAGCGCGTCTGTGTCTCGTGGTTGCCGTGCTAGCCTCGTGCGTCGGGTGCGATCAGCTCACCAAGCGCATCGCGCGCGAGCGTCTGGAAGGCTCGCCGCCGCGCAGCTTTTTCGCCGACACCGTGCGGTTGATCTACGCCGAAAACCCGGGCGCTTTTCTGGGCCTGGGCGGCCAATTGCCGCCCCGCGCGCGGTGGGTGCTTTTGATCGCGGTCAATTCGCTCGTGGCCGCGGGTCTTGCCGTGATCCTCGTCTGGCACTCGAAAATGCCGGCCCTGCGCGCCGCGGCCTGTGCGCTGTTGCTGGGCGGAGCGGTCGGCAACTTGATCGACCGGGTGCGGTTCGACGGGCTGGTGATCGACTTCATGAACCTGGGCGTGGGCCCCTTGCGGACCGGCATCTTCAACGTGGCCGACGTGGCCATCACGGTCGGAGCTGTGCTGTTGGTCCTACCCCATTTTTGGGAGTGCAAATCGGCCGGTTCGCCGCTATGATGTCACGATACTGATAACGTCCGCCGATCGGCCCCCACGATTGGCGCCAGGGGAGGCGAAATCTTGCGCGTACGGATGCGGATGCTTGCGCGGCTCGTCTCGCTGACGAGTCTGGTCGCCGTCGCTGGTGTCGCGCCGGCCGCCGAGCGCGACGCCATTTTGCAGCAAGCCCATGCCTGGGCCCGTTTCGACACGGGTTCGTGGCGGACCGTGCGCATTGTCACCCAAAGCTTCGACGAGCAGGGAAACCCGACCGACTCGAGCATCACCGACAACAAAACGACGGTCCAGGAAGTCACGCCCAAGCACGTCACCTTGAAAGTCGAAGTCACGGTGGAAGTGGCCGGCCAGCGATTTGGGTCGCAACCGCAGATCATCAAACAGGGCTACGCCGGCGAGACGGTCGGCGAAACCGTTTCGGTCAAGCCGCTCGCGCCCGAAACCATCACCATCGACGGCCAGCAGGTGCGCTGCGAGACCGAGCAGATCGAGATTCAGGGCGGCGTGACCCGCGAAGTCAGCCTGATCAGTTACGCCCCCCAGCACTTTCCGGCGATCCTGAAGCGCAAGAGCACGATGCGCGACGCGGCCGACACCAAAACCATGCACGAAGCAACCAGCGAAGTGAAGGCCGTGGACATGGCCCGCCGCGTGCTCGACGAACGCGTGCCGAAAGACGCCTACCTGGTGCGGCAGGAACAACGAAACGACCGCGGAGTCACCACGACCTGGTCCTGGCACGTGCCTGAAGTGCCGGGCGAAATCGTCGACCAGTGCTCAAAAAAATTGGACGCCCTTGGCCGGTTGGTCCGCCGTACCACGCTGGAACTGGTCGGTTACGAAATCAAAGGGATCGACCCGAGCGACTCCTTTCCTGACTTTGGCCGCCGCCGCGCACGGCGCGCAAGACGTCAACCATAGCGCAGATTTCGGGATCGCGAATCACCTCTGTCGGGTTGCCGCGACCGGCCCCGGACCGCGAAGACGGCGCAATCTGGGTCGCCCCACCGCTTGCGGTCCCGCCGCACGGCGTTGCGCGCCCCTGCCCGACGAAATCTTGAACGTGCTGCGCGCTTGTCTATAATACAAGTCCCTGTTTCTGGGGGGGATTCGATCGCCTCGCTACGAGTCGCCCGCATGTCCGAGTCGTTCAATGGGTACCACGTTTGGCTGGGGATCCCGCCAAACGAGCAGCCCCCGAACTACTACCGCCTGCTAGGGATCACAGCCTTCGAAACCGATTTGGACGTGATTGACCACGCCGCGGATCGGCAGATGGCCCACGTACGGACTTTTCAATCGGGCCGCAACGCCGGGCTGTCGCAGCAAATCCTCAACGAATTGGCCGGCGCGCGCGTGTGCCTGCTCAATCCCCGCCGCAAGGCCGACTACGACGTGCTATTGCGCACCAAGCTGGCGGCGCAAGTGACCCCCGTGCCGGTGGGCAAGGCGCTGCCCGTCGCGCAGCCGGCGGCCGCCGCCATTCCGCGTGCCGCGCCCGTCGCCAAGCCCTCGGACGACGACGAGTTTGGCATCGAGCCCAGCGCTAGCGCCCCGTTGGCCAGCCCCGTGATCGACGACGACGAGCTGCTTTCGAGCGATATGCCCAGGTCGGCCCCGGCGATCGAGACCCACGCTCCGCGGAGCCTGGTAAACCGCGACGCATCCTTGCAGCGCGCCTTGGTTTATGTCTTTACCGCGGTCGTGATCATCATCCTGATCATGCTGCTCTTTGGGATGCTGCGGAGGATCGTCGGTACGCCCGATTGGAAACAGTGGTTTACCGTGCCGTCCGGTTCCTATTCGTCGCCGAGCGAGCCCGGCGCGGACGGCAAGTCGCCGGCTCCCCCGCCCAAAGCTCCCACGCCTGCGCCGCCGCACCCCGGCGCAGCTCCAAACTCTTGAAAACAAAGCCGCGCAACCCCCGGCAACCACGACCAGCGGGGACCCTAAAGCGCGGTCGTCGGTCCACCCGAACGCCCTTGCGGCGAATGGGAACATTGCCAATCGGATGCCCCGGCTGCATAATCCTGGATTCTCGACTTTTTACGGCGGAGCTCTCCTACCATGCGAGACAAAATCACTTCCGTGGGATTCACCTTTGACGACGTGCTGATCGAGCCCCGCCATAGCGCGGTCGTGCCCGCCGAAGTCGACGTCACCACGCGGCTCACTCGCTCGATCGGGTTGAACATCCCCTTGCTCAGCTCGCCCATGGATACCGTGACCGAAAACGAAATGGCCATCGCCCTGGCCCAGGAGGGTGGTCTGGGCGTGATCCATAAAAACATGTCGATCGAACGGCAGACCGAGGAGGTCGACAAAGTCAAGCGCAGCGCCAACGGAATCATCACGGATCCGGTCACCTTGCCGCCCGATGCTAGCGTCGCCAGGGCGCGCGAAGTGATGGACCAGCACAACGTCTCCGGGGTGCCGATCACCACCGCCGGCCGGCGCCTGGCGGGAATCCTCACCCGCCGCGACCTGCGGTTTCTCGAAGACACAAAGCTCAAGGTCTCCGACGTGATGACCCGCGAGAACCTTGTGACGGCTACGGGAACCGTAACGCTTGAGGAAGCTGAGAAGATTTTGATGACAAAAAAGGTCGAGAAACTTTTGCTGGTTGACGAAAACTACACACTGACCGGCCTGATCACGATCAAAGACATCGACATGATGAAGCGGTTTCCCAATGCCTGCAAAGATAGCAAGGGGCGACTGCGCGTCGGGGCCGCCATCGGCGTGCACGACTACGAGCGGGCCGAAAGCCTGCTGGCAAAGGACGTCGACGTGCTGGTGGTGGACAGTGCCCACGGGCACTCGGCCAACGTGATCGAGACGGTCAAGAACCTGAAAAAGCGCTGGGACATCGACGTGGTGGCGGGCAACGTCGCCACGGCGGCCGGCTGTCGCGATTTGATCGACGCCGGCGCCGACGCCGTGAAAGTCGGCATCGGTCCCGGCTCGATTTGTACGACCAGAATCATTTCGGGAGTCGGAGTTCCGCAGATCACCGCCATTTACGAGGCCGCCGGCGCAGCCGCCGACGCCAAGGTTCCGATCATCGCCGACGGCGGAATTCGCTTTTCCGGCGACGTGACCAAGGCCCTGGCCGCCGGGGCCCACGCCGTGATGATCGGCGGGTTATTGGCCGGCTTGAGCGAAAGCCCCGGCGAACAGATTTTGTACCAGGGACGAAGTTTCAAAGTCTATCGGGGCATGGGATCGCTCGGCGCGATGA
The DNA here is from genome assembly GCA_040877415.1 of Pirellulales bacterium. Lineage (GTDB taxonomy): Bacteria > Planctomycetota > Planctomycetia > Pirellulales > PALSA-1355 > JBBDNV01. The sequence goes on from JBBDNV010000140.1 coordinate 73,717, forward strand.
TGCACGGCTCCA
>JBBDNV010000141.1:0-15852 GCA_040877415.1 Pirellulales bacterium
GAAAGGGAAATCGAACGATGGCAAGCATTGCAAACGATCCTGGTGGCAAGCGACGGATTCTATTCGTGGCTCGTGACGGCACGCGGCCGACGATTCGTCTGGGCAAGGTGTCGCAACGAGCCGCTGAGAGCGTCAAGAATCGCGTCGAGCAGTTGCTGGAAGCCCAGTTGCTCAACCGGCCTATGGACGGCGACCTGGCCCAGTGGGTTGTGGGCCTCGACCCACGGATGGCCAAGAAGCTCGCCGAGGTGGGGCTCATCCCTAACCCCGAACCGAAGCCGACCGACACGCTCGGTCCGTTCTTGACCGGCTACATTGACGGCCGGGCCGACTTGAAGCCCGCAACCAAGATCGTTCGAGGGCAGGTAATTCGGGACTTGACCAATTTCTTCGGCGCTTCGCGCGACGTACGAACCATCGTGCCCGGACATGCAGATGACTTTAAGCAGTGGCTGGTCGGCCGCGAGCTGGCCCCGACGACGATCCACAAGCGGCTGCAAGTGGCCCGCTCGTTTTTCCACGCAATGCGCCGGCGGAAGTTGATTGACGAGAATCCCTTTGACGGCGTGAAGGCCGCGGCGACGGGCATCAAGGATCGCCAGCGATTCGTGACCCGGAACGAAATCTCCAGTGTCCTCGACGCCTGCCCGGATCATCACTGGCGAATGATCGTCGCATTGGCCCGCTACGGCGGCCTTCGCTGCCCGAGTGAAGTACTTTCGCTCCGATGGCAGGATATCGATTGGGATGCCGACCGGGTCGTGGTAACGTCGCCCAAGACCGAACACCACGCGGGCAAGGCGAGCCGGACGATTCCGCTCTTCGTGGAACTACGCCCCTATCTCGCCGAGGCGTTTGAGTTGGCAGCCGACGGAGCCGAATATATCGTCGATGAGAGGTTCCGCAAAGCGGCGATGGGGCCGGCCGGATGGATGAATGCGAATCTGCGCACCACGTTTCAAAAGATTGTCCGCCGCGCGGGGCTGCAACCTTGGCCCCGGTTGTTCCACAACCTGCGCGCCAGTCGCGAGACGGAGCTGGTCGAATCGTTTCCCGTGCAAGTGGTCACGAGCTGGCTCGGCAACACGCCGAAGGTGGCGATGCAGCACTACCTGATGACTACCGACGAGCATTTCGCCCGGGCCGTCGGCGACGAACCGGCGGGCACGTCGCAGGTGGCGCAGAAAGCGGCGCAGCATGCGCACGCGGGAGAGCGCACGGAGCCGCAAGCCGCGACCCCATCGCAAGAAAAAGCCCCGGGATTTCCGGGGCTTGCGAGTAGTGGCGATTTCTCGCAACTACCCGGAATGGCGGGGACAGGATTCGAACCTGCGACCTCGAGGTTATGAGCCTCGCGAGCTACCGGACTGCTCCACCCCGCGATTTGTATTGTGCATTTTCGAGCCGGCGCCGAAATCGCGCGGCGACACGAGCCCGAGTGCCATATTGTACCGCGCGTTGGCCGAAACGTCGAGTGCGGCGGCCGGTCGCGGCGTCTGCGACTGGTGGACATTGGCGCTTGCCGTGGAAAGTCCATCACATACCGTACATGGGTCGCAATCCGCCTAAAGGGGCGCGCCGGAATACGTCGCCTCTGTTGACGCAAGTCACGTTGGCTTCAGGCCTTCTTGCTTGGCGCGGTCGGTGGCCACTGTTACACTCCAAGGTGGAGCGTTGCGGAGAAGAAACGTCACTTTTTCTACCCCCTTTCCCTCGTGCCGCCCACTATCGGGCGCCGCGATCTCTTGGCGCCGTCGTAGCGGGAGAACCGTTGATGCCCGTGGGCGAGTCAGATTTTCCTGGCAAAGGCAAGCGGCCCCATCCCGCCGGCAGCCGGCCGCTTGCGGCCGCTTCGGCTGGGGGCGGCGCTGCCTCGAAGCGTCCGGTCGCCGCCGGCGCCTCGAATCGTCCGATTCTGCTCAAACCCCGCTCGGAGGGCGACTTGCCCGACGCGGACGACGACGTTGAGGACGAAGAGGAGACCGATCTCAAAGAGGTGCTCCGCAACGCTCCGGCCTGGCTGGTGAGCACCGTATTTCACATGCTGCTGTTGATCGTGCTGGGACTGCTGGCCGTGGGGACCAGAAATCAGCAGGCGGAGCTGGCCGTGGAAGTCAGTTATGCCGATCAATTGGGTGATCAACTGGAAGATCCGAAGGCGCTTGAAGGCACGACGGAATTCGAAAGTCCGCCGCAGGAACAAATCATTACGCCGCAGGACTTGCCCCCTGTCGACGATCCCCTGGCCAGTCCGCTTACGATGGCCGATTTGCAGTTGGGGACGACGGGTCCGGCGCCAATCACGGGCCCGGTCGCGATCGAGGGGGCCCCGATCGGACTGGCACTCAAGGGCAGGCAGTTTGGAAGCCGAAACGTACTGCTTGGCAAGTACGGCGGCACCGCGTTGACCGAGGACGCGGTCGAAGCCGGGCTCAAGTGGCTCGTCAAACAACAAAAACCCGACGGCACCTGGAGCCTTTCCGGTCCGTACGTCGACGGATCGACGAGCGAGAACGTGCCGGCCGCCACGGCCATGGCCCTGTTGGCCTTCCAAGGGCACGGCGACACCCACCGCGGCGGCCAGTACTCGAAAGTCGTCAGCCGCGGGTGGAGCGCGCTGTTGAAGTTGCAGGAAAAGGACGGATTGTTCAGCGGGGCGATGACGCAGAAGAACCAAATGCTCTACGCGCACGCCCAGTGCGCGATCGCGCTGTGCGAGCTTTACGGAATGACGCTGGATTCGCGCTTTCGCGGTCCGGCCGAGCGGGCCATCGCCTACGCGGTGCAGGCACAGGACAAGACGTACGGCGGCTGGCGCTATGAGCCCGGCAAGGATTCGGACACGTCCGTGACCGGCTGGTTCGTGATGGCATTGCAGAGCGCGCGGATGGCCGGCCTGAAAGTTCCGGACGAAGTGCTCGCGAGAGTCAACGAGTACCTCGATTCCGCCGCACTCGACGACGGCCGCCGCTACGGCTATTGGCGGATGGCACAGCCGTCGAACGCCGTTTCGGCCGAAGGTTTATTGTGCCGCCAGTATCTGGGCTGGCCGCAAACCGACCCGCGGCTGATCGAGGGGATTTCCGAGCTTGTCCAAAAATCTCCGATTAGCTACGAAATGGGTCACGAGCAAGACGTTTATTATTGGTACTACGCCACGCAAGTCGCGCACCACATGGAGGGCCAGATCTGGAACGATTGGAACAAGGTCATGCGCGAATTGGTACCGGCGAAACAGCTCAAGAAAGGACCCGAGGCCGGCAGTTGGGATCCGCTGCAAGACAAATGGGCCAGCTTCAACGGCCGGCTGTACATGACCTGCCTGTCCATCTACATGTTGGAGGTTTACTACCGGCATCTGCCGCTTTACTCGGGCTACCAGGCCATTAACGCGCTGCCGCCCGTGCCCGCCGCTAAGCCCTCGGCCGACGGCGACCAGAAACCCGAGCCCGACAAACCCGCGAACATCGAAGCAGCACCCGAGTAACCGGCTGCCGACGGGGACCGGCTCGACAACGGGTTCGGCTCGGGCGCGCAATCAGAATTCGCGCGGCGCGCGGCGTGCCGGCTTTTTGGGGGCGGCCTTTGGCGGAATCAAATCTTCCGGCGCGGCGTCGGCCGGAGCGGGGCGCTGGGGGCCGGCTGAGGGCGCCTTTTGGTTCGCCGGCTGCGGCAACCCTTCGGGGAGCGGCAGCGCATCGGCCGGCGGGGCGACGTCCTCGGCATAGATCGGACGATAGATCCAGCGGTCCGGCCCGAGCTGCTTCGATTCGTATCCGATCGGCTGCCGGATCGGCCCTTGGCCGGGGAAGTACGGATTTTCCCATTGCATCCGGTACGTCAAATCGAGCTGTCGCGCGATCGCGTTCAATCGCCGCGCTTCGGCGGTTCGATAGGACTGGGCGGCGGGATCGAAGCCGTCGGTGTTCGACTCGGGATCGAGTCCGCCGGCCGCGGGCGTACCGGCCAGCGCGATCGCCAGCGCCGCGATCGCGAGCGACCCCCGTGCGAAGCGTCCGGTTTCCATCGTCGACCCCCCCTGCTAATCGTCGCGCGACTCAGCCAATAGCTTAGCATACGCTTTGCGCGCCACGTCGTAGGCTGCTGCCGCGGCGGCTCGCTCCTCGGGGCGAATCCGCTTGACCTTTTGCTCCCAGCAGACGTCGACGGCATCCAGACACCACTGGGCGCTTTTCTTACTGGCCCGGATCGGTTTGCCATCGAGCTCCACGAACACCGGATTGGTGTGCGAGCTGGGGAAGATGCGCAGGGCAACCCAACTCGACCGGTCCGGCGTGTATTGGAACGTGAGCTCGCGCACCTGGCCGTCGGCGGTGAGCTCTTGTTTTTGCACCGCGTGGCCGTTGACGATTAGCTCGACGGGCACTTTGTTTGTGTTGCCGATCCTTGCGCGTTCGACGTGCCAATAGGGCTTTTGATCGAGCGGCTTGTTGCGGATTTCCTCGACCGGCTCGTCGGCCACAAGCGCCGCGGCGCGGACTTTGATCTCGAGCGGAGTGCCGCCGGCGGTCGCCAGGACGCTCGCGCGTCCGCCGTCGCCCGGTTCGCCGACCCCCAGCCCGCCGACCGTGAAATCGAACAAGTGGCTGAGCCCGTCGCAGCAGTAGCTGGCCCCGTCGCGGAGCCGCATGACCCAGCGGTCGTAGTCGAGCGGCTGCCCGTTGTCGAGCTTGACGTACGCGCGGCCCAGCCCCACCTTGTCGCCGTAGATGCAGGGGAAATCGGTTTCGCCGCTGATCCGGGCGGTGTAGCCGCAGTTCAGCGTGTGATACCAGATGTTCAATTCCCAGATGGCCGGGGTGTCCACCGAGGAGATGAAATCGCAGACACCGTGGACCACGTCGACGACGTATTCATTGGCGCCGATGCCGTCGAACTTCGGCATGTCGTAAGTGGGCAAGCTCTTGGCGGGCACCTGCAAGCCCCAACCGCTGTGCGAAAACCCAACGACGGCCCCCTGCTCTTTGCCCCATTTGAGAATCGGCAAATCCCAACTGGGCCAGTCTTCGATGCGCGTCGTGCCGGGATAGTCGTCCTCGGAAAGCCGCAGCAGGCACAAATGCCCGCAGTGCTGGCTGGGAAAGCCGGACACCTCGACGTCATAGCGCATCAGGTTGCCGGGCTGCGAGAGTTTGTGGACCTTGCCCTCGAAGTACTGCTTTTGAAAGTACCAGCACGGGCCCCAGGAGAGCACGCAGCCGACGTTCAGATCTTCTCCCAGGATGTGCCGCATCATATCGACCGGCTGCACGCCTTCGGCCGGCGACTCGTAGTGGGCGCAGCCGGCGGCGTGGATGTGGTGATCGCCGGAGAACCAGCCGTGGTCGGCCATCTTGATCCAGCGTGCCAGATGAAAGGTCTCCTTGTGCGAGACCGAATCGGGCACGTTGATCTCGCGCGCTAGCACGCGATATTCCGGCCCGCGGCCGTAGCTGACCGTGAATTTTCCGGGCGGCAGCATCACGCTTTCGCCGCTGTGCCGGTAGATTTGCTCGTGGAAGAAAAAGTCGGGGGCGAGCCGGCGCGACATCGAGGGATAGACGCGGTTCTTGGCGTCGCGGATGACGAAATGGCCGGTGGTCGGCCGGCCGTCGTCGTCGGTGATATCGAGCGTCACCTCGACGGCCGGCTCGCAGTTGAACAACACGTTGACTTCATTGCGGAAGCCGAGATCTTGCGTGCCCTGCCCCACGTCGAACGCCAGCTTCGCCTCGCGGCGGCCGACGTCGCGGCTGTAAAGCTCGATCAGCCGGTATTCCAGCGGCAGGCCGGATAGCGTCTTGTTCAGCGGCTGGCCGTCGACGGTGGTCACGTCGAGCCAGCGGTCGCCGACTTCGTTGGGCTTGATCGTGATTTCGGGGTCGGCGCTGCCAGTCGATCGTTTCACCAGCGGCGCGGCGTTCGGGCTCGCGGCGCGCAGCGGCGCCGTCACGCCGGCCTCGTTGTGCACCTTGACCAGAAACACGCGGTGACCCTGCTGCAAGAGCTTGGGCGGAGCCTGGCCGACGGCCACTTTCACGCGGCTTTCAGGATTGATGTTGACGCCCACCAGGCACAACGGGTCGAGCACGGCTTGAATTTGCCCAGCCGCTTCGGCCGCGTCGGCGTTTGCAAGCGCTTTGTCAAGGGCCGCTTGCTGCGCTTTGTCCAAGGGCGAACCGACCAGTTCCAGCGCTTGCGCGACGCGCTTGACTTGCGCCGCCAGCGGCTGCCACTCGACGTCGGTGACGATCGGCAGCGGATCTGCGGCCGCGGCCAGGTTTGCGAAAACGAACGGCACAGCCAACAGTCCAAGATTTGCGAGGCGGCACATGGTCGGCGGTCCTTATGGTTCAATGGCGGACAGGCAAGCTCCCGGTGTCTATAATACGGCGCTCGACAAACGCCGTGCAAGCAGGCGGCCGGATGGCCAAGGCCGATGCGACGGGAGGAGCACACTTGGGTGAGACCGAAGCGGGCACGATCGGATTCCGCGTCAAAAGTGGTTGGGCAACGGCGGTTCTCTTGGCCGGCCCGACCGATGCGCCGCGGGCGATTGCGCGGCTGGTGGTCGAGCTGTCGGACGCCAAGATTCCCGCGTCGCGACAGCCGTACCACGCGGCCACAGGTCGGGAAGAAACCGATCGAGCCAAGGTGAACCAGCGCGTGAGGATCGTCAAGCAAGTCGCGAATCGTTCGGTGGCGGATCTCATCGAGCGGCATCGACAGTTGATCGGCCCGTTCGGCACTGCCGCGCTGGTGGTTGGCAGCCTGGTTGAGCCCGAGGCCATCGCCAATCCGCACATTCGCGCCCATGCCTGCGAGGGCAAGCTGCCAATTGCCCAAATTAACAAAATAATGGTACTGAAAAAAATCTGCTTGACTTCTGCCGGGGGGAGGTTAAAAGGTTGTTGTTCGGGCCATAACAGGTAAACCAACGCAGAGCTACTGACAAGGCGCCACGATTCTCAGCACGCGACCGCCGTTTTGGCGGTTTTTCGTGTGAGGGTCGCGGCGCCTTTTTTTTGTAGCCGCCAGACTCCAGGGGCAATAGATGAACCTTCCCACGATTCGGGTCGTTCACAAATCTTTCTTAATCAAGTCGCTTATTATCGGGTGTTCATTGGCGGGCACCGCCTCGCTGGCGGAGGCGCAGTTGGCGGGATCCGCTAAACCGCCGTTCTCAGCAACGGGGCAATTCATCGCCGATGCCACCTCGCCGGCCTTTATCCCGTACGATGGCAACGCGGTGGGTAAGGCTATCGGGCACTACGTGAGCGGCAACAGCGGGACCGTGACGGGGCCTTTCTCGGGCACGAATATCAACACCCTCGTGGGAGCGGATACTTTCTATGCGAACGGATACACGGGCTCGAACGTGGCCATCGCCAACATCGAAGCGGGTCACGTTTGGAACGGCCACGAGACGCTTTCGACGACCGTGCAGATTACCAATCACGCCAGGTCGCTCAACGAAATCGATCGACACGCGACGTGGGTGGGAATGATCCTCGCGGGGAAACAAGCCGGTCCGGATGCGGGCGCTTATCAAGAGGGGATGGCCCCGGACGCGCAACTCTACAGCGGGGCCCTTTCCGCGCAATGGGGCGGGAGCCCCCGCTATGCCACCGGCTTCAGTTTCTTTTTCTCCACCTGGTTCGATCAGTATCGCAAAGCTTTCAGCACGGGGATGGATGACAGCGGCCGCGTCGCCGACGTGATCAACAGCAGCATCGGCGGCGGCGATGTAACCGGTACGAGCACTGAAGCGCTCGCCACCGACGGATTGGCGAATGCCAATCCGCGCACTTTGTTCGTCGCCAGCGCGGGTAACTCCGGCCCGGGACCGAACCAGGTGGGGGCGCCGGCGTCCGCGTACAACAACATGAGCGTCGGCGCGCTGGGGACAGACCCGAACTACAACACGCCGTCGAGTTTCAGCAGCGGCGGCCCCAACAACTACGCCGACCCGGTGAACGGCACGATCGCCAATGCCCGGCAGGTCGTCGACATTGCCGCGCCCGGCCAGCAACAAAGTTCGGCGTACTACGGTGGTGAGACGGGCGGCAACGGCACGACCGACAATCCGCTCATTGGGGGCAGCGGCCCGACCGGCCCGCCGAGCGGCATCGCGGGAGGGCCGAACTTCTATTCCCGCGGCATCGCCGGGACGAGTTTCTCTTCTCCCACCGTGGCCGGCGGCGCTGCGCTCTTGTATGACGCGGCTTACTCGGCCCTTGCGCCGGATGCCGATGCCCGCGACGCGCGCGTCATCAAAGCCGTGCTGATGAACTCGGCCGACAAGACGGTCGGCTGGAACAACGGCCAGATCGCCCATCCCAACGGTCAAGGGGGCGTGCTGACCACCCAAGGTCTCGACAACCGCGTGGGAACCGGGGCGATGAACCTGGACGCGGCCTATACCCAGTTCCTGGGCGGCACCACCGACGTGCCCGGATTGGGAAGCGGCAATATGGGCCAGGTCGACGAGGTGGGTTGGGATTTCGGACAAGTTGTAAGCGGTATGACCAACGATTATTTTTTCGAGACGCCGCTTTTGGCCGGATCGATCTTCACCGCCACCTTAACCTGGTTTCGCGACCGCAGCATCGACGTCGAAAACAACGTGTCCGACGACAGCTACGACGATCTGGACTTGGAGCTGTGGAGCGTTTCGGACGGCAGCCCCCCCACGCTGATCAGCGAGTCCGCAAGCGCGTTTAACAACTCCGAACACTTTTCCTTCCCGCTGCCGGCGACCGGCGACTATGCCTTGCGCGTGCGGTGGTTCGACGAAGTGTTCGACCTGGTCGAAGATGAGGACCTGGAAACCTACGGTTTGGCCTGGGCCGTGGTGCCGGAACCGTCAACCGTCGTGCTCATGGGCATGGCGACGGCAGCGGTCCTCTTCGTCGCGGGGCGCCGGAGGCGCACGAGACGCTCCGCGCCATCTTCGGTCTGAACGCACGCCGGGGCGACTCAGCGCCAGCTCGCGGCGCGGTTTTTGTAAACGCCGAGCGTACGTGCCACGTTATGAAGCATCGGGCACGGCGACGCCCAACTGCCCGGCGAGCTTGACCAGTTCGCCCCAGTTGCCGTCGTCAATGGGAATGCCAGAGGCGGCGCGTTTTTTGAGCATGCGGCGCTCGGGATCGCCGGGAAGCAGGATTTCCTCGGCCCCCTCGATCCGCGGACAACCGCGCACGAATTCGGCCAGGGCGCTGACCTCGCGGGCAAAGTGTTCGGCGCCGCCCAGTTGGGCCGGATCGATCACGAGCATGAACACGCAGTTGCCGATCTGATTGATGGGCACCTCGCGAATGCAGACGCCGCCGGAGAGCGCCCCGGCGAAGATTTCGATCATGAGCCCCAGCCCAAAACCTTTGTAGGCCTGATCGCCGCCCATCGGCCGAATGGTGCCGGGCGGATTTCCGTAAAGCACATGGGGATCGTTCGTGGGCCGGCCTTGGGGGTCCAACAACCAGCCGTCGGGACAGAGCTCGCCGGCGATGCGCTTGATGCGCACCTTGCCCTCGGCCGTGGCGCTGGTGCCGAAATCCAAAATCAAGGGACCGCCGGCGGCCGGCGCTCCGATGGCCAGCGGATTGGTGCCCAATCGCGGCGATTTGCCCCCGGGGGGCGCAACGCGCCGGGCATGCCCGTGCGTGTTGACCATCACCATCGAGACCAGGCCGGCATCGGCCGCCATTTCACAGTATTCGCCCAGGCGGCCGATGTGGCACGAGCGCACCAGCGTGCCGATCGCGACGCCTGAAGCTTTGGCCATCTCGATGAGCATGCGCGTGAGCCGCCCGGCTTGGGTCTGTCCGAATCCCCAATGGGCGTCGCCGACAAAGATCGTGGGGGTGCGGCGGATGGCCGAGAGGTCGGCGCCGGGGACCGCTTCGCCCTTGTTGCAGAATTCCAGATAGCTGGGGATGCGCATCACGCCGTGCGAATCGTGTCCGCGGAGGTTTGCGCCGACGAGGCTCGTGGCCACTAGCGCCGCTTCGTCCTTTCCCAGCCCGCCGGCGGAAAGCAATCGAATCGCAAAATCCTGCAAGGTGTCGCTTCGCAGCGTGGGCATCGTTTTACCGCGGGGTCTTGCACGTCGTAGGGATTGTTCGGTCGAACTATCGTAACCGGCCGAAAGTTCGATTGGCTAGTCTATCGCCGGGCGGGCTAAGCTTGAAATGAAGGATTCCAGGCATGTAAATTCCACAAGGAGTCGTCGATGACTTCGAACGACACAAGTTTGCTTTGCCGAGTGGCCGGCGCCGTCTTCGTGTTGGGTTTATTGCTCGAGGGCGCGGCCGCCCGTGCGGGCGAATGGTTTGACCTCGACGACAAGGCCCTGGCGACGTTCGATTTCGAGGGGATGACGCTCGCCACCAGCGCGGTGGAATTCGAGCAGCAGTTTCCAGACGCCAAGCGCGATCGCGAGCCAGTCGACGAGGAGATCGGGCTGGAATGCTACGAGGTCCGCGATTTGAAAAACGCCGACGTCGCGCGGTTCTACTTCTGCGACGGCCGGCTCTACCAGCTCGAAATCGGCTACAACCTCGCCCGGGTCGAAAAACTGGGGGGCATGCAGGCCGTGCTGCAAAAGCTCGTCGACACGTGGGGGCCGGCCGATCATGCCGGCGAGTCGCGCTGGACCTGGCAACGGCCGATGTACAAGCGCCGGGCCGATTTCTACGCCTGGCCCGAGCGAGCCCAACTGACGATCACCGACATGGCCTGGATGCCCGTCGTGGCGCAGCGCCTCAAGCGCCAGGATGAAAAGCAACGGCCGGACCTTGGGTTTTGACTGTAAAGACGGCCATTGTTCCAGCCAGCACGCCTGGTTTTTGCAGCTTCGCACACCTGCAATCGTGCAAATGCACAAGCTCGTTCAATTTGCTATTGTCCACGGCGTCCGCCGTGCTACACTTGCTGATGTAAAGATGTTTCGAGAGCGGCTGGTTGCGAACCGGTCGTCTTAATGAGTGTGGAGCCGATTGTCCTGGCGAAAGCACGCGAAAGCGGCCGCCGGACCTCTTGTTCGGTAACCCACGATTAGATCTCGTCACACTTTAGTGGTAGACGAGATTTTCTTTTCCACCATGCCGCCCGGGGTTTGAGCTTCGCGCTCGATCCTTCATGCCGCGGCCAACAACGAATGCCTTTGTTATGCGGCTTCGCGGAGCCTCCGTTGGCGCGCACGTAGCGCGCCCGACCGCAGCCGCAGAGGGAAATACACGTTTTTGAGCGCGCTTGCGCGGAAAACAATCCGCTCACAAGCGCGCAGGTCTCATGGGAGACCAAGGGAGAATGCATGACATTTGAAGATTTAGGATTGAATGCCGAGTTGCTCTTGGCCGTCAAGAGCGAAGGCTACAGCTCGCCGACGCCCATTCAACGGCAGGCCATCGGCCACGTACTCGAAGGCCGCGATCTGTTGGGAGTGGCTCAGACCGGCACCGGCAAGACGGCCGCGTTCGCGCTGCCGATCTTGCAACGCTTGGGCCGGGCGGGCGCAAAGCGCGGCATCGGCCGGGGCCGCCAGGCCCGCGTGCTGGTGCTCTCGCCCACGCGCGAACTGGCTATGCAAATCGCCGAGAGCTTCGCGACCTACGGCCGGCACACGCCCCTCGAGCAAGCGGTCGTATACGGCGGCGTCAGCCAGCATCCGCAAACCAAGGCCATTCGCGCGGGCGTCGACATTCTTGTGGCCACGCCGGGCCGTCTGCTGGACCTGATCGATCAGGGTCTGGTCAGGCTGGGCGGGATCGAGGTTTTGGTCGTGGACGAAGCCGATCGCATGTTGGACATGGGGTTCATCCGCGACATTCGCAAAATCGTGGCGCGCGTGCCCGCGCGGCGGCAGACGCTTTTGTTCTCGGCCACCATGCCGGCGGACATTCGCCAACTGGCCGACAGCATTTTGACCAACCCGGTGCGCGTGCAAGTCGCTGGCACGAGCGCCGCGGCCGACACCGTCGAACAGTCGGTCTACTTCGTCGAGAAGCGAAACAAGCCCGTGCTGCTTGCGCACCTGGTGCAAAAGCCCGAAATCACGCGAGCCCTCGTCTTCACGCGCACCAAGCACGGCGCCGATAAGGTGGCCCGGCACCTGTCTCGCTCCGGCATTCGAGCCGAGGCGATCCACGGCAACAAGACTCAAGGCGCCCGGCAGCGCGCACTTGCGACCTTCAAAAGCGCGAAACCGCCGGTGCTGGTGGCCACCGATGTGGCGGCCCGAGGCTTGGATATCGACGACGTGTCGCACGTCATCAACTACGACTTGCCAAACGTGCCGGAAACGTACGTGCACCGCATCGGCCGCACCGGCCGCGCGGGAGCGGTGGGCATCGCCGTTTCCTTCTGCGCAGCCGATGAACGGGAGCACCTGCGGGAAATCGAAAAACTGTTGCGCAAAAAGACCCCGGTGTCGAACGATCATCCCCCCTATCAACCGGCCAAGACGCCGGGGGCCGGACAAGCGAGAACGGCACGAACCGATCGCGTCGACCGCGCGCCGGCGCGCAAACCGCACGGCGCCGGACCGGCTGACGAACGGCAGCGCTCGCGCCGCCGCAAGTTCACAGCCCAGAAGCCGAAAGCCAAACCGGCCGGCTACACCACGATGTGGTAAGCCGACGTCAGGCAAGCACGCCGAGTCCTGGTGCAAGCAGCTCCCTAAAATCGAACTCCAAATCGGCGCGGCGGATCGAGTCGCTCGAAGAAGGCCCGCGGCGGCGTGCGCCGGCGGCGTTTTTTGGAATTGGGCAAAGAGAGTTTCGTCATCGCCGTCAACCCTGTTCCGAGGGAATGACACCGTCCCCAAAATCGCTCGACGACCCTGCCGCGCACCCACGTCATTGCCGAAAACGGCGAAAAAAGTCAACCACCTCGGTTTCGCACCCATGCGTCCGCCCGAGCACCGGGTTCCCCAAAGGTGGCTCATCAGCGGCATACCCGGCGCTTCGGCACCTCCGCCGTCGAAGAGATTTTGCGGGAGCGCAACCAGGGATTTGTATGGACCGGCGGGACTTGGCGAATCAGTCGCGCCGCCCTCGACATTCGCCCGCTCGGACACCCGAAATGATCGAAGCGTTGCTGGTGGCAACGCGTCTGGCGCATTTCCGGAAAGGGCCGCGGGGGGCCGACAGCGAGGCGGCGGGCGGTGATAATGGATCGACGTCCGGCGATCGCTGGCGAAGCAAGAAAAATACACAACAACCCCAAGGGGAGAGTTTTGTATGTCAGAACTCGATCGACGTCAGTTCGCCCGGCGGTCAGCTCGAATCGGGTTGGCCCTGGCCGCGGCGCCTCAACTTTGGTCCGGGCTGACCGCCGAAGCCGAACCGCCGGGCGAGACAACGTCGCCCAAACCGGCGCCGACGTTCGCGGCCTTTACAGAGAGTTTTCAAAGCTGGCCGATCCCGAAGGTGTGCGAAAAGTTCAAGGCCATCGGGCTCGATGGTCTCGACCTGACGGTGCGGCCGGGCGGACACATCGAGCCGGAGGATGCCAAAGCGAAACTGCCGGGCGCGGTCAAGGCGGCGCGCGACTGCGGCGTGCGGATCTCGATGCTCTCGACCGCCATCGTCGAGCCGGACAAAACGGCCGAAGCACTTCTGGCCACGGCCGGCGAACTGGGAATCGACCGCGTCAAGCTGGGCTACTTTCGGTACGAAGGTTTTGGCACGCTGGCCCAGCAGATCGCAGCCATCGGCAAGCAGCTTGCTGGCGTAGCGATGCTCGCGGCGAAACATCGGGTCTTGCCGTGCGTTCACATCCACTCGGGCGACACCATACCCGGCAGCGGCCCGATCGCGTACCTGCTTTTGAAAGATCTCGATCCCAAACTGGTAGGCGCGTACGTCGATCCGATGCACATGACGATCGAGGGGGGCAATGACGGCTGGCGGCAAGGGCTCGATCTGTTGGCGCCCTGGATCGCCATTTCGTCGCTAAAGAACTGCAAATGGATCACCACCGGGCGCGACGCGCACGGGCAGGCGCAATGGGCCACTCGCAAATGTCCGCTGGCCGACGGCGTGGCGAAGATGCCGCAGTACATCGCAACGCTCGACAAGCTGGGCTACCACGGCCTCTTCACCCTGCACAGCGAATACAGCGACGGCAATAGCTGGAAGGTGCTCAACGTCGACGAGTGCTTGGAACAGACGCGGCTCGATCTGGAGTACGTGAAGAAGATTCTCCAGTCGTAAGCAGTCTCTGCCGGGCAGACGGGGGGTCAATCGGCCGCGGTGACGATGATTTCCAATTGCCTGTCGGGAAAGTCAACGCGCGTTTTCTCGCCAAGTCGAACGCGCTCGAGCACTTGTTTCTTGACCGAGCCGGTGCGCACCGACTGGTAGGGTCCGTTCTCGGCGACCTTGTCGATCTTCTGTCGTTCGGCAGCCAGGTCCAGCAGGACCTGGTCCAGCGCCTCCGTACCGGTCACCTTGACGTCGATCGATACGCCTTCGGTGACGACGCGGATGGCGGGCGATTTGATTCCCAGGGCGACCGTTTCGCCGATCACGAACGGAGTTTGCGTATGATCGAGCACGTTGGCCGTTTGACCGTCGCGCACGCGCACCCTGGGGGCCGAGTATAGCGTCTTGGCCTCGATAAAACGGATGGCAACCATGTATTCGCGCGGCCCATCGGGCGTGGCAAGTTGGCGGGCCGCGTCGCGGACTGGACCGCCCGGCTCGTCGGCCACGAGGACCGCGTGCCAGGCAAGAAACAGGCCGGCCACGATGATCAACGTAGGACACGTGCGCGCCATGGTCATGTCTCCTTGCTCCGAAATGTTCGAATGGGGGCGTGAGTATAGCGAGCCCGCAGACCTGGTCAACGGCAAAGTGATCCGTGCTGAGCCAATGGCATTAGCGTCGGAATCTCCACCTGGACCAACCCTCCGTGATTGACCACGTTGCGTCGCGGGGTAGAATCTATGTGTCACACTGGAGCGCTGCAATGGCTCGTTTGCCTGCCATCCAAACTGCCGCAGATCTGGAGCAGATGCATGCCGTCTATCGGCAAGGAGGAGCAAATCGCGCCATGGCTCCCCACGTTATCTATCGAGACGCGCCGTGCCCTCACGAGGGTTGCCAGCAGAATTTGCACGCAATCGATTTTCGTTTGGAGGCATTCGGACGCGATGTGCATGATCCGCTCGTGCGCGCCTGGTGGGACGACACGGGTTTTGCCGGCCGCTGTCCGACATGCAACCGCTGGATTCATTTCATGATTCGCGAGAAGCGGGCGATTGACGACGACGCGGCCCGCGAGCTGCCGCAACTGCCGGCCAATTGGGCCAGCGAAGCGGTCATTCTGTGACGCGCGACAATCACGGCCCGTCGCCGGTGGCTCCGGGCTAAACGGATGGCGCGACAAAAAAACCCCGGCGGATCCTGTGCGGACCCGGCGGGGTTTTTGTGAAAAATCCGGCGATACCTACTCTCGCACTTTTGGTACTACCATCGGCTCTGAAAGCTTAACTACCGTGTTCGGAATGGGAACGGGTGTGACCTTTCAGATGTCGTCACCGGAAAGGGCCGCCCAGGGCCGACTGTGAGGCTCCTGGGCGACTAATGGTTTTTGCAAGGAGTGGATCGAGGATTTTTTTCCTGGGCTCGTTGGCCATTTGAATCGAGACGCGTCTTTTTGGAAGAGCGTTGGATATATGTGGCCAAGCGTTCGTCCGTTAGTACCGGTTAGCTGAGCGACTTGCGCCGCGTACACATCCGGCCTATCGACCTGGTCGTCTTCCAGGGGACTTTCGGGCAGATTGCCCAACGAAACCTGATCTTGGAGCGGGCTTCACGCTTATATGCTTTCAGCGTTTATCCG
>JBBDNV010000142.1:0-15851 GCA_040877415.1 Pirellulales bacterium
ATCATGCAATTGCTCGGCGCGATCGTGATCAAGAAAATCGTCAACATCAAGGTGTAACGCCATGACTTTGCTGGCTGCCCTCCCGCTGACCAAGCTCGTCCCGTTCGCCATCTTCGGCCTGTTCGCCGTGGGCGCCTGGCTGATCTTGGAAACGATTGCCGCACGAAAGCCGCGGGCCCAGGAACGGCTCGACGAGCTGCGCAATCCGGCAGCGCGCCGCCGCGATTCCGAAATCACGCCGGTCAAGAAATCCGCCACCATGAGCAAGGTCTTGGCCAAGGCGTCGCCCATGGCCAGGCCGCTGCAGCCTAAATCCGACGAAGAGGTCGGAAAACTGAAACGCAGGCTCTGCGAAGCCGGCTTCCGCAATGAGACGGCCGTCGGCATCTTCCTCGGATTGAAATTCATCGGGCTGATCGTAGGACTGAGCCTCAGCGGCGGAACGGCGATCGTGACCGCCGGACTGACGCAGAATGCCCTGATCTACACCGTGATCACCAGCGCCGCAATGTTCTACCTGCCCGACGTCGTCGTCTGGTTACTCGCCAAGCACCGCAAGGACTCGATCTTCCTCGGACTGCCCGACGTGCTCGACTTGCTGGTGGTGTGCGTCGAGGCCGGCTTGGGCTTGGACCAGGCGATGCGCAAAGTCAGCGAAGAAATGAAAAAGTCGTGCAAGATCCTGGCCGACGAGTTCGCACTGTGCAACTTTCATTTGCAGATGGGTCGGGCCCGCAACGAGGTGCTGCAAGACCTGGGCGCTCGCACGGGCGTCGACGACTTGCGAAGCCTGGCGGCGATCTTGATTCAGGCCGACAGATTCGGCTCGAGCATTGCCCAGGCGCTGCGTGTGCAGAGCGACTCGATGCGGACCCGGCGCCGCCAGTTGGCCGAAGAAAAAGCGGCCAAAACGGCGGTCAAACTGATCTTTCCGCTGGTGATCTTCATTTTCCCGGCCATTTTCGTGGTGCTCGTGGGCCCGGCGGCGATCACGATCGTCAACGAGATGTTCCCGATGATGCAGGGCCAGAAATAGGGTAAGCCTGGTAAACTTGGGCGAGTCGGCCCTCTCCTGCCACAGTTCTGCTAGCCAATGCGTCGATAGAGACTGACGCGGCCAGCCAGCCGGAATTGCCCGGCTTGCGCTGCCAACCGCCGCTTACGGAGAGGCCCATCGATCGGGAGGGAGTCTGATGTCACGCTGCGGTTCAATGCTCTTGGTGATGTTGGCGGTTTTGGCGTCGGGCGGCAAGGCCCATGGCCAATGGTTCGAGCAGTTCAAGCAAAACTGCAAACGCGATTATCACCGCAACTCGATGTGGCCTGAGCCCTTTTTGCAGGCGGACCGCAACGCCGTGATGTGCCCGTTTGCCATCCAGACGGCCAACGGTTGGCGGCGGCAGAACCTGCTTAGCGACTATCACTTCAACGAGGCGACCAACCAATTGACGCTGGCCGGCGAGTCGAAGCTGCGCTACGTCCTGACTCAGATGCCCCCCACGCGCCGCACGGTCTTCGTGCAGCAGGGGCTGTCGACGGACGTGACCGAAGGCCGGATGCACGCGGTTGAGCGGTCCGCCGAAGGGATCGTGCCCACCGGCATGGTGGCCAACGTGGTGGAATCGAACCTGCCGAACGAAGGTTGGCCGGCCGCGGACATCGATGCTGTCACGCGGAAGTTCATCGCCACGACGCCCGATCCGCGGCTTCCGCCCGGCGGCATCAGCGGCGGCGGCAGCGGCTCGGGCGGCTACGACAACACCAGCGCCAAGTAAGCTGGCACGGCGCGGTGGCAGCACGATCGCGCGATCCAGCCAGCGTGTCTTTGCATTGCAGCTTTGCGCTTTGGTTGGACGATGCTAAGGATGGCGGAATGAACGATCGACGCGGTTGATCTTTACGCTCTCGATGCGAGGAAGGGATTCGTGGCCAAAACGTTTTTGTATTCATTGGCCCTCGCCGCGAGTTGGTCGGTCCTGTTCGGCGGATGCGCTTCGCCGACCGCCAAACCGCCGGCGCAGCAGACGTTCATGGACAAGCTCGGCGCGAACGTCAAGACCGGCACCTCGAAGATGGCCGCGGCCGTGATGCCCAAGAAGACGCCGCTGGAAACCCCCGTCATGTCGCCCAACGGCAAGCCGGGACCCAACCTGTTCGTGGCCGTGGCGCAGATGCACGAACGGACCGGCAAGTTCGACGAGGCCGAGGCCAATTATCGCAAGGCGCTGGAGCACGATTCCCGTCATTTGGGCGCGCTCGTGGGCTATGCCCGGCTGGAAGACCGCCGCAGCAATTTCGAAGCGGCCACCCGGCTCTATCGCAAAGCCATTCAGATGCATCCCAAGGACGCCTCGGTCCATAACGACCTGGGCCTTTGTTACCATCGCCGCAGCATGTTGCCGGACGCCACCAGGGAGCTAAAGCGTGCCGTCGAGCTGGCAGGCGAGAACAAGCTGTTCCGCGACAATCTGGCCGCGGTCTACGTGGAACAGGGTAAGAACGACGAGGCCCTGTCCCAGCTCACCGCCGCTCATGGCACGTCGGTCGGCCACTACAACTTGGGCTACCTGCTCGCGCAAAAAGGGAATCGCGGCGAAGCGCTGTACCACTTTCAAAAGGCGGCCGAGGTGGACGGGAACCTGATTGCCGCGCGACATTGGGTCGCCAAGTTACAGGCTCCCGGCGGACCGTACGTTTCGCCAGCCGGCGGCATGGCGGTTGCCCAGGCGCCTCCGCAGGCCTATGGCGCGCCGCCGCAATCGACCGCAAGCCAGGCCTATGCGACCGGGCGGACTGCGCCGCCGCCGGGCCAGGCGCCGCAGTACGTGCCTCCGGCGAACCCACTGCAGCCGGCGCCCCCGGCGCGCCCGCCAGCCAACTCCCAAGCGCCGCGGTCGCCGCCGCCCTCCTGGCAGGCCCAGCCCGACCCCATGCCCCCGCTGCCGAATCGCTAGAGACCGGGGCCGTATTATCTCGACGATGGTAACCTCGGGATCCGAGGCTACATGCCTGGCCCTCGACGGGCACACTTTGGCAGACGTCGATTTCCGAGCGCCAATAGTCACCACGGGCGCCCGTTCTTGTGGGTGCCGCAGAGGAAGACGTCGAGGCCCAGGGCTTCGGCCATCGAGGCTTTGGCCACGAGTGCGCGATCGGCTTCGGTGTCGCCGGTGGCGTAGACGACCTGCATGTGGTTGGCTTTGTGGCGGGCCATCATCTGGTCGCGCGAAACGCCGTAGGTCACGGCGTGCATGATCGGCCACTGCGGGGTCGTGGCCTGCCAGCGGCGCTCGGTTTCTTCCCGCGGTAGGTCGACCACCTCGGCCCGACCCAAATCCATGCACAGCCGCGCGCGCTCGATGTACACGCGCGACCAGACGATCTCGCCGGGCTTGGAAATACCCTTGAGCGTGCCGCCGCCGGAGGGGAAGTACATCGCGGGCTGCCGTTCGCTCGATGCGCCCTTCCAGCCGCCCGTGAAATGGGCCGGCGGCGCCGATCCGCTGATCAAGAGCACCCACACGTAATTGGGCACGGTGCCGCTCTTGTCCCAATCACCCCAGCGGACGTCGTGCAGAGTATTTTCCACCGGTTGGCCCATTGCCTTGTGCACGCGGTAGGTCATCAAGGCGTCGAGCCCCGCGCATTCGTCGACTTCGTTGAAGTGCAAAAGCGGCTCGCCCTCGCGCAGGATGCGCATACGATCGCGGCTGCGAACCGGCGGGCGCTCGGAGTTATTCAGCATCCCTTCGACCAGGTCGCTGGCCGGGAGCAGGTCTTTCAACCCTTGCTGATATTGAATGCCGATCGCGTCGCAACCGAAATCGTCGGCCAGGCGCACGGCCGCGATGTACATCTTGCACTGCTTCAAGATCTGCTCGTCGGTCAGGTCTTTGGCCGGATTCGGACCGGTGACGAATCGCATGCCGCGTGATTCCATCCACTCGCGTACCGCGCGAGCTTCGGCGTCGCTCGTCTGCACGGTCTCGTAGTACAGGGCCGATTGACTGAGCCGCTCCTTGAAGACGCCGGTCGGATGCAGCAGATGGTCGGGGATGATGGCGTTGAACATGCCCATGCAGCCTTCGTCGAAGACGCCCAGGATCGCCTTTTCGCGGCGCAGTTGCTCGGCCAGTGCTTCGCCGAGCCGTCGTTCCTTGGGGGCAACCCTGACGCGGGCCAACGGCGTGACGTGGTCGGTGCGGTGTTTCACGGTTCCCTTCTTGAGCCAAGTTTTCAGATTCCGGACGAAAAACTTGTCGGTAAAATCCTCGCTCCACAGGGTCGAATACTTGCGGCCGGCCTTCGTCAGCGAGCCGTTGAGGTTGAGCATTCCGACCAGGCCCGGCCACGTGCCCGACCAGTTGGCCACGGTCAGCACCGGACCGGTGTGCGACATCAGCCCGGAGAGCACGTGATGCGAGTACTGCCAGACCGCTTCGGCAACGATCAGCTTCGCCTTGGGATCGATGCCGCGGAAAACTTCCATCCCTTCCTTTTGCGAGGCGATGAAGCCGTGGCGCTCGTGGGATTTGAACGGATGCGCGCGGACCAGCTCGCAACCGGCGGCAGCCACGGCGCGCGACAGCGCCTGCTCCATTTCCTGTTGCGCGGGCCAGCACTTCTGATTGGCCGAGAGCCGCAAGTCGCCGCTGGCGACCAGCAGGACCTGGTTTTTTTTGACTTTTTCGGGCTTCACGAGCGTGGGAAACTGGTAGTCGGCCATGCGAGGAACTCCGCGAGGATATTCAAGTGCAAGGTGCGACGGAGCGTTTACTAGCCCGAATCGCAAGCGAGGAAGCGCTGCGAAATGGATGCTCCATGTCAAAAGCCCGTCGTCTGCGCTTGAGTATGCGCTCCCTCGCTTGCGCTTCGGGCTAGTGTGCATTACTCCGAAACGATGTCGATCTGGCCCCAGTAGGCAGCGTCGGGCGCTTCGCCGGCCGAGGCGTGGATTAATCCCAGGTTCACCTTCTTTCCGGCCAGCGGCGTCAGGTCGACCGAGATCGTTTGCCATTTTGGCGGACCGCCGTCTTCGCCGACAAGCGACTGCTGCAATTCCTTGCGGCCGGCGACGACGGTGAGATTCCACCGGCCTAGCGGTTCGTGAGAAACGGCGAGCACCAGCCGCGTGTGCTTGCCCTCGGGGACTTCGATTTCTGCGTGCAAGATACACGGCGACTGGCGATGAGCGGGCCGGGTGCGCAAAACCCCCTCGCGCCCCGCGTGTTCGGCCACGATCGCCAGTCCCGGCCGGCCGACGTGCGCGGCGGTAAAGCCGGGCGCGAGCTCGCCAACCAGCTCGGGGAATTGGGCAGGGTCGTTCGTTTCGCGGGGCCGGGCCACCTGCGACCCGGGAAGCTTTCGGGCCGCCGGATCGCTGGGCGGTCTGTCGAGCGTGATGTAAGCGAACAAATCGGCCAGTTCCGCCGGCTTGAGCTGCTTTTCGAGGTCTTCGGGCATGAGCGACAATTCGCTCGACTTCATTTCGGCAATCTCCGCGCGCGGGATTGTTTCCTGTTTGGCGCCTTGCATCTTGAGCACGACGCGGCGCCGGCTGTCTTCGGCCACGAGCCCGGTGAGCACGCGCCCGTCCTCGGTCACCACGGTTCGGGCCTGGTACGCGGCGCCGATCACAAGGCTGGGGTCGAACACGTTGGACAGCAACTGCTCGAAGGAACTGCGGCCGTTAAGCGTGATGTCGGGGCCGACCTCCTGCCCTTCGCCGTAGAGCTTGTGACACTGCCCGCACACGCGTTTGTACACTTCCAGTCCGGCGATCGGGTCCCCCGGCGTTTTGCGCAAAAAGGGCCGCATGCTGGCGATCACCTCTTCGCGCTTCGGGTTGCGCGATTCGCGGAGCGATCCCCAGTGGGCCGCGACTTTCGCGGTGAGCGACGCATCACCGAGGGCGAGCAACTGGCGCACCTGGTTTGCATTCAGGGCGGCGGCGGGAATCTCGTCGCGACCGATGGCGTCCAAAAGCTGTTCGGCCCACGCGCGGCGCTCGGTCAAGACGACAATCGCCCGGGGACGCAGCTCGGGTTCCAGTTTCGGATAGATTGCCAAAATGACCCGCGCAACCCAAGGGGCGTCGGCGCGCGACAGCGAATCGAGCGCGGCGGCCCGCAACTGAACCGGATTGGCTTTCGCGTCGGCCAACAACCGGGAAACCGCGTCTTCGAGCGAATCGTCGCCGGCCGCCACCAGCGCATCGAGCGCCCGCACTCGGCGCTGGGGCGACTGATCGTGGGCCGTAAGAAACCCGCGGACCGCGACCACCGCGCGGGGATCTTTCCACGTTGTCGCCAGCAGCGCCGCGTTGGCATAGCGTGCGTCATCGGTGGGCTGGGAGAGAATCTTCTGCACCAGCGGATCGAGCTGCGAGCGCAAAGCGGCAAGCTGCTCGGCCGTCAGCTCCCGCGACTCGAGCCTGGCCGTCAATGTCGAGAAGGTTTGTTCCAGTACTGAAGAATCGAGCTGCGCTTCGGACGCGAGCATCTGCAAAACCGCCGCGATCGACGCCGTGTTGGGGCTGCCCAGTATCCGGTCGATCACCTGCGGCACGAGCGACGCCACCGCCGGCGACTCGCGGAACTTTTCGCGGGAGACCAATTCGAGATAGCGCGGGCCGTGCTCCTCCAAAAGCGGATGGAGATTCTGCCAGACCACGTGCCCGATCAGCTTGTCGTCGCTGCTGGCGACCAACACGTCGACGAGAACCGGCAAGGCGTCGACCCCCTCGATCTTTTTCGCGGCGATGGCGATTTGCAGCCGCACCTCCGCCGCCGGATCGCCGGTCATCGACACGACTTTCGCGCGCACGGCGGGATCCACCCGGCCGAGATTTCCCGCCGCCCGCACTCCCCATGCCCGGTAGCCGGCGTCTTCGTGCGCCAGCAAAGAACGATGAAAATCAACCGAGAGCGAACCGCTGCCCACCAGTGCCCACAGCGCGTGCATGCGGGCCTTGCGCGGCGCGTCGCGATCCAGGACGAGCCGCTCGAGCTTCGGCCGCGTGAGGGAATCGTTTCGCTCGCAAAGGATGCGCTGGGCGAGGTCGCGGAAGAAAACGTTCGGGCTGTGCAGCCGCTCGATCAGTCGCTCGTCGCTTTCCGCGGCCAGGTCGAAGGGCGCGGCGCGGGGCGCGTCCTGGTAACGCACGCGATACAACCGCCCCTTGAGCCGATCGATGCCCGCCGGATCGCGCCGGGCATCCTGATAACAGTGGTAACGATCGTACCAGTCGAGAATGTACAAGCAGCCGTCCGGCCCGGTTTTTTGCGCCACGGGCATGAACCACGCGTCGTGAGCGCTCAGGAAATCGGGCGCCGCCGAGGCCTCGTAGGTCGCCCCGTCGCGCTTCAGCACGTCGACGTTGATGCAATTGCCGTGGATGTTGCCCATGTAGAGCCGCTCGCGATACTCTTGGGGATAAGCGTCGCTGTCGAAGAAGTGAATGCCGCAATAGGCAGCCTTTTGATGGTTGTGCTTGACGATCGATCCCATCGGCGACGTATAGGGCGGATAGGGCCCGCCCTGGCGAATGTAGTAGCCCGTCTCGGCCAGGTGCCACAAATGGTCGATCACGCAGGCACTGACAAACGCGCTGCCTTCGTTGTCCCACGCCACGCCCCAGGGATTGCTTGTACCCTCCGCGAAAAGTTGAAACTCGCGCGAGCGCGGATGGATGCGAAAAAGTGCGCAAGTAAACTCGAACCGTTTGTCGTTCTGCTCGACGACCGACGGATTGAACACCCCGTTGAGCCCGTACAGCCAACCGTCGGGCCCCCAGGTCAACGAGTTGGGCAGCTCGTGGGTATCGTATCGGCCAAAGCCGGTGACGACGACTTCGCGCCGGTCGGCCCGGTCGTCGCCGTCGGTATCCTTGAGAAACAAGATGTCCGGCGAGTTGCCGACCCACACGCCGCCGTAACCCACGGCGATTCCCGAGGGAATGTTCAGCCCGTCGGCGAAGATCGTGAACTTGTCGGCCTTGCCGTCGGCGTCGGTGTCCTCCAGGATCTTGATACGATCGCGGCCGGCGCCCGGCTGAAGGCGCGGATACTCCAGGCTTTCGGTGATCCACACGCGCCCGCGCTCGTCGAACGTCATGGCCACCGGGTTGACGATATCCGGCTCACTGGCCACGAGCTCGACTCGAAACCCCGCGGGCACGGTCATCTTCGCCATCGCTTCGGCCGGCGAAAGGGGCGGTCCCGGCGGTTTGTCCTGCGCGTGCGGAATCACTTCCGGCGCCGCGGCCCAAACGTCGCTCATGCCCGACCACGGAAAAACCGAAATCGCGAGGATCGCCAGAACCGATTTCAAAACTGCCCAGAGAGTGGGACAGTCCCCTTGGAAAAATTGGGATGGTCCCCCCAGTTTTGAAATCACTTCTACCCAACGTGACGTTTGCTTCATGGGACCACGCGCTGGAGAAACCGGGAGGATTCGAGCGATAGTGCGCCTGGGAGAGCCTGATTATGGACCGCTCCAGTTCGGCTGGCAACCGGCCGCCGACCATCGCGGGGACGAGGGAGCGCTTGACACGTCGTGGGAAGCGCGAGCAGAATTGAAAGAGAGTCATTTCGCCGCGCTCGACGGGCCTCTCGTCATGTTCGACTATCTCAAGTCTTTCGGCGGCGCTCTGGGGGCGTGCGCCGGGCTGATGGTGCTTTTGGCCGGCTGCGGCATTTCGCGGTACGACTCGCTTTTGGAGCACCGTGTCGCCAGTCTGCGCGGCGAAGCGAGATTCAGGCACCTGTACGCGGCGACGCAATTGCCGGGCACGCCGATCTCGATTCGCCTGCCGATGGTCTTTAAGGACTCGTACCAGGAGAACAGCGCGCATAAAGAAGACGGGGCCGTGATCAGCCCTGATCGTTTGCAGCCCCCTTTCCTGAAGCTGCCCGGCTTCAAGCTGTGCTACGAGGGTACGAATGACACCGGGGGCGCGCGGCTGCCGTTCTATTGCTATTTGGCGGCTTTGCCCGCCCGGCCCGGCGATGCCGACAAACTGGCAAGTCAGTTGCAGGCTCAGCTCAAAAAAAGCTTTCCGCAAACGCCCGACGAATGGCAGGCCGTCGACGCCAACTCGCCCTCCGGCTTTTCCGTCCACTGGCGAAAAATTCGCGTGGAAGGCGAGCAGCCATTTCGGGTCAGAACCGCCCAGCAGCTCGAGTCGCAAAATCTGCCCGGTATTTTCGAGCTTTGGATTCACGACGCGGACGACTACGTGGTGCTTGTCGGTTGGCGCACGCCAGGCTCGATCGAGGGGCCGTCCTCGGCGTCGACCACCGACGCCGGCTCGCTCGAAAACCTGCTCGAGGGCCCGCCACGCGATGCGAAACCGGATCTCGGCAGCATGCCCGCGGCGACCGCCGGCACGCTCCTGTACGAAAAGGCCGCCCAGGCTGAATAAAAGCCGCTCGCCGGATCCGCTCACGGGGTTAACGCTCACGGGGTTAACCTTGCGATGCCGCGCGAGGCGGAGTAGACTTCGCGGGTCGTCTTCGCCCATGCCCGCCAACGCCCGACGTGCCCACGTCCGGCTCCATCCTGCCTCGATCGCCAAGCCGCCATACAGGAGCTTCATGATGACGCGTCGATTGCTGGTGCCGGCGTTGTGCCTGTTGGCGGCCATCGCGAGTATTGCCTGCCCGGCTGCCGACAAACGGCCCGCCGCCGGGACCTCGCGCGGCGTCGATTGGCCCGGGTGGCGGGGGGCGAATCGCGACGGCCTATCCGACGAGAGCGGATTGCTCGATCGTTGGACTGGCGATGGGCCGCGATTGGTGTGGAAGGCCGGCCATCTGGGTCGCGGCTTTTCGAGCATTTCCATTGCCGATGGCCGCATCTTCACCATGGGCGACCGCGAGGGCGCTCAGTTCGTCATCGCCCTGGATTTGGCAACCGGCAAGGAATTGTGGAGCACGTCGATCGGCGACGTTTGGGAACCAAACGGATATGCCGGCCCCCGCGGCACGCCCACCGTCGACGGCGCGTACCTTTACGTTCTCGGACCGCACGGCGATCTGGTGTGTCTCCAGACCGCGCGCGGCAAAGAAGTTTGGCGCCGCAACGTGCATCGCGATTTCGGCGGCCGCATGCATTCCGGCTGGGGTTACAGCGAATCGCCGCTGGTGGACGGCGACAAGCTGGTCTCGACGCCCGGCGGCGCGGACGCCGGCATCGTGGCGCTTGACAAAAGGACCGGCCGCGAGCTTTGGCGATCGGCCATACCCGCGCTCGGTCCGCTGGGCGGCGACGGAGCGGCCTATTCGTCGATCGTCACGAGCAACGGAGCGGGAGTGCGCCAATACGTGCAACTCATGGGCCGCGGCGTGGTCGGCGTGGATGCCGGGACCGGAAAATTCCTGTGGGGCTATAACCGCGTGGCCAACGGCACCGCCAACATTCCCACGCCCCTGGCGAGCGGCGACTACGTATTCTGCTCTTCGGGCTATCAAGCCGGAGCCGCGCTGTTAAAACTTACCCCCGCGGCGGGCGGCGGCGTCCATGCCGAGGAAGTCTACTTTCTCGACGGCAAGGAATTCCAAAACCATCACGGCGGGATGATCATGCTGGGCGATTACATCTATGCCGCCCACGGCCACAACGCCGGGGCGCCGACTTGCCTGGAGTGGATGACCGGCAAGACCGTCTGGCGCCACAACCGCGGGCCGGGCACCGGCTCGGCGGCGGTCGCCTATGCCGACGGAAATCTTTACTTCCGCTTCCAGAACGGCCTGATGGCGCTGGTCGCCGCAACGCCCGACGAATACCGGGAAAAGGGAACGTTCAAAATTCCCGACGTCGACGAGCCCAGTTGGTCGCACCCGGTCATCGCCGGCGGTAAACTCTATTTGCGCGAGCAGGACGCGCTGTATTGCTACGACGTCAAACAATAGCGCGCCGCAACCCGTCGACCCTTCTTGGAAAGAGCCTTCGCCATGAAACCACTTCGCCTTGCCATGTTTGCCGTGTGTGTCACGACGATCGCGCCGCTAGCGCCCGCCGCCGAATTGTCGGGCCTGTTAATCGACGGCCAGGATTGGGAGTTGGTGGCCGAAGGTTTCACATTTACTGAAGGGCCGGCCGTCGATCTGGCGGGCAATCTCTACTTCACCGACACGTTCCGCAGCAAGATCTACCGCATCAACGACCAGGGAAAAGCCGAGGTGTTCGTCGATCAGAGCTTCGGCACCAACGGACTAATGTTCGGCCCCGACGGACGCCTGTACGGCTGTCAGAACGGCAAGAAGCGCATCGTGGCGTACGATTCCTCCGGCGCCGCGGCGACGATCGCCGAAGACGTCCAAAGCAACGACCTGGTCGTCAACCGGGCCGGCGGCGTCTATTTTACCGATCCTCCGAACAAGCAGGTCTGGTACATCCCACCGGGCGGCGAAAAACGAGTCGTCGATCGCGGACTCGGCTACGCCAACGGGCTGATCCTTTCGCCCGATCAGGGCACGCTGGTGGTCGCCGACA
Organism: Pirellulales bacterium; assembly: GCA_040877415.1. Taxonomy (GTDB): domain Bacteria; phylum Planctomycetota; class Planctomycetia; order Pirellulales; family PALSA-1355; genus JBBDNV01. The sequence continues at coordinate 11,497 of JBBDNV010000142.1, forward strand.
TGCGGGGCATCAATTTGTGGGCCTATCGCATCGGGCCCGACGGCGGCTTGACCGACAAGCAGCCGTTCTACACGCTGCGCGTGCCCGACGGAAAAACCGACAGCGGCGCCGATGGCATGACCATCGACTCCACCGGCCGCATTTACTGCACCAGCCACCTCGGCCTGCAAGTCTTCGACACCGAGGGCCGCCTGAGCGGCATCATCGCCAAGCCGCAGGCGTCCTGGCTATCGAACGCCGTCTTTGCCGGCCCAAAGCTCGACACGCTTTACGTCACCTCGATGAACAAGGTCTACAAGCGGAAGATCAACGCCCAGGGCATTCGCTACTTCGACGTTGCCGGCGCAAAGTGAACGCCGCCGCGACGAGCGGGATGACTGTCGTGCCAGAACCCGACGACCTTTGGAAAGACGTCACGCGCATTCCCGGACGGCTGCGAAACGCGCCGCGGCGCAAGCGAAGTTCCGGTTTCCTGGCGGCCGCACTGGTTCTGGGTTGCCTGCTGACGGCGATTGCGGGCCTGGTCTACTGGCAGATGCGGACGGATCGCCAGGAGGTAACGGTTGCCCTCCATCCCGTCAGGGATTCGGGGGCGGCGGTCGAGGACGATGAGCCCCGTGCGCAAAGCGAGCCGGCCGAACCGTTCCGCGAGCGGGAAGCACAGTCCATTTCGCCCCCGAGCCGGACGGACTCGTCGCCGCTCACCGAGGCACGGCCCGCCGAGAATTCCGCCCAGAAGACGCCGCCTCCTAGGGTCGCGGCAAAACAACCGCCCCCCGACGCCGAACTGCCACCCAAGGTGGTAAAACCGCCGTTGGAGGTTGCCCCACAGAAGGAACGTGAAACGGCCGCGGCCGAGGGCCGCGCGTTGTTCGAACGGGCCGCGAATCACACTCGCGCGGCGCTCGTGGCGCGCGATCTCGACGAAGCCCGGCGACAGCTCGACGTGGCGGAGAAAAACATCCGCTTGCCCGAACAGCTCGTGGAGGTCAAGCAGCTTCGCGCGCTGGCCGAGCAACTGGCGCTGTTCTTCGACGCCGTGCGGGCCGGTTGGCAGAAGTTCCAGCCGGCGGAAGAAGTCCGTATCGACGGCCTCGTGGCGGCAGTCGTCGAAGCGCGGCCCGATCGCTTGACGCTCTTTGTCGAAGGCTCCCAGCGCAGCTATACAATCGCCACCATGCCCTCGGGCATGGTCTTGTTTTTCGCCCGCGCCGGCGCCGATGAGAAGGCGCCGCCCGCGGCGGTCTTTTTCGGCGCGTTTTATGCCATCGATCCGCAGGGCGATCGCGACAAGGCGCGACAATCGTGGCAACGGGCCGCGGCGGCCGGCCTCTCCGTTGATGATCTTTTGCCGCTGGTCGAAGGGCCCGCGCTCGGCTCGCGCCGCGAAGGGGTTCCCGACGCGGCTCGGGTCGAGGCCGCCGCGAAACAGCTTCAAGGACGGCTTGCCGACTTGATTGTCTCGGCGGAAAGCGGCCCGCGAAAATCACTCGTCGCGGCGAAAATGCTCGAGGCGGCGCGCCGGGCCGACAATTCGGCCGAGCAATACGCCGCGCTCGAGCAAGCCCGCGATTGGGCCGTCTCGGCCGGCGACCCCGCCGCGGCGCTTGCGGCGCTCGACGAGCTGGGGCGTTGGTTCGACGGCGATTGGCTGGCGCTTAAGTCGCAAGCGCTGGGCGCGTCACTGGCGGGCAGGGTGACTTCCGAGTCGGCGGCCGGTGCGGCCGCCTCCGCGATGGCATTGTCGGCCGAAGCCCAGCGCGCCGGCCGCGGCGAGCTGGCCTTGACGCTGGCCGACACCGCCTACGCCGCGGCCCGAAAGGCGGGCGACGGCGCGCTCGTCAAGCGCGCCTATCAGTGGCGGACCGAGGTTCAGGCGGCCGAGAAGTCGAAGTCCCGCCCATCGAAATCCTCGCCGGCGAAGCGCTAAGGCCGATTGGTTGGCAAGGAATTCTGGCAGGTAGCTGAGTTCGCAAGAACTCAGATGATTCAGGCTGAATTCTTGCGAATCCAGCTACACACGCCATAGAAACCTGCCACACACAAGGCCGATTGGTTGGCAACCTCTGCCCAATCGTGGCCCTTTATGCGCCCTTTTTGCGATTGCGCGGTTTTCATATGTTCGAACACCTAAGGCAAATCCTGGGCGACTGCAGCGCGACCGTAGCGCTGATTAATTTCGCCCACTCATGGCGGCAACGGCAGCGGCATCCGGCCAGCAATATTTGAGGAGCGTTGGCATCAAGACGCCCAATTGGGACAAGCCGAAGCTATTTGAGAGACAATGAGCTCAGCGGACTACCGTGAGGTCGGAGAATCTGGCAAATGCCACTGTTCGGCGGGATCGGCAATGGAGGCCGGGCGCACCGCCGTCGGTCGGGGCTTGCCAATACGAGTTGCCTCACGTCGTTTTTGGATTTCCCTCATGCGCATCGCCTCCGCCGTTTGGCGGAGGCGGATTCTCTGATACAGGTCGATCTGAGCTGGTTGAGTCGTCGTCTTGCCTATCATTTGGGAGATCCTTGATTGGCGGCGGAATGCTCACTATATCAATCAATGCCGGGGTACGAAAATCTTCAGTGGCACGAATAGCGGTTGGGACGGTGTAAGTTTGAGTGGCGGTCGCCAATGCCTGTTCATCGCTATCGGGGGAGCGTAACTTCGTGAAAAGCTTGCCCGCTTCGCTCCTGTCGATCACGAACTCGTGGGATGGATAGCCTCCCAATAGCTTTTCAAGGGCTTCTGTGGTTACGTTCCCGGAGATTTCGCTCAGTCGATTGCCATACTGCTCCGCGATCTGCATCGCGCGCTGGTTCTCCCCAAGGCGCATCGGCTCAATCTGGGCGTAGATTTCGGAAAAGAGGCCAACTGTTAATTGTGCCGCAACGTCAGACGCGATCTTCGTGCTAATCTGCGTTCTACCGCGAAGGCCGATAAAGAATGCCTCGAATGCAGCATAAGCCTCTGCCTGCAATGTACTTAATGCTTGCGTCGCTGTCAATCCAGACATTCTCTCTCCGACCTCATCGGGCTTGCGAAGTTGCACGTCGATTGGGCCAAATTCAGCGCAATCGGACATTATGATTTCATCTGCGGCAACCGCAAGAATCGTGCCAGCCGATTTGCAATAGGTATCCACGAAGATCATCACCGTGCCATGCTTGTAGACTTCCTGTAAGCAACGCCCAATACGATAGGCCGAATCAGCCGAGCCACCAAACGTAGTGAGCAAAACTAGAACATTTTTCTTGGTGACTTTTGCCCGGACAAGTTTGTTGAACGTCTCATCATCGGCCGGATACGTTCCGCCAGCATAGACAATGACATCAGCCCCAAGTCGCTCTCCGACCGGCGCTGCCAAAGCGTGGATTTCACTGCGATCATTTTGTTCCTTCTTTTTTGCCATCCCCAGATAGTGGCACTTCCAATGGCAGGGTTCAAGTACCCTAGATAGCCATTTTTTCAGGTTTTCGTAGGCAGTGCCTGAGACATTCCCAAGCATTTTCTGGGCAGACCCTCGATTTTTTGGGCAGGGCGGATTTACAAGGCAAAGCCCTGCTAGTACGATACATATGTACACTATAGCGCAGCGAGGATTCATGATGCCCAAGCCCACTGGTTCCGACCGCGCAAGCGTCCTGGAAAGTCTGGCCGAGCAGGTGCGCTCGCTGGAAGGGGCCCGCTGGGTCGACTCCCGAGAGGTGATTTCCACGGGCAGCCCCGCGCTCGACCGGCTGCTGCCCGAAGGGGGCTTTCGCCGCGGCGCGCTGGTGGAGTGGCTTTCGGGCGGCCCGGCCGGCGGAGCCGCTACGCTGGCTTTGTTGGCCGCCCGAGGGGCGCTGGCCGCGGGGGGCGTGCTGGTGGTGATCGATCATCGAGGGCTGTTTTATCCCCCGGCCGCGGCCCGGCTCGGAATCGCGCTTGAGAACACGATCGTCGTGCGGCCCGCGGGCATTTTGGATCACGCCTGGGCCCTGGACCAGGCGCTGCGCTCGCGCGGCGTGGCGGCTGTCTGGTGCTCGGTGGAAAAGCCAGACAACCGCACGCTCAGGCGCCTGCAACTGGCCGCCGAAACCAGCGGCGTCGTGGGGTTTTTGCTGCGCTTCGAAGACGCGCGGCACGAACCGTCGTGGGCCGAGCTGCGGCTGGGGGTCGAACCGATCGCCCAACCGCACGCCGGCCGCAGCCGCCGCCTGCGCGTCGAATTGCTCCGCTCGCGCGCGGGCCCGGCCGGCGGAGCGGTCGAATTGGAAATTCCCACTCTTCAGGAAGCACCGCGGACTGAAAATCACCCGGCCGGCCGGCGAGGCATCAACCATGAAACGCGCCCTGTGCATCTGGCTTCCCAACTGGCC
>JBBDNV010000143.1:0-15794 GCA_040877415.1 Pirellulales bacterium
TTGGCCATCCAGAACGCGATCAGCGAGGAAGACAACCAGCCGCTGGTCGGCCGCCGCGTGGAAGTGCTCGTCGAGGGGCCGAGCAAAAACGCCGAGCGGCAGCCCGGCGGCGACGTGCTGCAACTGGTCGGCCGCACGCGTTGCGACCGGATCGTGGTGTTCGACGGCAACCGCCGGCAGATCGGCCAGTTGCTCGACGTGGCGATCTACGATGCCAGCGCCTTTACGCTCTTCGGCAGCGTGGTGACCCGACACGTCGGGCCGGAAGTGTACCGCCTGTAACGCAGAATCGTGCCGGAGCCTTGGATCGATCGATGCGCGTCGACGAATTGCACCGCTTTCTGGACCATCCGGCCGAAGCCGCCGATTGGCTCCGCTCCCTGGGCATTGGCGACGTCGATCGCGCGCACGCCAACCTGCTGCGCATCGCCACGGCGGGCATCACGCTCGACCTCGTGGCCGCGATCTGCGATCAATTGGCCGTTCACCTGCCGGGCTCGAGCGACGCCGACATGGCGCTCAATAACTTCGAGCGTTTCGTGGCCGCGGCGCGCAACCCGCTGTCGCTGGCCGCGCTGTTTGAGCGCGACGCCGAGGCGCTGCCGATTCTGCTGCAAATCTTCGCCACCAGCCAGCACCTAAGCGACGTGCTGGTGATGGACAGCGAAAGTTACGACCTGCTGCGGCTTACCGAGGGCCAGCCGGTGGCCCGCGAATTCCTGGTGGCGGAACTAGGCGCCGAAATCGCCTCGCTGGGCGCCGACGAAGCCGCGGCCTCGGCCGCGCTGCGTCGATTCAAGCGCCGCGAGACGCTGCGCATCGGCTACGGCGACATGATTCGCGAGCAGCCGCTGGCGACCGTGGCGCGGCAGATATCGTACCTGGCCGACGCGATCGTCGAGGCCGCGCTGCGCGCCGCGCGGCGGCGCATGGCGAGCCGCCGCGGACTGGCGCGTCCCGAGCCCGGGCGGTTCGTCGTGCTGGCACTGGGGAAATTGGGCGGGACGGAGTTGAACTATTCGAGCGACATCGACTTAATGTTCTTGTACGACTGGGGGCGCGGCGCCGACGTGGCCCGGCAACACGCCAGCGGCGAGTACTTCGATCGCCTGGTGCGCGCAATTCTCAAACTGCTCGCCGAGGCGACCGAGCTGGGGGCGGCGTATCGCGTCGACCTGCGGCTGCGGCCCGCGGGCAGCGCGGGCCTGATGGCCGTGGCTTACGACGCGGCCTTGCACTACTACGACGTTTCAGGCCGAACCTGGGAGCGGCAGGCCATGGTCAAGGCCCGGCCCATCGCGGGCGATCTCGACTTCGGCCGCGAGTTTCTCGAGCAGCTCGAACCTTGGATCTACCGCCGCTACCTGAGCCGCGCCGACATCACCGGCATCAAGGCGCTGAAGCGCCGCATCGAGCAGCGCACGCATCGCGAAGGGGCCGACGCGCACAACGTGAAGACCGGGCACGGCGGCATTCGCGACATTGAGTTCGTCATCCAATTTCTGCAATTGCTCAACGGCGGCGACCTACCGCTGCTGCGCACGGGAAACACGCTGGAGGCGATTCAGCAGTTGGAAAGCTGCCGTTGCCTGACCGACCAGGAACGGGCGATTCTCGCGGAAAACTACGCCTTCCTGCGCAAAATCGAGCACCGGCTCCAAATCATGTTCGACCTGCAAACGCACTTGCTGCCAAGCGACCCGGGCGAACTGCGCAAAGTGGCGATCCGGCTCGGATATGCCGACACACCCGATCAATCGGTCTTGGCGGCGTTCCAAGCCGACTACGGGAACAAGACGGAGCTGAACCGCAAAATTCTCGATCACCTGCTGCACGACGCGTTCAGCGACGACGCGCGGACCGAGCCGGAAAGCGACCTGGTGCTCGATCCCGAGCCGCTCGCCGAGCGGATTGCCGAAATCCTCTCGCGCTACCGTTTTGCCGACGTCGATCAGGCGTACCGCAATCTGATGGAGCTGTCGACCGAAAAGATCCGCTATTTGTCGACGCGCCGCTGCCGGCACTTTCTGGCGGCCATCGCCCCGCAACTTTTGGCCGAAATCGCCCGGACGCCTGATCCCGACTTCACGCTGGTGAACCTGAGCAAGGTGAGCGACTCGCTGGGCGGAAAGGGCGTGTTGTGGGAGCTGTTCAGTTTCAGCCCGCCCACGCTGCGGCTGTACGTCGAGCTGTGCTCATCGAGCCAGTATCTGTCGGGCATTCTGACCAGCAATCCCGGCATGCTCGACGAGCTTTTGGACAGCCTGCTTTTGGACAAGCTGCCTTCGCTGGAAGTGCTTCGCGCGGCGCTGGCCGAATTGTGCCGCGGCGCCGAAGACATCGAGCCGGCGCTGCACAGCTTCAAAAACGCGCAGCAACTGGGCGTCGGCGTGCGCGACATTCTGGGCAAGGAACAGGTCGAGGCCACGACCGGCGCGCTGTCGGACATTGCCCAGGCCTGTCTCGAGCAGATCACGCGGGCCGAATACGAAAAACTGACCGCCAGGCTCGGCCGGCCGACCGTGGGCGAGGACGGCGAAGCGGGACGCGCGTGCGAGCTTGTGATCGTGGCGCTGGGCAAGTTCGGCGGACGCGAGCTGAACTACTACAGCGACCTGGACCTGGTGTTCCTTTACGAGGCCGACGGCACGACGGTGCATCCGCGCCGCTCGAAGCGCGACCAGACCACCAACAACCAGCATTTCTTCAGCGAGCTGGCGCAGCGGATTATCAAGGTGGCCAGCCAACTGGGGCCCTACGGCCGGCTGTACGAAATCGATGCCAGGCTGCGCCCCACGGGACGCAGCGGCGCGCTGGCCACGTCGCTGGCCGAGTTCGCCCGTTATTTCAGCTCGGGGCAGGGGCAGCTTTGGGAACGGCAGGCGCTCGGCAAGGCCCGCGTGGTATTCGGTTCGCCGCGGGCGGCCGAATCGGCCGCGGCCGCGATCCGCGAAGCCGCGTTCGCGCCGAAGTGGCGGGCCGAGAACGCCGAGGCGATCTGGCACATGCGGCAGCGGCTGGAGGAAACATCGAGCGGCGGCAATCTGAAGCGCGGACCGGGCGGCCTGGTCGACATCGAATTCCTGGTGCAAATGCTGCAATTGAAGCACGCCGGCGCCAAGCCCCAGTTGGCCGTGCCCGGCACGCTCGACGCGCTGGGGGCGCTCGAAAAATCCGGCATCATGAAGCGCGACAACTACGAGTTTTTCGTGGCCAGCTACCGCTTTCTGCGGACGATTCAATCGCGGTTGCGGCTGATGAGCACCACGGCCCGCGACGACTTGCCGGACGATCCGCGCGAGCGCTCGAAGCTGGCCGGCCTGCTGGGCTACGAGAGCACCGAAGCCCTGCTGGCCGATTGCCGGCGCTACACCAGCGAGAACCGCCGCCGGGCCGAGCGCCTATTCGGCGTTGTGACGGTGTAGAGCAGCACGCGGCGTCGGAACACCAGCCCGAAGCGCAAATGAGGGGAATTCGAGGAGAACGGTGGCGATCCCTCGCTCGCGCTCATTGATGTTGCGATTTCATGATCCTCGGTCGACATGGCCCCGAAAGGATTGCGCGCACGGGTATTGGCCGCTGCGCGGCCGGTTTGTGGGCCCACAATTCTCGTGACGATTTTCGATGGAAGATCACGAAAGCGCAACTTCAAAACTTGCGCTTCGGGCTGGTATCGCTTGCCGCGTTCCTCGACCCCACGTCCGCCACTATTTCACGACGACGCCCAAGACGTGCGCGATCTGGAAAAGTTGTCGCTCCTCGACGATGGAGCCGCGCAGATCGTGGGCCGTGACGCCGAGCTGCGTCAGGTCCGAGCCGCGGAGATCGGCACCTTTGAGATTGGCGCCAAAAAAGCGGGCTTGCCGCAGGTTGCAGCACTCGATGGCGACGTTCCGCAGGTCGGCGCCGGTGAAATCCGTCTGCTCCAGATTGCAGGCTCGAAAAGAGCAGGCCGTGAACTTCGTTTCGGCAAACGACGCCAAGAGCACCTTGCACGCCTCGAACCGGACGTGATTCATCCGGGCGTTCGAGAAGTTCGCACCCGTCAGATTGCACGCGTCGAATTCAACGCGATGAAAGTGCGCCTGCCGCCAATCGGCGTTCGACAGATCGCAACCCTTGAGCCGGACGTCGACGAGGCTCAGTCCCTGCCAGACCGTCTGACGCAGTGTCGAGCTGGCGAAGACGGCCTCGTCGAAACGCAGATCCGGTGCCTTGGTCGCGCTCAAGTCCGTTTGGTGCAACAACACCTTGGCATAGCTTTGGCCCGCGCTGACGCCGTCGCGAGTCCACGACGCAAAGCTCTCTAAGTCAATGAGCTCCGGCGGAGTGATTTTCATAGGTCGTGGCGTCCCGCGTATCGCGAAGAGGATTAACGGGTCGCGGAATCTTCGCGCGTCGCCAGGGCGCGGAAGTCTTCAAGATGCTCACTCCAGGCGCGCTTGAGCTGGCTGAGTTTCTCGGGCTCATCGGCGGCGAGATTGTTGGTTTCGGACCGATCGGCGGCGAGGTTGTAGAGTTCCCAAGCGTCGTCTTTTCCGTCGCTGACCGCCTTCCAGTCGCCGATGCGAATCGCCCGATGGCCATCGTGAAACCACCACAGATAATCGTGGTCGACGGCGACGTCGGCGGCAAAGGCCGGCACGAGGCTCTTGCCCGGGGGCGGCGGGACGCTTTGATCGTTCCACGTGGCCGGAGGCTTGCCGCCGGCCAGCTCGAGCAGCGTCGGCACGACGTCGACGAGGTGCGCTGGCGTGCGTCGCAGCTCGCCGCGCGCCGCGATCCCTTTCGGCCAGTGGGCAACGAGCGGCGTGGAGATGCCCCCTTCGTGAACCCAGGTCTTGTGGCGGCGAAACGGCGTATTGGCCGCGCTCGACCAGCCAGGCCCCAGACACAGAAACGTGGCTGCCGAGCCGGGGGCCGCGGCCGGGTCGTGCCCATCGCCGCGGACCATGATCTCGGCGCTCGCGCCGTTGTCGGACGCGAACAGGATCAAGGTGTTGTCGAGCTGGCCCAGCGCCCCCAGCTCGTCGACGACGCGGCCAATTTCGCGGTCCATGCGGTCGACCATGGCCGCGTGAATGGCCATCTTCTGCGCTTGAAACGCGCGCTGCCGGCCGGTCAATTCGCTCCACGCCAGCGGTCGAAGAACTTCGCCGGGCCCGAGCTTGTCGAGGACGTCGGGAAATGGGTACGGCGGACCGACGTCGCGTTCCATCGCGGGCGGGTCGTGGCCGGCGATGCCGAACTCTTTCAATTTCCGTCCCCGCGCCGCTCGCATCTTGTTCCAGCCGTCCTGGTAGCGCGTGCGATAGCGGTCGATGTCCGCTTGCGGGGCTTGCAGCGGAAAGTGCGGCGAGGTGAACGCGATGTATTGAAAGAACGGCTGGCCGGCGTGCTCGGAGGCATGTTGCCGCAGACACTTGATGGCGTGGTCGGCGATGGCCGTGGTGACGTAGTAGCCCGCGTCTTCTTTCACCGCGGGGAGCGGCTGATCGTCCGCGCTGTGTTTTTGCGGAGCGAAGAGGCGGTTGTGATCGTCGATCGTGTAGGAATGATCGAAACCGCCGTCCGCCGATTTGCCGTCGAGGTGCCATTTGCCGGAATGATACGAACGATAGCCGAGGGGTTTGAGCATCGCCGGCAGCAGTGGCGCCCATGGGGGGCGTTCTCCCCGGCTGCCGAAATTCGTGCCGGGAATCGCGTCGCGGCGAACCTGCTGCGCGTAGTACCCGGTGAGAAGCGCGGCCCGCGAGGGCCAGCAGCGGGCCGTGTTGTAGAACTGCGTGAAGCGCAGCCCGCCGGCGGCCAGCCGGTCGAGATTTGGCGTTTCAATTTCGCCGCCGTAGCAGCCGAGATCGCTAAAGCCGAGATCGTCGGCCAGGATCACGACGACGTTGGGCCGTTTGTCGGCGTCCGCGGCAGGTGCTTTCGTGGAATATAAGACCGCGAACAGCACGGCGACGACGAGCACGACGCGTTGAGTTGGCTGAGCAGGACGCATCGTTCGTCGCACGGCATTGCTCCCGCAATGGGTCGGTTGGTTTGGGGCAACGCTCAGTATGCGTCGGCCGGATGGCCGGATCAACCAACCGCTTTGCGTGCCGCTCTCGCGGCAACGATATCCTCCGGGAGGGACCGCTGTGCCAACTCCCGCCGCAGCACCGTCAGCGGACGGCCGTGGACGCGAGGCCACATCCCACGATGGACGGGGGGCCGAGAGCACGCTACAGTTAAACAGACGGAGATCGCACGCGTCCATGACTCAGCACAAGCAGCCCACCGAGCCGGTCGTCGTCCCGAAAGCACTCTGCGGGAAGTGGATTGTTTGGAATCGGAACCGCACGCAGATCGTCGGTAGTGGAGATCGGTTGAAAGACGCGCAAGAGGTTGCCCGGGCCGCCGGCATAGCCGATCCTGGGTACGAGTGGGTTCCGCCGGCGAACCGCCGTCTCATCGGGCGGCCCACGTGAGATTTGCCTACGGACGATACGAAGTCGAGCCGACGCCGAGCCAGCCCGGCGCGGCGATCATCTATCGCCCCGTCATCCCCATACGCGTCATCGGCTTCGGCGCTGATGCCGTCTTCTATGGGCTTCTGGACACGGGCGCCGACGAGACGCTCCTCACCGAAGAAATGGCCGAGCTCGTCGGCATGGAGGTCGACGCCTCACGGACAGCGATCGTCACGAGCGCAAGCGGCGAGATGTCCGTGAGCTATGGAGACGTGACGTTAGAAGTGGGCCGTGGACGTGCGCGGTATCGGTGGCGCACAACGGCCGGCGTCGTCAAGCAACCCTGGCGTGAGGCCATTCTTGGCCACATGGGCTTTCTTCGCTACTTCGACGTGACCTTCTTCGGGGAAACGCGGGAGGTCCGACTGACGCGCAACGCCATGCCGTTGCCCGAGCCGATCGGCGTCTAGTCGCGCCCGATCCGCCGACACCTTGCTGACCGCAGGCGGGGGCGTTGGGCGAAGGCCGCGACGAAGAATTCGTCGCGCCCCACCGCCGCACACGCCGGTAGCCCCGGGGAAGCGTGAGCCGCCCCAGTTGCCAGCGTGCACCATGTGGTGCTACCGTCGTCCACAGCGCGAGCAGCACGCGTAGATCATCGGCGACTGGTGTCCACGGCAAGGTCACGCCTTTGGTCCGGCTGCTTTCACGTCGTCGCTCGCGCCCGATTCGTACGTTGCGAAATTCTTGCGGAACAAACCGGCGAGCTTGCGCGCGGCGTTGTCGTAGGCCGCCGGATCGGCCCAGGTTTTCCTGGGCAGCAGGATGTCGTCCGGCACGCGGGGGCACTTCGAAATGACCCGCAGGCCGAAGACGGGGTCGACGTCGAGCGGCGCATCGGCCAGCGCGCCGGAATGAATCGCGTCGATGATCGCGCGGGTGAAGGCCAGCTTCATGCGTTTGCCGCTGCCGTAGGCGCCTCCGCTCCAACCGGTGTTCACGAGCCACACGTTGGCCCGATGCTCGTGCATCTTTTGAGCCAGAAGCTCGGCGTACTTGGCCGGGTGCCAGACCAGAAACGGGCCGCCGAAGCACGGCGAAAAGGTGGCCACGGGCTCGGTGACGCCCACTTCGGTGCCGGCCACCTTGGCCGTGTATCCGCTGATGAAGTGATACATGGCCTGCTCGGGAGTGAGCCGGCTGACGGGCGGCAGCACGCCAAAGGCGTCGCACGTCAGAAAAATGACGTCCCGGGGATGGTTTGCCAGGCAGGGAATCCTGGCGTTCTGGATGAACTCGATCGGATAAGCGCCGCGCGTGTTCTCGGTGATCGAATCGTCGTGGAAGTCGACCGTGCGGTCACATTGATCGTAGACGACGTTTTCGAGCACGGAGCCGAATCGCAGGGCCTGATAGATTTCGGGCTCCGATTCGGGCGCCAGGTCGATCGCCTTGGCGTAGCAGCCTCCTTCGATATTGAAGATTCCGCGGTCGGTCCAGCAGTGCTCGTCGTCGCCGATCAAATTGCGTTTCGGATCGGCGGACAACGTCGTCTTGCCGGTGCCGGAGAGGCCGAACAGGATCGAGGAATGCTCATTGTTCCGATCGGCGTTGGCGGAGCAGTGCATCGACAGCACGCCGCGCTTGGGCATGAAATAGTTCATCATGGTGAAGATGCCCTTCTTCATCTCGCCGGCGTATTCGGTGCCCAGGATGACCGTCTCGCCCGTTTCGAGATTCAGATCGATGCTCGTTTTCGAGGTCATTCCGGGGGTGTACCGGTTGGCGGGAAACTGGCCGGCGTTGTAGATCACCGCGTCGGGCTCGCCGAAATCGGCCAGCTCGTCGCGCGAGGGGCGCACCAACATCGTGTGCATGAACAGCGCATGATAAGGACGCGCACAGATGATGCGCACTTTCATGCGGTACTCGGGATCCCAGCCGGCGAACGCATCGACGACATAGAGCCGGTCACGGGTGTTCAAATAGTCCTTGGCGCGCTCGAGATTGATCTGGAAAGTCGGAGCGCCGATGGGGACGTTGACCGGGCCCCACCACACTTCGTTTTCGGAATCGGGGTGCCGGACGATGTGCTTGTCTTTCGGCGAGCGGCCCGTCTTGGCGCCCGAGTAGGCGATCAGGGCCCCCGTGGCGGCGATCGCCGTATCGGCTTCCCGGCGAATGGCCTCTTGATAAAGGGTTGCCGGCGCGAGATTTCGCTGGATGTCGCGGACGGTTATATCCGGAAGGCTCAGGCCGCAATCGGTCATCAGGAAGCTCCACTTTTCCGCTGAGAAAGAAATCAAGGAACCGCTTTGCGCCTGTGACAATTTATCGTCAGCCGGGCGATTGGACAACGGGGACATGCGTGCATGGACACGCCCGCGTGCGGCCATGCGGCAGTTCACCGAGCGGGCGCGGCAGTTTTGACGTTGCGCATCGTCGGTTGGCCCCCGGCTTTGCCGGGGGGATTCCTCGTTTGCGAAGGATGACGAGTCGAGCGCGGCGGTACAAAAATCCCCCGGCAAAGCCGGGGGCTAAATGGGTGAGGGAGAAAGCGGGACGCCGACGGCTTTATGCCAACAGCTCGGGGATGACTCGGGCCGATTCGACGCCGGAGAGGCGCTGGTCGAGCCCGCGGTATTTGAAGGTGAACCGCTCGTGGTCGTAGCCCAAAAGGTGCAGCACGGTGGCGTGGAAATCGCGGACGTGCACCGGGTCGCGGACGATGTTGTAGGAAAAATCGTCGGTCTCGCCGTAGATGGTTCCCCCCTTGGCTCCGCCGCCGCACATCCACATGGTGAAGCAGCGGGGATGATGGTCGCGGCCGTAGTTTTCCTTCGACAGCCCGCCCTGCGAATAGATCGTGCGGCCGAATTCGCCTCCCCAGATGATCAGCGTTTCGTCCAACAGTCCGCGCGACTTCAGGTCTTCGATCAGGCCGCGGCACGGCTGGTCGATGTCGCGGCACTGGTCGGGCAAGCGTCCGGCGACGTTCGAGTGCGTGTCCCAGTTGTTCAGGTAGACCTGAATGAAGCGCACGCCGCGCTCGATCATTCGGCGGGCCAACAGGACCGTGTGGCCGAAAGTGCCCGGCTTCTTGGCGCTTTCGCCGTAGAGCTGGTAGGTCGATTCGGGCTCGTCGGCGATGTTGGTCAAATTCGGCACGCTGGCCTGCATGCGGAAGGCCAGCTCGTATTGTTGAATGCGGGTGTGCGTTTCGGGATCGCCCACCTGGCGGTAATTGATTTCGTTGAGCGCCCGCAGTCCGTCCAGCGTCGCGCGGCGCACCTGGGTGGGCACTCCCTCGGGGTTGTTGATATACAGGATGGGATCGCCGCCGGAGCGGAACGAAACGCCGGCATGTTCGCCCGGCAAATAGCCGGCCGACCATAAGCGGGCCGAAATGGCCTGCACCTGCTCGGTATTGGTCGGCTTGGCCACCAGCACGACGAACGTGGGTAGATCGTGATTGAGCGAGCCCAAGCCGTAGGAAGCCCAAGCCCCCAGACACGGCTGTCCGGTGACTTGATTGCCGGTCTGCATGTAGCAGATGGCCGGCTCGTGGTTGATGGCCTCGGTGTGCATGCTGCGGATGAAGCACAGGTCGTCGACGTTCTTGGCCAGGTTCGGCAAAAGCTCGCTGACCCACATGCCGCATTTCCCGTGCTGGGCGAATTTGAACATCGAGGGAGCGACGGGAAATCGCTTCTGGCCGGAAGTCATCGTCGTGAGCCGCTGGCCTTTGCGGATCGAGTCGGGCAGTTCCTTGTCGTACCACTCGTTCATCTGCGGCTTGTAGTCGAACAGGTCCATTTGCGACGGCCCGCCGACCATGTGCAGATAGATGACGTGTTTGGCCTTGGGAGCGAAATGCGGAACCAGCGCACCGTCGAAATCGGCGCTCGCCGCGGCCGCGGCGCGGGCGGGCGACGCCAGGCCGCCCAACAGCGACGCCAGCGCGGCGGTGCCCAGCGCGTTGGCGCCCTGGGCAAAAAATTGCCGACGGGTTTCGGTGCGGACCCATTCGGTAAACAGTGGGTTCATTTTAGTGTCCCCCAGAGGCCCGGGCCCTGTTGGCCCGGGGGCTAAACGGTGCGGTATGGGCGCTCGTTTATTTGTTCAAAACCTCGTCCAAGTTCATCATTTGGTTGGCCAGCATCGTCCAGCCGGCCAACGTGGCGACGTCGAGCGACCCCTCGGGCCGCGACTCGCCGGTGACGATCAACTTCTTCGCGTCGTCCGGATGCTCGCGATAGTATCCCAAGAGCGACGCCAGCGACGCCTGGACAACTGGCCGTTCTTCCTCGGTGAGCGGTCGCGCGAGCAGTCGCCCGGTGAGAAATTCGGCCCGCGCGGCGTCCGATTCGCCCCCCTCGCGCAAGGTTCGTTCGGCCAGCCGCCTGGCGGCTTCGACAAACTGCGGATCGTTCAGCGTCACCAGCGCCTGGAGCGGCGTATTGGTTCGTTCGCGGCGCGAGGCGCAGATTTCACGGCTGGGGGCGTTGAAAATATCCATCGAAGCCGGCGGCGCGGCCCGCTTCCAAAGCGTATACAGGCTGCGCCTGTAAAGGCTCTCGCCCGTGTCGCGCTTGTAGTCGCGCGTGTTGCTGCCGATCATCGCCACGGCCTCCCACACGCCGTCGGGCTGGTAGGGGCGCACGCTGGGCCCGCCGAGCTTTTCCACCAGCAATCCGCCGGCGGCCAGCGCGTAGTCGCGGACCATCTCGGCGTCCATCCGGAAGCGCGGCCCGCGCGACAACAAGCGGTTGTCCGCGTCCTTTTCCACTTTCTCGGGCGCAACGGCGGCGCTCTGCCGGTAGGTTGCCGAAAGCACCATCAACCGGAAAAACCGCTTCACGTCCCAGCCGCTCTCGCGAAACTCGACGGCCAGCCAATCCAAAAGCTCGGGGTGCGAGGGCAATTGGCCGGCCACGCCGAAATCGCCCGACGTCTTGACCAGGCCCGTGCCGTACACCTCCTGCCAGAATCGATTCACGGTCACGCGCGCCGTCCGCGGGTGGTCGGGGCGCAATAACCAGCTGGCAAATCCGAGTCGGTCGCGGGGCAATCCGTCGGGAAATGGCGACAGGGCTTCAGGCGTGTCGGGCTTCACCTCGTCGCGTCGCTTGTCGTAGTCCCCCCGAAACAGGACGTAGGCCATCGCCGGATCGCTCTTCTCCTGCATGACGTGCGCGACCGTGGCGCGCGACTTGATCGCCGCCTCGCGCGATTCCAGTTCGCGCTTGGCCTGGACGAGCTGGCTGTAGACACTGTCGGCCTTGTCGAGCCACCAGCCGTAGAGCTCCTCGGCTTCGGCGGAACTGCGCCCTTCGGCCGGCTTGGCCACGAGATAGGCGGCGCGCGTGACGCTGGCCAGGGCGCTCACTTCGTCGCCCGCCAAGACCCGGGTGTAAATTCGCAAGTCCTGCAGCGCCAGATCGTCCACCCGGGCGCTCGAATTGCGCTGCGCCAGCTTGAACGGCACGCTGGTGCGGATCGAGTTCTTCAGCGTGTCGGCTTCGACTTCGACTTCCTGAAGGGCGCCGTCGATGTAAATCTTGACCGCCTTCGCGGTAGCCGTGCCGTCGTAGGTGACGGTCACGTAGTGCCACTTGTCGGCGCCGAGCGGTTGTTTGCCGATGACCTTGACGGCATCGCCGGGCCACTTGTGGACGATGTGGGTGGCCGGGCGGCCCTTGTCGAGAAACAGGTCCCAGCCGCGGTAGTCACCCGCTTCATCCATGCGAGCCACGATCGCGCCGGTCACTTCGGCGCGAGGCACCTTGACCCAGGCCGTGCAGGTGAACGCCTGGTCTTTTTCGAAATCGCCGGCGGCGGGCACTTCGACCGTCGTTTCGGGCCGGGCCTTGAACGCCTTGGCACTGGTGACGCCGGACTCGTAAGCCGGCTCGGCCGCTAGCGCCACGTTCTGCACTTCCCCGCGGACGGCCAGGGTCAGCAAGTTGTCATTACACTCGCCGAGCGGGGCATGAAGCACGAGCGACGCGTTGTCCACGCCGGCCCTGATGGCTGACGGCGTCGTCTGGCTCAGCCACGTGTTGAAGTCTCCCCGTGCGTCGGCACGCCGAGCGTCGATCTTTTGCTGCGCGGCCGACAATTGGCCCGGCAACCCTTCCCAGGCTTCGCGTTCTTCCGGCCTGGGCACCACGACGACCGGCGGCGTTTTCTCGATGTTGCCGTCTTTGGCGGCCTGCGTGGTGTTATTGAAGAACGCGGCCATTTCGTAGAACTCGTGCTGCGTGAGCGGATCGAATTTATGATCGTGGCACACGGCGCAGCCGGCGGTCATGCCCAGGAACACCTGGGACGTGGTTTCCGCGCGGTCGCGCGTATAGAGCACGAGGTACTCTTCGTCGATGATGCCCCCTTCGTTGGTCGTCATGTTGCAGCGGTTGAAGCCCGAGGCGATGAGCTGATCGAGCGTGCGATCGGGAAGCAGGTCGCCGGCCAACTGTTCGACGGTGAACTGGTCGAACGGCATGTTGCGGTTGAACGCCTTGATGACCCACTCGCGAAACGACCAGATCTCGCGGAAGTTGTCGAAGTGGATGCCGTTGGTGTCGGCGTACCGGGCCACGTCGAGCCAATAGCGCGCGCGGTGCTCGCCCCAGCGCGACGAAGTCAGCAGACGATCGACCAGCCGCTCGTAGGCGTTGGGCGCCTGATCAACGACGAACGCTTCCACGTCGGCCGGCTCGGGCGGCAAACCGGTCAATTCCAAAGTCACGCGTCGGGCCAGCGTGCGCCGATCGGCTTGGGGCGCGGGCTTAAGTCCCTCGGCTTCGAGCCGCGCGAGAATAAAATCGTCGATCGGATTGCGCGGCCACGAGCCGTCCTTGACCGCCGGCAGCGGCGGGCGCACCGGCGCGATGTACGACCAGTGCGGTTCGTACTCCGCTCCGGAGGCGATCCAACGCGCCAGAAGCTCCTTTTGCTCGGCCGTGAGTTTCTTGTGCGTCGCGGCCGGCGGCATGCGCAATTCGGGATCGTCGGCCGTGATGCGGGCCACCAGCTCGCTTTCCTCCGGTTTGCCCGGGGTGATGGCGCCGGCGTCGACGGCCACGTCGCGCTGGTCGAGCCGCAACTCGGCCTTGCGCGCGGCGCTGTCGGGACCGTGGCAAGCGAAGCAATTGTCCGCCAGGATCGGCCGAATCTGGCGGTTGTAGCCGATCACCTCGCCCGAGAAAGCGGGCAGGGCGAAACTTGCCAGCCAAACAGCCAGGCTAAGCGACGGGCAAACTCGTCCGACCATCATGGAGCCCCCGAATGCGTTTTTCAGGTGGGACAGCACACGTTTGGGCGGTGAAACGACGTGCCGGTTTCGGTGGGAAGGCGGGGGCCGGCACATCGCCGCCGGCTAGTCAGTATAAGCGATCAACGGCCGGGGGCAAATAAGCCGCCGAGGCGGGTAGTGATATCGATATCACTACCCCGCTGCGGGATCGAGGAGGATGATGCGCGGTCGGGCGCGCTGTTGATCGCGAGCTCGCGCCGCTTGAGCGCGCCAGCGGGCGAAAACGCCCAAATTCGTGGACCTCAGGCGACGATTTCAAACCCCTTGCGCTGCGGGCGCGAAAGCCAGGTGTTGGCTTCCTGGTCGCCGACAAACTGCTCGGACTGGGGGTCCCAGCGGAGCTTGCGCCCCAGGCGCATCGAAATGTTGGCCAGGTGGCAGACGCTCGCCGAACGGTGCTGGCTGGCGACGTCGGAGATCGGCGTTTTGCGCGACCGGACGCAGTCGAAGAAGTTGCCCATGTGATTGATGATCGCCTCCAGCTTGCCCGCGCGCGGCGGCCGGCTCAGATTGTCGAAGTCGTAGAGGTCAAAGTTTTCGCGCTCAAGCGGGTTGTCGGCCAGCCGGTCGACGGGCACGCCGGCGAGCGTGCCGCGGTTGACAAAGATGCGTCCGGCGTCCCCCTCGAACATCACGCCGTTGCGGCCTTGGTCGAGAATCACAAGCTCAAGCCCGTCGGCGTACCGCATGCGCGCCGCGAAACTGGTGGCCACGTTGTAGCCGCCCGGGACGCTGGGGAATTCCGCCTTGGCGTCGAATTCGATCGGGCCGGAGTGCTGCCTTGCGGCGCCCCACTGGGCGATGTCGACGTGATGCGCGCCCCAGTCGGTCATCTGGCCGCCGGAGTATTCGTACCACCAGCGAAACGTGTAGTGGCATCGCTCCTCGATGTAGGGCACGTCGGGCGTCTGGCCTTGCCACAGGTTCCAGTTGAGATAGGAGGGGGGCGATTTCGACGGAAACGGTCCGCCGGTTTTGTTTTTTCCGAGCGTGACCGTGACTGTGTTCAGCTTGCCGACGCGGCCCTGGCGGACCATTTCGCACGCCAGTCGAAAGCGCCAGTCGCTGCGCTGCCACGAGCCCACCTGCACAACGCGGCCCGTCTCGCCAACCACCTTCGTCATCCGCTTGCCTTCGTCGACGGTGAGCGAGAGCGGCTTTTCGCAGTACACGTCCTTGCCGGCCCGGCAGCAGTCGATGACCATGCGCGCGTGCCAATGGTCGGGCGTGCCGATCATGATGACGTCCAGATCATTCCGATCGAGCATGCGGCGGTAATCATCGTACAGGTCGGCCTTGCCGCCGAACTGCCCGCGCGCCTTTTCGGCGATCTGGCGATCGACGTCGGCGATGGCCACCACGTCGGCTTCGGCCTGGGCCTTTTCGGTGATGACCGAGCCCTGGTAGCGCATGCCGATCGCTCCGAGCCGGAAGCGGTCGTTTTTCGCCTTCGCCCGGGCCCGCTCTTGGGCATCGGCCGTAAAGACGTAGGGATTCACAAGCGCGGCCGAAAGGCCGAGACTCGCGGCACCCGCGGTCTCGAGAAAGCGGCGACGTGTTTGGGTTTTCTCGTTCATGGTGCCGCAGTCCGCGATGCGCTATCGCCTGCACATTCCCAAAATGTACCAACCCTTTGTACTCGACGCGACTACGGATTCCTCTTCTCTGTTTGGGACGCGGCATCGCTGCGAGGCGCGGTCGCGATCCAGGGTACGGCAATACCCGCTCGACGGCACAGATCGACGGCACTGTCGAATAGGGTTTGGCCCGTTGCCATCGACCATAGATCAAGTTGATTGCCCTGGGCTCCGCATGAAAAGCATTGAAAGGCGTTGGTTTCAAGATTCACGGAAAAGCTGCGGCTGTTGGGAGACTCCGACCGATGAATCGGGCACGGTCCGCGAAGCTGCCTGCCTTTGCGTTCGGAAGCAACGAATCTCAACAGATCAAGGGCGAAAAGAGGGCGAAAAGGGGTCATTCTACTTTTTCAAAAAGTAGAATGACCCCTTTGTGCGCCGTGA
>JBBDNV010000144.1:0-72994 GCA_040877415.1 Pirellulales bacterium
CGCAGCGCACGCTGTTCATCGAGCAGAATCTGGCCAGCGGCTGGCTGGGCCAGCAAGTGAAGAAAGAAGACAAGACGCCGACGCACGACGAGATGCTGACGTACTACCGCGCGCACGCGGCGGACTGGGAAACGCCGGCCCGGGCGCGCTGGGAGCAGGTGACCGCCAGGTTCGGGAACTTCAATTCGCCGCAGGAAGCCAGAGCGGCCTTGGCCCGCTGGGGCAACGACATTCTGGTGCGCGGCGTGCCGTTTGGCGAGGTGGCCAAGGCCCACTCGCAGGACTACGCCGCGGACGACGGCGGCGTTCACGATTGGGCCAGCCGGGGCAGCCTGCGTTCGCCCGCGCTCGACGAGGCCATCTTCGCGCTCCCCACCGGCGCCATGAGTCGAATTCTCCAGGACGACGAAGGCTGCCACATCGTGCGGGTGATCGCGCGCGAGGAAGCCCGCCGTTCCCCTTTCACCGACGCGCAGCCCGATATCCGCAAACAGTTGCAAGACGGCGGCGAAAAACAGCGCCGTGCCGACTACATCGAAACCCTGCGCCGGAAAACGCCCGTCTGGACCGTATTCGACGACGTTGCGGCGCGTCCTGCGCAAGGTGGCGCACCCACGACGCGGTAGGGTGCCGAAATCGCTTCTTTGCACCGCGCCTGTCGATGAGGCCGGTTCCGCAGGGATAACACTAGTAGAAAAAGTGCGCGCCGGCGGCGAGATTGAGAAATACTCTCTCCCCCTTGCGCCGCTTTTCCGCGTCGCGCAAATTCCCGGCCCGAAACCGCTTAGGCCCCGCCCGACAATTGTGTACCGCACGCGCAGCGGCTAGACTAAAGATTCGCGCTTGCTTTGGGGATGGGCACCCGGGCAGGCGTCCGCGGCCCAGGGCCCCACCGTGCCAGAAAGGAACGCCCCATGAGCGAGGCGGCCAAACTGCAAATCGGCGATCGGCAGCTCGACCTGCCGGTCATCGTGGGCAGCGAAGGCGAACGGGGGCTCGACATCGGCAGGCTGCGGGCCGAAACGGGCCACGTCACGCTCGACGAGGGCTACGTCAACACCGGCTCCACCACGAGCGCCATCACCTATCTGGACGGCGAAAAGGGCATTCTGCGCTACCGTGGATACCCGATCGAGGTGATCGCCGAGCGGTGCGACTTCGTCGAAACCAGCTACCTGCTGATTTACGGCGAGCTGCCCAACGAGGAGCAACTGTCGAATTTCCGCGCGTCGCTGCGCCGCCACACGATGTTGCACGAAGACATCCGTTTGTTCTACAACGGGTTTCCGCGCGACGCCCACCCGATGGCCATCCTCAGCTCGGTGGTGGGAGCGCTTTCGACCTTTTACCAGGATTCGCTCGATCCGCGCGATTCGCGTCAACTGGAAGTGTCGATCCATCGGCTGATGGCCAAGCTGCCCACGATCGCCGCGTACGCGCATAAGAAGTCGATCGGCCAGCCGTTCATCTATCCGCAAAACGACCTGTCATACGGCGAGAATTTCCTGCGGATGATGTTCGCCGTGCCGAGCGAGCCGTACGCGATCGACCCCGACTTCGTCGACGCCTTGAACCTGCTGTTGATCGTGCACGCCGACCACGAGCAGAATTGCAGCACCTCGACGGTGCGGATGGTCGGCTCGAGCGACGCCAACTTGTTTGCGTCGATCGCGGCCGGCATCTGCGCGCTGTGGGGCCCGCTGCACGGTGGCGCCAACCAGGCCTGCGTCGAAGTGCTGGAAGTCATCCGCGCCGACGGCGGCGACGTGGCCAAGTACGTCGCCCGGGCCAAGGACAAAGACAGCGGCTTTCGCCTGATGGGCTTCGGCCATCGCGTCTACAAAAACTTCGACCCGCGCGCCACGATCATCAAACGCGCCTGCGACAAGCTTCTGGCCAAACTCCGCATCAGCGACCCCATCTTCGACATCGCCAAGGAGCTGGAGCGCGTCGCGCTCGAAGATCCCTATTTCATCGAGCGCAAGCTGTACCCCAACGTCGATTTTTATTCCGGAGTCATCTACCGGGCGATCGGCATCCCCGTGCAGATGTTTACGGTCTTGTTCGCGATCGGCCGGCTGCCGGGCTGGATCGCGCATTGGATCGAAATGCACGAGTCGCCGACCAAGAGAATCTGCCGCCCCCGCCAAATCTACACCGGCCCGAACTTGCGCGAGTTCATCCCGCTGGAAAAGCGCCGCTGAGCAACAAGGACAGGGTCAGGGGGAAACGAGCGAAGACGGCCCGGCCCGGTGGGCCTGGGGCTAAACGGACTTTCCCAGCTTGCCCGCGCGGCATAACCGGCCGTTTCGTCGTCCGGCGGCGGCTTTGATCTTCGGCCGTCCTGTCTTTCCGGCCGATACCGAATAGGGAGGCTCTGCCGCGCCCTAGCGCGAGGGCGCGGCCGGACGGACCTCCATGAAAGCCCCCAGAAACACCAATCCGATCGGTGTTCCTCGCGTCATCCCCGCCTCGCAACCCGAACTCCCGCCAGCTAGGTAGGTGCACCATGCGGCCAACCCTGTTCCTCGCGACAGCCGCGGCCTGCGCCGTCGGATGTTGGCCCTGCCCGACGATGGCGCAAGTCTCCACGATCCTGCGGACCTCGCCGACGACTGAAGCGTCGACGGAGACCACGCGCATCAAACCGCCGGTGATTACGGCCGTGGCCATCGTTCCCGGCGGCGGGCAAGTGGCCACCGCCGGAGACGATCACGTCGTGCGCATCTGGAGCACCGAAACCGGCCAAATCGTCCGCACGCTCAATGGGCACACCGATTGGGTCCGCTCGCTCGCTTTCAGTCCCGACGGCCGGGTGTTGGCTTCGGCCGGCGACGATCGCCAGATCATCTTGTGGCAGGCGGAAACCGGCAAGCCCGTGGCGCAACTGACCCCGCATCCGCACGCCGTCTATTCGCTGGCCTTCAGCCCCGACGCATCGCGGCTGGCCGCGGTCGGTTTCGAGCACAAGGTGCGGATCTATGATCCCGAGCGCGGCGAGCTCGTCAAGGAGCTGGACGGGCCGGGCGATGATCTTCGCTCGGTGGTCTTTTCGCCCGACGGCACGCAACTGGCCGCGGGGGGACGCAACGGCCAGATTCGCGTCTGGGCGATGCCCGGGGGCACCATTCGTCTGGAAGTCGCGGCCGGCATGGGCCGCATTCGCACGCTGGCCTATTTCCCCGACGGCGAAAAGCTGGCCTCCGCCGGCGAAGGACGGACGATTTCCGTGTGGGACACGCGGACCGGCGAGCAACTGCAAACGCTCAACTGCCGCACGGGCAAGGTGCTGTCGATGGCCGTCTGCGGCGCGAGCCTGATCGCCACGGGCGGCAGCGACAACGTCGTGCGCGTCTGGAATTGGCAAACCCAGGCTGAGGCCAACCATTTTCTGGGCCACACCGGCTCGGTGGCCACCTTGGCCTTCGACCGCGAAAGCGGCGTGATCATCTCCGGCAGCTACGACACCACGGTACGCGTCTGGAAACTGAACGCGGCCGATTCCGGCACCGCCGGCGAAATTCACCCTGACTCGCGAGTGCGATAGACGCGCGCAGGCTTGCGCCTGGCAGCGAACGGACATGAACACGGAGGTTACGTTGTGGGCCTGCTAACGAAGATTTCGCGCCTGGGAAGTTGGCTCGGCGACCGGCGCTTCGATGGCCCGCGATCGTTTCCGCCGCGGCCGCGGATCTGCCGCTTCGAACAGATCGAACCCCGCCAACTGCTGGCCGCCGATCTGCTGCAAGTCGGCAGCGTCTACTACGAGCAGGCCGCCGGCGACGACCTGCAGCCCAACATCCTGCAATTCAGCTTCGAGGGGGGCGCGCCGGGAACCCAATTGACCCGCATCATTATCGACGGCGACAAGGACGGCCGGGGCATCTCCTCGGGCGACGTGTTTTTCGACACGGCGCCGGGCGGCTACGGCGCGTTTCGCTCGAATCCGCTCGAGATCATCTCGCACGAGGGTTTTCAAGTCCTGTCGACCCGGGTCGTCGACGGCGGCATGCGGATGGTGATCGATCTGGCCGGATTCGACGCCGGCGAAAAACTGGTGTTAAGCATCGACGTCGACGAATTCCAGTTTGTCGACGAGGTGACCCACGAAATCGACATCAACCCCGTGGCCGAAGGGGCCGAGTTCCAGCGCTCGAAATTCATCACCACGTTTGTCGCGCCTCACTACCAGGACCTGACCGCCTCGGTCTTGTTCTGGGACGCCTTCAACGAGAATTTCGCCGCCGCCGAAGCGAAAACGGGCACGCACCTCGATCTGCCCCCCGATCGCTATTCCAGCCAGGTCGACCTGTCGGACCTGACCGCCGGCGCCGTGGCCACGGCCGAGCAGGTGCCGCTGCCCAACAACCTCTCCGGCGTGGTCTATCTCGACCACAATCTGAACAACCACCAGGACGCGGGCGATCCGGGCCTGGGTGGAGTCAGCCTTACGCTTTTGAAGTACGACGGCACGCGGTACGTCTCGACCGGCCTAGTGACCGTTACCGACACGCTGGGCAACTACAACTTCGACAACCTGGAAATCGGCAAGTTCCGCGTCGTCGAGACGCAGCCCGGCGGCTATCTGAGCGTTGGCGCCACGCCGGGCACGGTCAAGGGACAGACGCGCGGCATCGTCGTCACGTCCGACATCCTCAGCGAGATCGAGCTGTTGGGCGGCGAAAACAGCATCCGCAACGATTTTGCCGAGTATCTGCCGGTGAGCATCAGCGGCTTCGTGCACGTCGACACGACCGGCGACTGCCCGAATCCGGAAAACCCGCCGCTCGAAGGCGTGACGATCGAGCTGTTAAACGCCGCCGGCCAGGTCATCGACACCACGACGACGAACGCGCAAGGGTACTACATCTTCGACAATTTGAAGCCCGGCACCTATGGCGTGCACGAGATTCAGCCGGCCGCGTATCTGGACGGCGACGAGCACGTCGGTTCCGCCGGCGGCACGCTGGCCGACGACTTGATTACCAGCGTCGTGCTCGCTTCCGGCGTCGACGCGGTCGACTACAACTTCTGCGAGCTGCTGCCGGTCAGCATCAGCGGCTACGTGCACGTCAGCGACACGGGCGATTGCCTGAACGACCCCACCGCGCAGCCGCTGTCCGGCGTGACGATCTATCTGCTCGACGGCGCCGGCAATGTCATCGGCACGACGCAAACCAATGACGACGGCTTCTACATTTTCGACAACCTGCCGCCCGGCACCTACGGCGTGCGTGAAGTTCAGCCCGAGGGCTATCTCGACGGCCTGGAATACGTCGGCTCGGCCGGGGGCACGCTGGCCGACGACTTGATCACGGGCGTCGTGCTGATCTCCGGCGTCGACGCCGTGGAGTACGATTTCTGCGAACTTCCGCCGTCCGGCATCTCGGGATACGTTTACCTCGATCTTGACAACGACGGCGTGAAAGATCCCGGCGAAGTGGGCATCGGCGGCGTGACCGTCTTTCTCAAGGACGCCGGCGGCCGGCCCACCGGCGCCACGGCCGTCACCGACGCAAACGGTTACTACCAGTTCACCGGTCTTTATCCCGGAACGTACGGCGTCGGCGAACTTCAGCCCGCGGGATATCTCGACGGGCTCGACTCGCCGGGCAGCGCCGGCGGCTTCGCCATGAACCCCGGCGACATGATCACGGGCGCCGTGCTGGCGGCGGGAGTGGTCGCGGTCGACTACAATTTTGGCGAACTGCTTCCGGTGAGCATCAGCGGCTATGTGCATGTCGACGACACCGGCGACTGCGAGAACAATCCCGATGCACTCCCCTTGTCCGGAGTGACCATTCACCTGCTCGATAGCGCGGGCAATATCATTGCCACGACGCAGACCAACGACGATGGTTTCTACGTTTTCAACAACCTGCCGCCGGGAACGTACGGCGTGCGCGAGATTCAGCCGGCCGGATTTCTCGACGGCGACGAGCACGTCGGCTCGGCCGGCGGCACGTTGTTCGATGATCTGGTCACGAACATTGTGCTGACCGCGGGAATCAACGGCGTGAACTACAACTTCTGCGAAATCCCGCCCGACGAGCAGATCATTCTGCCGCCGGCGCTGGGAGCTCCCGAGCCACCGCCCCCGCCGGGCGCGTTCTTCGCGCCCCCGCCGCCGCCGCCGGTGCCGATTCCCGATTCGCCGTTCCTGGTTCCCCGGATTCTGACGCGTGCCGGCGGCCAGCTTTACACCTGGCACTTGAGCGTCATCGACGCGGGATTTCCGCGCGGCGCGCCGGCGGGCGAATCGGTGGCGCAGTTGACGGCCACGCGGCCGGAGGACAAGATCCTCTGGCGCGACGATGAAATGGACGACGTCGAGTGGACCATGCTCGATGAGGACGGCGAAAGGCCGACGCGCCGCAAGCTGCGCTTCGGCATGCGCGGCGGCATTCCCATCGCCGGCGATTTCAACGGCGACGGCACGTACGAAATCGGCGTCTTCAAGGACGGCTACTGGTTTATCGACCTGAACGACAACGGCGTGTGGGACACCGGCGACTTGTGGGCCAAGCTCGGACACGCCGGCGACAAGCCGGTCACCGGCGATTGGGACGGCGACGGCAAGACCGACATCGGCATCTACGGTCCGGCCTGGAGCGGCGATCCTCGCGCGATTCGCCACGAGCCGGGACTCCCCGACCCGTACAACGAGCATCACGCCAGGCACAAGAACATTCCGCGCCCGTCCGACAAGACGGCCGTCGGCCACCGCACGCTGAAACGCACCGCCGACGGCCAACCGCGAACCGACCTGATCGACCACGTGTTCCTGTACGGCACGCCCGGCGATCACCCGATCGTCGGCGACTGGAACGGCGACGGCATCGACACCATCGGCATCTTCCGCTACGGCATGTGGCGCCGCGACGCCGACGGCGACGGCCGGCGGAGCGACGCCGACTACACGAACCGCTTCGGACAGTCCGGCGACCTTCCGCTGGCGGGCGACTTCAACGGCGACGGCGTCGAGGAGCTGGCCGTCTTTCGCGACGGCACCTGGTATATCGACACCAACGGCAACGGCGTGATCGACGGCGACGACCAGGTCATCCAGCTCGGCGGATCAGGCGACGCCCCTATCGTCGGCGACTGGAACGGCGACGGCCGCGCGGAGATCGGCGTGTTTCA
This sequence comes from Pirellulales bacterium, assembly GCA_040877415.1. Classification (GTDB taxonomy): domain Bacteria; phylum Planctomycetota; class Planctomycetia; order Pirellulales; family PALSA-1355; genus JBBDNV01. The sequence goes on from JBBDNV010000144.1 coordinate 7,144, forward strand.
CGATAGAGGATAGAGGGGGAAAGGATGAAGGATGAAGGATGTCATCCTTCTGCCTTCATCTCAGCTTTTCAAGTTCCGATCTTGCCGCCGCGACGTCCCTTTCGAGACGGCGCACTTCCTCGGGGTCGTCCATTTGCTTGCGCGCGCCGGCGAGCTGCTGCTGCAGCTTTTGCAAGCGCTGATGGAGCACGTCCTGCTTTTTCTTGGCTTTCTTGTCCATACATCCTCATGCCCACGATTTATTCGGACGCTTGGGGCTGGGATTTTCGCGATTTCAGGGCACGCACCAGGGCCAAGGCGTCGATCGCCTGGAACTCAAAACAGTCGGCCAACAGCGTGGCCGCGGCGTAGTCGTTCGTTTCCTTAAGCGCCGCGCCCAACGCCTCGATGCGCAGCGCCAGTTCGGGGAATTGCTGCATCTGGCGCCGGAAGGCCTGCGCGCCGCGGCGGGCCTGGCTCGGCTTGATGTCGAACAACTCGGCGATCACGCGGGCGGCGCTCGGCACATCGCCCGCCTGCGCGTGGATCACAATGCTCGCGAACATCTCCACCAACGGCTCGGCGGCCGGTTTCTTGCGAGGGGCCGGAGCGGGCAGCCCCAATCGGGCAGGCGGAGCCGCTTCCAGATCGAGCGGCGAAGAACGGCCCGACGCGAGATCGGCATAGACGATTTCGCTGGCTGCCGCGTCGCTGCGCGCCGCGCCTGGGGCCGGCTGCGGAGTCTCGGGCGGCAGGTTCGTCAGCATGGCGTTCAGATGCGCCAGGCGCGCGCCGATCTGGTCGTAGATCGCCTCGATCTCGCTCAAATATGAACCGCCCTGGGCGTCTTCCTCGATTTCCCGTTGCGATTCGATGATCCGCTGCGAGAGCCGCTCGCTCAAAGCGTCGCGGGCCCTTTGCAAAATCGAAATGGCTAGCGAACGTTCATGCATGGCGATGGACCTGGTTCCCCCTCCCCTGCGGGCGCGCTGGACAAAAGGCCTCCCGCGCCGGCACGGCAACGATTCTCGACTCCAACGCTCCAGACTAATCGACCGGCCAAGGGCGTGCAAAACCCTTTTTCGCTACACGCCCGCCTGCTTGGAAACCGGCTTGGCGGCGGGGTTTTCCTTGGGAGCTTTCTCGGCCGTGCGCAGAATGCCCGAAAGGCAAACGACCAGCACCGCCAGCACGATGTTCAGGTTCAGCCAGGCTTTGGCGTTTCGCCGCAACGATTCGGCCGCCGGCGACTTTCCGGCCAACAGGCTGGCAATGGCGAAAATCACAAGCGCCAGCAGAAATTTGACCCCGAAGATTGGATGGTACCAGCGCGGCAGCCGGTATTGGATCGCGATCATCATGAAATTATACAGCCCGCTCACCAGCAGAAAGGCGATCGCCGCGGCCACGATCTTCGACCAGCGGGCCCGCATCGCCGCGTGCAACGTGGCGCGATCGTCCGAGGGCAGGGGGTCCAACGCCGGAAACACGACGAGCCGCGCAAAGATGGCTCCTCCCACCGCGGTGATGGCGGCCAGAATGTGCAACCAGCGAAATACCAGACCGAGTATGTATGGCCCGTCCATGATCTTGTGCCCTACTATGCCGACGATTGCTGCTTGCCGTCAACCGTCCGAGTCGCTTTGCCCGCCGGACTGCAGCCGACCGACCAGTGCCAGCGCTTCGGCTTTGGTGGCGATTTTTTTGTCCAACTGCGCCTCGCGCACCGAGCGCAGCAGCCGCGCGTATTGCTTGCCGCGCGGCACGCCGTGGGCAATCAGGTCGTCGCCCGTCAAAAGGGGCGGCGGATCGAGCTGGTGGCGGGGAAGATTCAACAATTTCCGGCAATATGCCGCCTCGTCACTCTTGCGCCCCGCGGCCGCGGCCGTCGCTTCCACGAGCGCCACGAGATCCTCGATGCCGCCGGCAACCAGGATCGGCTGCAAATGGGACCAGGCGGCGCTGGGCGCACCGGCCAGCGCGTTTTGATGCGATACCAGCCACTGCGCGCGGTTCGTTTCGCTGTTCGACAACTTCCAGCGGCGGCAAACTTGCGCCGTCCCCAGGCCGTCGACAAAGGGGTGCAACAGCCCGGCCAGCGCCAGCGGAAAGCCGGGTTCGGCAAGCGCGTCGAGCGTGTCGAGCGCCGCGAGCCAGGCTTCGTCCGCTGCCCGCCCGGTGGCCGTCAATACGCCGGCCTCGTTGGCCATCGCCAGCTCGGGCAGGATGATCGCCAGCAAACCGACGTCGCGCAACAGGTCGACCGCGCCTGCGCGGCGGCGGTGCACGAGCATCCGGTGCATTTCGATCGCGATCCGCTCGGCGCTGACCACCTTAATTTGCTCCGCCATCGCTTCGATTGCCTGCCGCGTGGGCAAATCCAGCGTAAACTCGAACGTGGAGGCGAAGCGAACCGCCCGCAGCAACCGCAGCTTGTCTTCCTCGAATCGGGCCCGCGGCTCGCCGATTGCCCGCACGATCCCCCGGCCCAAATCGTCGACGCCGCCGACCAGGTCGATGACGCGATCTTCGAGCGGATCGTAGAAGAGGCCGTTGATGGTGAAGTCGCGCCGGTGGGCGTCGGATTCCGGCGTGCTGTATTCGACGGCGTCGGGATGCCGGCCGTCGCTGTAGGTTGTGTCCCGCCGGAAGGTGGCCACCTCGATCTGGCCGGCCATTTTCGGCCCCACCACGGCGATCACCCCGAACTGCGCGCCGACGGCCACGGTCTTGCGCTTGCCAAAAACTTCGCGGATTTGTTCCGGCGTGGCGGTGGTGCCGACGTCATAGTCCTTCGGCTTATGGCCCAAGAGCCGATCGCGCACGCAGCCCCCGGCCCAATACGCCTCGAACCCCCGCTCGAGCAGCGTGCGAACTACTTCCACCGCAAACTCACGCTGTTTATCCGGGTCCAACTGGGGCAACGGCTTACCTCGCTCTTGCGCACGAACGATTCCAGCATCAGATTATAACGAGGAGAAAGGCAGAAGCTTTTGCCGGCTGCCCTGACTCTCGATTCTTTGCAAACCAATCGCGTCGTTGACCAGCGTGATCACTTTTCGGCGCGCCGCGTCGTTCCAGTCGAATGGATGCTCCTCGCCCGTTCGCAGAAAATGTAGCGTAAGAGTCGCGGGGGCCGAACCCAGGATTCTTTCGGCTGCCAACCCATAAACGAGCATCTGCATTTCGTAATCGGCGGCATGCGCCGCGATGCCTTTGTCGCTCACGCGATTCGTCTTGAAATCGAGCAGGTGCCAACGGCCGGCGGCATCCTGATAGAGCCGGTCGATAAAGCCCCGCAACACGATTTGGCCCGGATCTTGACCGTCGGGCGGCCAACCCAATAGAAACTCGACTTCCGCGTGAGCTTCGCGGGCCGCGACGATTTCCCGCGCTCGCTCTGAGGCGACAAACCGCTCGACCATCGCCACTGCCTCGTCAACTTCCCCGGGGTTATCGGGCAAATGCTGTTCGGCTATCCGCTCGACCAGCTCACGGCAATCGCCGGGCGCGGCGAAATCGATGGCTGCCAACGCGGCGTGCACCAGCGTGCCCAAGCTCCGCGGATCGTGCGACGCTTCGCCGGCAAATTCCGCCTGATCCAGCCGCTCGTATTTTCGCCTCAAGGTCCCCTGGAGCCGCGAAAACGAGTATTGACGCCGCGCGTTTGGGTCCGGCGGAATCGGGTCGATCGCCCGAGCTTTCGCCAGGCCGCCGGGCGCCGCCGCGGCCTGTTCGAGGCCGCTGATGATTGCGGCGATATTGGCCTTTGTCCGCGGCGCGGTTCGGCCGCGCTGGATCGGCGGTTCTTCGGTGGTCACTTTGACGGACGGGCCCGTTTCTCCGGCGGGCAATCGGCCGATGAAGCGTCCGCTTTCCAGGTCGAATCTCCGCCCGAGCAACTGGGCCCAGGGACCGTTTGCGTCGCCGACGGCGCCCACCCCGCCGGAAAGAATCAGGTAATCGGCCGCGCGCGTGGTGGCCACGTACAAAAGCCGGTTCGTTTCGGCCTCCTCTTCCGCCTTCTCCAGGTGACGCCACAAGTCGTATCCGCTCACGACCGGCTCGTCGTCCTTCGGGAGCCGCACGAGTGGTCCCAGCCGGCCGTCGAAACGCGCCAGAGCCCATGGTTCCCGCTGTTTCCGGTTGACGTCCGGCACAATCACGATCGGAAACTCGAGTCCCTTGGCCTGGTGCACCGACATCAGGCGCACGACGTTGGAATCCTCCGAATGCGTTGCGGCCAGCGGCTCGTCGGGCTGGCGGACGACGAACTCGGCCAACTGGGTGATAAAGTCGGCCAGGCCGAGAAAGTCGCCCCGCTGAAAGCCGCGGGCCTGCTCCTGGAGCTTGAGCAGGTTGGCCAACTTGCGCTCGCCGAGAAACTCGCCCAACAGCGCGGCGTCGTAGCCGGTGAGCGAAAGGGCCAGTTCGATCAATTCGCAAATGCGCAGCCGGTCCTTGCAGGCGCGCAACTGGCCGATCGCGCGGGCAGCCAAGGCGGCTCGCTCTTGTTGATCCGGGCCGATCTGCTCGGGGTACGCGCCGGCGAACAGCCCGGCGGAAATACCGCCCTGATGCTGGGCCAGCCAGAAGATCGTCTCGTCGGCGAGCGAAAAGAACCCGCTGCGCAGCGCGCCGATCAGGCTCACGGCGTCGGCCGGGCTATTGAGCGTGCGCAGCAGATTGAGCAGATCGTAAATCTCCTGCTGCGCGTAGAACGCGTGGCCGCCGACCAGGTAATAGTCGATTCCGCAATGCCGCAGTGCCGCTTCGTAGGCTTCGACGCTGGTCAGCGCGCGCAGCAGGATGGCGATGTCTCCCGGCTGCGCCGCCCGGGCAGCCGGCCGTTTCGCTTCGGCCGCCTTGGCGTCCCAGACAATCGGCTCGCCGGAGTCGAGCATGGCCCGGATGCGGCGGGCAATCCAATCGGCTTCCCGCGAGCGCAACTGGTCGACCTTTTCTCTTCCCTTTCCCTTGCCGTCATGCACAGCCGGCGCCCACAGGAACTCGACGGCGGGCAGGGGGCTCACTTGCGGACGATGCGGCCGCAGCGGCTCATAGTCCGCGCCCAAGTCGTCCCAAAATAGCGCGTTGACAAAATGCAGGATCGCCGGCTGGCTGCGAAAATTGAGCGACAGCGACTGGCGCCCCGCCGCGGGCGTTCGCTCGCGCAAACGGCGGAACACGTGGGGATCGGCGCCGCGGAAGCGATAGATCGACTGCTTGTAATCTCCCACGAAGAACAGTTTTCCGTCTTTCAGGCCCTCGCCGGCCAGCGCCTCGACAAGTTCCACCTGCAGCGGATCGGTATCCTGGAACTCATCGACCAACAAAAGCGTCACGCGCGCGCTGAGCCGTCCGACGACCTGGCGATGCTTTTCATCGGTGAGCAAACGGCGCGTGTGCACCAGCAGGTCGTCAAAGTCCATCACGCGGAGCTCTTCTTTTCGACCCGCGTAAGCCCGGCGGACGCCGTCGGCCAAGGCCAGCAGTTGTCCGCCGATGACGGCCACCTCGCGCGCGCCGCGCGGATCGAATTCGAGCACCGGGCGGAGCTTGCCGGCAAGCTCGCGCAGCTTCGCGGCCTGGTCGCGGAATGTCTCGTAGGCCTCTTCGCTCGGCCAGGAACCGGCGCGGCCGGTCTTTTCAACGCGGGCGTTCATTTCTACCGCTTCCAGGCACCGGGAAAGCACATCGCGGTTGCTCGGCCCCTCGTGCAATTGTGCAAGCGCCGCCACGAGCGCCGACCGCCTTTTGCGCATGACGTCGTTGTCGGGCACATTGGCGCGGAGCACTTCCAGCACCGTTTGCGCCGGCGCGGAGGCGGCCAGCCCGCGACCCAACACCGGCGGCAACTCGCTGGCGCACGCCTCCCAGCGGGCGACCTGCTCGTCGGGCGAGATCGCCAGCCACTCGTCAAAGTCCTGCGGCGTGCATTCGACCGACAGGCGGCGCACCATCTCGCGCAGCCCATCCAGATTGAACCGCACGGCCAAATCGAGCGTCGTCTCGTCCCGCTCGCTCACCAGCCGGCGAATTTCGTCGTCGATCGCCTCGGCGAGCAGCGTCTCGGCTTGCGCCTGTTCGAGCACGGTGAACTGCGGATCGACGCCGGCCTCGACCGCCCGGGAACGCAAAATCGCGGCACAGAACGAGTGAATCGTGCTGATGCGGGCACTGTCGAGCGCCCGCAACAGCTCTGCCCAGTAGGCAGCGTCGTCGTCGACGGCCTCCAGCAGGCGCTCGTAACATTTGGCCCGAATGCGATCGCGCATCTCGCGCGCCGCACGCTCGGTGAACGTGATCGCCACGAGTTGGCCGATCTCCTCGGGCACAAGCGCGTCGCCCGCGCGCGGATCGAAATGGTCCAAGTAGCGCTCGGTGAGCACGAAGGTTTTGCCGCAGCCGGCGCCGGCCGAAAGCGAGACCGAGACGCCGCGCGTCGCCACGGCGCGGCGCTGTTCGTCGGTAAAGTCCTGATGGCGCTCGGTCGTCGAGTTGGTCACTGGTTTTCTTCTCCCGGCGGCTGCCAGGTCTTTTCGAGCGAGCGAACCTGGTTGACTCGACAAACGGTGTTGAACGGGCAGCGGCCCGTACACTCGTCGTCGGCGCTGTGCATGGGGAATTGGCCGCCGCGGATCCCCGCGACGAGCGACCGGAGGCGGACTCGCAATTTGGATTCGAGCGCTTGCCACTCGGGACTTTTGGCGAGCCGCCCGTCGGCCACGACGAGGAACTTGAGGGCGTCCTTCTCCTGATACCCCTTGCCGGCAACGTGCCAATACGCCGCGCGGAACGGCGCCGCCTGACGCCCGGCCACCAGCCACTCGGCCGCCAAGGCATAGAGCGGCAATTGCAGGGCGTCGCCCGCAAGCACCGCTTGCAGGCTGGTGCGCTTCGAGCCGGCGCCGCTCTTGTAGTCCAGGATGCTGAAAACGGCCTGTTCGCCGAACTGCCCCAGGTCGATTCGATCGATGCGGCCGGCGAAGCGAATCGTCTCGCCGGCGCAATCCAGCTCAAACGGATCGAGCGTGGAGAGCGGATCGGATTCGTCCAGGACCTGTTGGGCTTCGTCGCGTTGGCCGTCCCCCGGTTTGGGGCCAAAGGAGACTTCGAAGTGCGCCGGCCGCATGGGCACCTGCCACGAGTTCCACTGGCGATCGTAGCCGGCGTGCTGGTGGTAGTACCCGGCGATCCATTGCACGATCTTGCGAAGGTCGATCTCCGCCAGCCCGCCGTCCAGGGCGCGGCCGCCGCGCGCGTCGCGCAGTTCGTCGACGAGCGACCGGACGATCTCCATAAACGGCTCCTGCTCGTGCGCGCCCGGCGAGCTCGGCCCGCCCGCCAGCTCGTTCAGCCGGCGATGGGCCGTCGACAGCAGCCAGTGCAGCATTCGCCCGCGCTGCATGTAGTCGACGGCCAGCTCCGGCTCCGTCACGGGACTCGCGTGCAGCACACCGTCCAGAAAAAACTGGAACGGGCAGTACGCATACTGCTCGAGTTGGCTCGGGCTCCAACAGCGCTTTGGGCCGAAGCGCTCGGCCAGCTTCTGGCCGGCCGCCGGCGAAACGAGCATGCCTTCAAACGGCCCGAACAACTTGCCGCGCCGCGCTTCGGACGTCATAAGCGCCGCCAGCACGTTGCCGGCGGCCTCGCGCGTGGCCGGGTGCGCGCAAAGCTCGGCCAGCAGCGCCTGATCGCCTTCGAGCGCCCGCGACACGGCAAGCACGCGGAAATCGCGCATCGAACGCACGTCGTCGTCCACGGGCACGCTCGTCAAGTGCGGCTGGGTATTCTTCTTAATGCGGCCCGGGCCGCAGGCGCGCTGGACCTCGCTCAGGTACGGGCTAGGCGTCAAGGGCTGGGCCGCGGGATCGAGCGCGGGGTAGCTTAAAACAAGCCGCCGCGTGGCCCGAGTCACCACTTCGTAGAACAAAAGCATCTCGAAACGGCTGTCCAGGGCGTGGGAAGCGAAGGGCAGACCGGCGGCGGCGAGTTGCCGTCGCTCGGCGTCGCTATACAGGCAATCGTCGCGGTTTGCGGGGGGAAACGCCTTTTCGGCGAGCCCTCCCAGAAACACGTACGGCGCTGAAAGATTGCGGGCCGCCTCGGCCGAAAGCACGCGGACAGTGCCCGTTTCATCGCCCGCAGACGGCAGCGGCTCATGGCGCAGCAAGTCCTCCAGCACGTCGACAAATTCGCGCCGCGACCACCGGGGGGGCTCCTGGGCGGTCCACCTCGACAGCCGCTGGATTTCAGCCAGCGCGGCCAAGAGCCGCTGCCAGGCAAGCCGGTCATCGATGGCTGCCTCGTCCCCGATCGGGCTGGCATCCGCCGCGTCAAACAAGCCCACGGTCTGGGCAAAGTCACAAAGCGACTTGGCCCAATGGTCCGCGGTGGCCCGCGTGGGCAATCGATCAAGCGCGTCGCACATTTTGCGCAGCAGGGGCATCGCCAGCTGCGCACGGAGCAACTCGGGCGAGAGCCGCCGCTTGGCGCCGGCTTCGGCCGCGGCGCGTGCCGCCAGTCGCTCGACGCTTCGTACCAGCTCGTCCCGCCCTGAAGAGATTTCCAACTCGCGCACGAGCTGCTCAAGCGCCACCGCCGCGCGGCCTTGCCGCCATTCGGGCCACGCGGGCCGAAAATAGTTGTGCGCCAAAATCGCCAGCACTCGCCGGAAAGGCCAATCTTCCGCCGCGAGCCGCAACCAGGTCGCGAGCGCGCGAGCGATCGCAGCCGACTCCAGCGGCCGCGCCGAATTGACGACGTGGGGAATTCCGAACCGGCCGAAGACCTCGCGCACCAGTTGGGCCGTCTCGGCCAACGAGCGAAACACGACGAGAACGTCGTTCGGCGCGACCCGCACGCCCGAACCGTTTTCCCCGTGCACCAGCAAACCCTTGATCCGCCTGGCAATCAGCTCGATCTCGTGCGTGACGCCGGCGGACGCGACGATTTCGATCCCGGCCGTGTCGTCCGCCGGGGTCGCGTTTTTAGGATTGGCGAACAGGTGGCGTTCCAAGTGGCCAAGCGCAGCAACCGTGCCGGGCCGGCGCGGCAGGTATTCCACCACAAGGTGCGGATGTCGCCGCCCGAGCTCTTCCAGCGTAAGCCTCGTTTTGACAAACAGATCGCCGCGCGGCGAGTCCGCCTCCAGCGGCAGGCTGATCGACAGCGAAAGGGCCCGGCCGGCCAGGATCTCGAGCACGTCGTGCTCGGTGCGCGTGAAGTCGGTAAAGCCGTCGACGAAGACGTGCTGCAAGCGCTCAAACGGTCTCCATTTTCCGGCCCGCAACAAGGCCCTGGCCGCCCAGAACTGTCCCTGCACGTCGTACAGATCGTGCCGTAAGAGCAGCTCCTGGTACTGCTCGTAAATCCAGCAAAGCTCGCGGTCTTTGTCGCCGGGATGCCGGCCGTGGCCGGCCGCCAATTCTTCCGGCCAAATCTCCAGCCGCTTCAATTCGCCGATGAACCCGACAACCAGATCAAAAAAACCGCTGGTGTGCGCAATGGGCGCGAAATAGCCCAGCCGCCCGGATCGGGAGGCATCCTCGATCAATCGCTTGACGATCGTCCGTACCAGCCCCGCGGAAATCGGCCGCATCTTGGGCGCCGCGGCGGCCAGCACGCGGTCGGCAAACTGGGCGAACGTCAGCAGGTTCGGGCTCAACGTGCCCCTCAGCGAGTGATCGACGAGGTGTACCGCGGCGGCTGTCGCGCTGCGGTGGGAGGGGGTCAACCACAAAACCGACCCGACCCGCCCCCCCGCCAACTCATGGCGATAGGCGCCGAGCAGCCGCGACGTCTTGCCCGAGCGCGCCGGCCCGGCAAGTACGGTGACCTTGCGCAACATTCCGTTGGCCCCCGGTTTTCAGCTCCATGACCAGCGGGAGACATTTTCGAGCCGCCGAAAACACGGATGAGTGGACAAATGCTTACTATAGAACGAGCGGCGCCCCTCGAACAGCCCCGCACGTGCGGCTGGCGGCCGGGACGTCGCATTGGGGCCGACAGCCAGCGTGCGCTACCTCCCGGCGTAGACTTCCTGTTTGACAGCCGGGCGGCGACGCATTAAATTACACCCATCTGACGTGCGGCTCCCCATTTGCGGCGAGCCCGACCGAAGAGGCGTCCTATTTTTTTTCTTATCGTTTCCTTACCCTACGGAGGTGACACATGGTCACCAAATCGAAAGTGCGAGGTTTTACCCTCGTCGAACTGCTGGTGGTGATCGCCATCATCGGCGTGCTGGTCGCGCTGCTGTTGCCGGCCATCCAGGCCGCGCGTGAGGCGGCGCGGCGCAACTCGTGCCAGAACAAGCTGAAACAGCTTGCCATCGCGCTTCAGAACCATCACGACGTGCACAATAGGTTCCCCCTGGCCACCTGGCTCGGCCAGCCCTATTTGGCCGCCAGTGAAGAAATGAATGTCTCGGCGACGGCTCTGCCGAACCTATACAGCACGGCGCCGGGACAAATGGCCGGGTCCGCCGCATCGCCCCCAGCGGGCTATAGCTGGATGGTCGCGCTGTTGCCGTTCATCGAACGGAACGTCTCCTATAGCGGCCTGAGCGGGGCGTCGAAGAAATTCCGCTTTCCCGCGTTTCAAATGGAGGGCGGCCAAACAGGAGGAGGAACCGCCAAGGGCGTCGGCAATCGTTACAACTCCGGCGGCCCGTCCGCCAAGCCCTGGTGGCGCCATTTTTCGACCACCGACCTGGACGAAGTGCGTTGCCCAAGCTTTGCCGGCGAAGCGAAGTCGGGGCATAGGAATTACGAGCCCTTCGCTAGTAGCACCACGACGTTCGACAAGCCCAACCCGGCCCCGTACCAGCCTTGGGATGTAATCGGCACGAACTACAAGGCGATGGTCGCCTCGCATTTTGCCTGCATCAATCCAACCTATGACATGATTTACAAAGATGCGTCGCGCGCCGAACCGGCTAACGGCGTCATCATTCCGCCGCTGACCGCGACGTCCAAGGGAATCGGGATTAAGTCGATCACCGACGGAACGAGTAAGACGATCGTGCTCGCCGAAACAAAGGAGCAAACGATTACGTCATGGTATGACGGCTGCGCGGCATGGATGGTCGGCGTGCCGATGGGCGCGAACGCGGTGCCGGCCGGCTTTAAGAACGATACGAAGGGCCCGCTCACCCCCGTCCAGCCGTTGCGCATCGATCTTCCACTGGGGGGCAGCACCCAGTCCGTGTACTTCTGGCGGTTTAAGAATCCGCCCGACGGAGAAACCGGTCTGAATTACGGCCCGAAAACGCAGTCCACCAAGTACTTTGCGCGAAGTGGCGGCGCGTGTAATTCGAATCTGACCAGCGTTGACACCGGCTACGGCCAGTGGGCTTGGGGCCCCAGTAGCGACCATTCCGGCGGCGTCGTGCTCCACAACTGGGCCGACTCTCACGTCTCGGCGCTCACTGACCAGACCGACGCCGTGTTGTACGTCCAGTTAATCACGCGCGCCGGTCGCGAACCGGTGGCCGATCCGGGTTCACAGTAGTCCTTTGACGACCAAACTGCCCAGAGGGCGGTTTTGAAAAACCGTAAGTTCGAGCGGGCTGCTTCGGATACTCGTCCGGAGCAGCCCGTTTTGCTTGCCGGCGTGCCCCGCGCGTCGCATTCAACCCTCGAAAGATTTTATGCACGACCTTCCGATCGAAATCGACTGCCGCTCGGTCCACGAGAAGCTGCGCGCCGGCGGCGATTTCGTGCTTCTCGATTGCCGCGAGCCCGACGAGTACGCGGTCGCCAGCATCCCCGGCTCGCGGCTGGTGCCCATGAGCCGGCTGGCCGCCAGCCTCGAGGAGCTTGCGCCGTATCGCGATGCGGAAATCGCCGTTCACTGCCACCACGGCGGCCGCAGCCTGAAAGTCGCAACGTGGCTGCGCGAGCACGGTTTCGCCAAAGCCCAAAGCATGGCCGGCGGAATTGACGGCTGGGCGCAGGAAATCGACCCCCAGGTGCCGCGCTATTGAGTGCGGCAGGTTGGAATTGAAAGCGAGCTGTCATGCAGTGCGCCACGGGTGGCTTGTCCACCCGTGCGGTGGGCACTGCTTGACAAGCAAGCGGTGGCACCCGAGATTTCGGACATCGTGCCGGGCTTAATCAACGGGTGCCCTTGGCGTACTTGTTGAGGCGCAGCTTGGCGTTGATTTCCGATTTGAGCCGCTCGAGCACCGATTGTTTGTCGGTGGCTTCGAGGATGCGCGTGACGACGGCCTTGGGGGCTTCGCCGCCCCACGAGGCGCCGTGCTCGAAATAGTACTTGGCCGCCTGGCCGACGATATACGAGCCATATCCGGCGGCCGCTCCCTGCGGCAGCGCGGTGAGCAGCGTGCCGGCGCCGAACGTAAGACCCTTGAACAGCGACGCCGCCACGTGCGTGGCCAGTTCGACCGCCATCACCCAGCCGGCCGCCTTGAGAATCGATTCGATCAACTTCCGCGCGTTGGCCCAGGTGAGCGAAATGCCGTACACGTGCGCCAGCGTCACGACCATCGTGACGTCGACGGCGCCGCCGCCCACGATGTCGGCCGCCGGCAGGGGGTTTAACGCCACGGCGATCGACTTCATCGCCGCGTAGCTCCAGATGATCTTCGTGGCCTGCTCGTCGCGCATCCGCACCTTGAGCGCCGCGATGCGGTCGCTCTTGTCGGCCGCGTACATGGCGGCGTTCAGGGCCACCAGCGCCTTGCCGTCGCGCTTTAGCACTTCCAGAATCCGCGCCTTGAGCGCTTCGACCTCGATCGGCGGCCGGCGCCGTTCGCTCTTCGTCGAGCCGTCCGCCGCGGTGATGATGTATTCGCGGGGCAGAGGATCGGCCGCCGTTTCCAAGACGTCCTCGGGCCCGACGATCCCGCGCATCCGGCTGTCTGAGAGCGCCTCGCGCAGTTGGGCCCGTTGCTCGCGCGTGTAATTATCGATCTTGTTGAGTACCAGGATGATCGGCTTGTGGCTGGCCGACAATTGCACGAGCGCCGTGTATTCCGCCTGGTTCAAGTCCGAGTCGGTGAGAAACAGGATCAGATCGGCCCGCGACGCCGCGTCGTGGGCCATGGCGGCCCGCTGGTGGCCGTCCACCTCGTTGATTCCCGGGGTATCGAGCAACACCACCTGCGATTGCTCGAAGCCGGGCACGACATAGCCGCAGCCGCTCCAAGAGGTGCTCCAGACTTCCTTGGTCCAGCCGCCGCGGACGTCGACTTCGGCCACGGCCTGGCCCACCAGGGCATTGATCAAGGCGCTCTTGCCGGTGTCGATTTCGCCGAACAGCACGATCTCGACGCGTCCCATTTCGAGCTTCCGCGAGATCGTTTCCAGGTCGGCCAATTCCTGGGCCAGTGCTGCTTTTTCGGCCGCGCTGCAGCCGTCGAACTGGGCGATCGCGTGGCGCACGCTGGCCATGGCCTCGCGGTACGCCTTGTGATGGCGATCGACGTCGGCCGCCGTGGGTTGGGAAACGGTCGAGTGGCGCTCGGTCATGATGGCCTGGCCCCCAGCCGCGCGATGCCGGTCTTGACCAGTTTCGCGAGCTCCTCCGGCGCGGTGATCTTGGCCCATTGGGCCCGCGCCAGACTCGCCCAGTCGGTCGCCTTTTCACTCATCTGGCTGCGAAAGTACTCGATGAACACGCCTCCGATCCAGCGCGTCACCAGCACCTGGACCAGGCCCTGCAACACGCCGCCGGTGATCGTTCCCACGCCGGGCACGGTTTTCAAGAGCGACGCGATGCCGCTGGCCGCCACCGGCGCGGCCAGATTGGCTCCGGCCACCGAAACCAGTTGCTTGCCCAGTTCGCTCACCAGCCGCCCGGCCGTGTCCAAGTCGATCTTCTGCCGGTAGACGCGCGCCAATTGAATCACCATGTGCGAGGTGATTCCCAGCCCTGCCGCCAGGTCCACCACCGGCAACGGCGACAGCGCGGCGGCCGCGCCGGCCTGCCACATCGAGCGATCCACGATCTGCCGGGCCCGAGCGTCGAGCTCGGTTTGAACCTGCGCTTTCGCCTCGGCCGCCAGTCCGCGCGATTGCAACAGCAGATTGGCCAACAGCAGATCGCGGCCGTTGCGCTCGACAATGGCCCGCATGCGATTGGCCAGGGCGCTGATGTCGCTTTCCACTGCGACCGTCTCGTCGCATTGCGTGCCGTCGGGCAGGACGCGCGTGCGCACTCGCGAAGTCGGCCGCGCCCGCAGGGCGACGACGTTTTCGCGCGCCACCAGCCGGCCAAGCTGTTCGGTGATTTGCCCGATCAGCAGGTCGCGGTCCTCGCGGACGTACCAATCCTCCTTGTTGAGACACACCACGATGCGCTTCTCCATGGCCGCCAGAACCTCGAGAAACCGCACCTCGAAATCCTTGAGGGGGCCGTCGGTCACGAACAGCACCAGGTCGGCGTCGCGGGCCGCGCGCTTGGCCAGCTCTTCGCGCTTTTCTCCCTTGATTTCGGCCAAACCCGGCGTATCGACCAGAATCACCCGGTCGCTGCCCGGCCAGGGGATTTCGTTGCGCGCGACCGTTGTGCCTCCTCGCACTTCGGTGCGAAAGATGTCGCGGCCGGCCAGCGCGTTCAAGACCGATGATTTTCCGCCGGAGACGGTGCCGAAGGCCACGATTTCGAGCGTCTGTTTTTCCAGCTTATCTTCGACGGTTTCCAGCGAGCGGCGGACGTTTTCACGCGCTTCGGCCGTCAGCGTGCCGTCGTCGGCCCACTTGCGGCTTTCGGCCAGATGCGCTTCGATTTCGGCCTCTTGCTCGCGGCGCGACATCTGGCTGGGCGTGCGCGACCGCGACTCGTGGCGTTTGGCTTTCGATCGCGTGTTGGCCGCCAACGTCCAGGCGACCCACGCGGCCAGGACGAGAAACGCCGTGCCGCTGAATCCCACCACTCCCAGGTACACGTAACCCCAGACCGGGCTGAAATCGGCGGCTTTCTGGTACTCCTCGATCACCGTGGGCACGAACGAGCGGAGCATGTAGCCCGCAAGAGCGACCGCCACCAGAAACAAGGCCAGCGACAGTTTTCGATTCCAACCCATGCTGGATCCTGGAAAATCCGAGCGGCCGCGACTGCAACGACGTTTGACCAGGGCCGCTTCAGGCCCGGGCGTTTGCGCGGTGCCGCCATTAAACTATGCCATTTTACCGGCCCGACCCGTCCGGGCACAGAACGGTTCACGCGGCACCGAACGGTTCAAACGGGCACCCGCGGCGATGCCGCTGGGGCTAAACGGCTTGCGGCTCCTCATGGTTTTCGTAGAACTAACGGGCGTCTTGGCACCCCGGCTCCAGCGCATGTGAAAAATCGCGATGAAAATCACGGCTATCGAAACCCTCGTCTGCCATGCCCGCATGCGAAATTGGATCTTCGTGAAAGTGGTCACCGACCAGCCCGGACTGTGGGGCTGGGGCGAGGCGACGCTCGAATGGCATACCCGCGCGGTCGTCGGCGCCGTCGAAGATATCGCGACCTTGCTGGTGGGCGAAGACCCGACGCGGATCGAACACCTGTGGCAGATGATGTACCGCCAGCATTTCTGGCACTCCAGCGGCGTGGTTCGGGCAACCGCCGCCAGCGGCATCGACATCGCCCTGTGGGACATTTTGGGCAAGATTCACGGCGTGCCCTGCCACAAGCTGTGGGGTGGACCGGTGCGCGACTACGTCCGCATGTATTGCCACCTGGGCGGCGGCAAGATGGAAGACTTTTACACGACCGATCCGGCCGACGCGGCCCGCTTCGCCCAACTGGCCGTTCGCGCCGTCGACGAGGGATTTACCGCCTTCAAGTGCATGGCCGCGCCGCCGACCATGCCCATCGAGGGCTTGCGACCCGTGCGCTATGCCGCAGCTTGCGTCCGCGCCATGCGCGACGCGGTGGGCGAAGACATCGACATCATGGTCGACTGCCACGCCCGGCATTCGCCGCGCATGGGCCTCATTCTGGCCAAAGCGGTCGAGCCGTTTGGGCTTTATTGGTTCGAAGAGCCCTGCTGGCCGGAAAGCATCGACGGCCTGGCCGACATCCAGCGCGCCGTCGCCACGCCCATCGCCACCGGCGAACGGCTCGTGAGCCAGCACGCCTTCCGCGAACTGCTGGAGAAGCGCGCGGCGAGCATCATCCAGCCCGACATCACGCACTGCGGCGGATTGAGCGAAGCGCGCCGCATCGCGGCCATGGCCGAGGCTTATCGCGTGGCCGTTGCGCCGCACAATCCGCAGGGCCCGGTAAGCACGGCCGCCTCGCTCGAATTCGGCTTTGCCACGCCCAGCTACATCATCTGCGAGGCGGTGCACCGCGACGTCCCCTGGCGGAACGACATCGTTCGCGAAGGATTTGTCGTGGAAGAAAAAGGCCGCATCGTGCGCCCCGGCAATCGCCCCGGATTGGGCATCGAAATCGACGAAGCCGAATTGAAAAAGCACCCCTTCCAGCAGGAAATCGTGCTGCGCGCGTTCTACGCGGACGGCAGCGTCGGCGATTGGTAAAGGAGCGGAAACGAGCGGGAAAGGGGGTAAGTGACAAGTCCAATTTCGACAGCGATATTTGGACTTATCGGCTTTTTTGATTCCGGGCCGGGCACACGGAGTTTGCTACTTCGCCGCCGCCACCGGCGGCGTGGGCGGGGCGTATCCGGGAGCGGCGATGAACGCGCTCACTTGCGCACCGTCTTCGGCGTTCCAGATGCGCACTTCGCCGGAAAAACTGCCGGCGGCGACGCGGCCGGTGCCGGGATGATAGGCGACCGAATAGACCGCGTCGGTGTGGCCCCCGTAGGTTTTGAACTGCTTAAAGCCCTCGACGCGATGCTGAGCGACGGTCTTGTCGGCCGAGCCGCCGATGATCTTGTCCGCCTGCGTCACCAGCGCCAACACCTCGCCGCCGAAGCCGCCGAGCTCGCCTTTCTTGCCGCCGTCGTCGGGGTTCCAGGCGTGAATCTTCTTGTCGGCGCCGGCCGTAAACACCAACTTGCCGTCGCCCGAAAACGCGACGCCGAACAACTGCTCGCCGTGCCCCGAGTAGGTCACGAGCGACTCGCCCTTTTCGGCGTTGAACAGTTTTGACGTTTTGTCGCGACTGGCCGAGGCCAGCTTCGTTCCGTCCGGGCTCCAGGCCAGGCGCACAACCCAATCGGCGTGATCCTCAATGAGCACTTCCTGCTTGCCGCCGGCGACGTCGAAAATGCGGATCGCGCGATCGGCCCCGCCGACCGCCAGTTTCGTGCCGGCCGGATTGAACGCGGCGCAGAATGCCACGTCGGCCGTCAAGGCCAGATCTTTCACCAGCGTGCCGTCGGCCGGATTGAAAAGCTTCACTTCGCCCAGGCTGGCCGGCATGCCGCCAGCCACGGCCACGAGCGACCCGTCGGCGTTGTAGTCCAGCCCATACACGCGTTCGGCGACGTTCTTGATCCGCCGCGCAAGCGAACCGCTTTCGACGTTCCAAATCGTCACTTCGTGATAGCCGCCTACGGCCAGCTCGCGCCCGTCGTGATTGAACGCGATGGCCGCGATCGGCACCGGCCGGTGGTAGGCTTGCGGCGGGTCGGGCTCGGCGGTCTTGGGAATGATCGACGCCAGGGCAGCGGCCGGATCGGGGCCGTCGAATTTCGCCCCTTCGGCAATCCAACGTTTGACCAGCTCGATTTGCTCCGCCGGCAGCGGATCGGCCTCCTGCGGCATTCGCGCGTCCGCATCATCGGAGCTGATGCGCGCAAGCAGCTCGCTCTCGTCCGTCTTGCCGGGCGTGATCGACGGCGATTCCGATTCGCCGGCCTTGATCACCAGATTGTAGTTGGTGACTTGATAGCCGCTTTCCGCCTCGGTCGCGCCGTGGCAGGCCTGGCAGTTCTTCACCAGGATCGGCGCGATTTGCTTGGAAAAGCTGACCGGGTCATCGGCGCGGGCCCGCGCTGCAAATACGGATAGTGCTAAGCAGGACAGTGCAAAGTCGCATGCGACCAGGGGAATCGTTCGAGAAACCGACACGGGTTGGCTCCGCTTAAGAAAACGTTCACTCAACTAGTGCTGGAACAAGAACTCGTTGGCGTTGAGGATTGCCCAGCAGACGTCCTCCAATCCGCGCATCCGATCGCCCGCGCCGGCGATGTGCTTCGTGGCGGCGGTCATTTCCGGCTCGCTGGGCTGGCGGCACAGGCCGGCCAGGTACAGCTCGCCGATAATCTCTTCGTTCGACTTGCCCGCCGACGCCAGCGTGCGCAGACGGTTCTTCTCGTCGCGCACCTTTGAGTGCACCAACGGGCCGTTGATCATTTGCAAAGCCTGCGACAGGTTCGAATCGGTCGAGCGCTCGCACTGGCAGGCCGTCTCGCGCGCCGGCTGGCCGAAAACTTTGAGAAAATCGCTATCGATGTCCGGGCTCGGCAGCGCCGTGGCCCGGGTACCGGCCGGCAGCCCGGCGAATTTTTCGGCGACGTTGGTCACACGGCAAATCGCGTCGAGCAACTGCTCGGCCGTGAGCAACCGCGTGATGGCGTGCGAGAAATACTTGTTGTCGCTCGCATTGAACTCGTTTTTGCGCGAGCTGAGCTGATACGTGCGGCTGGCGAGAATCGTGCGAATTACGTACCTGCGGTCGTAGCCGTGGGCGGCGAAGTCGTTGGCCAAAGCGGATAGAAGCGAAGCGCTCGCCGGCGGGTTCGAATCGCGGAAATCATCCACTGGCTCGACGATGCCGCGGCCCATCAGGTGGCCCCAAATGCGGTTGACTTCCACCTTGGCGAAGAACGGATTGTTGGGCTTCACAAGCCACTCGACCAGCGCGGCGCGGCGATCATCCTCGCCTTTCATTTCCGCCGTGCCCGATAGCGGCAGCCACGGCTGCATTTGCTGCCCGGTGCGCGGCTGGGTGACTTCGCCGGCGCGAGCCACCCAAATCACCTGCTCGTCGGGGTTGATGCCGGCTTTGCGCTGCACGCGATTGAAGAACGCCCCGATGCCGTAATAGTTGTCCTGCGACCAGCGCTCGAACGGATGGTTGTGACACTTGGCGCATTGAATGCGAATGCCAAGGAACAACTGCGACGTGGTTTCCGTGCAATCGTTCGTCTCGGCGGCCGTGCGGTAGTAATTGGCCGGCGGATTCACGAACGTGCTCCCTTCGGCGGTCAGCAACTGCCGGGCAAACTGGTCATAGGGCACGTTGTCGCGGAAGGCCGCCACCAGCCAGCGATGAAACTTGTGCACGCCGCTCGTGGATACCTTGGCATTGCGAATTCGCAAGAGATCGCCCCACTTGAGCGCCCAGAACTCGGCGAACTCGGGCCGATCGAGCAAAACGTCGACGATCTTCGTCCGCTTCGCAAGATCGGTATCGGCCAGAAAACGGGCCGTCTCCGCCGGCTCCGGCAACACGCCGATCACGTCGAGGTACACGCGGCGAATGAATTCCTCGTCGGTGCAGACGTCCGAAGGCAGAATCTGCAGTTGCGCGAGCTTCGCGAAGACGTGATGGTCGACGAAATTGTTTTCCGGCGGCGAATTCCAGCGGAAGCCGGGAATCTCCTTGAGGAACATCATCGTCGCGCTTTCCAGCTTGTCCAAAAACCGCACCAGGATGGCGGCCTCGCCGCGATCCTGACCGATCACCAAACCGTCCGGCTCGACCGTGGCGACCGCCTCGTCGGAGCTGGAAAAGCAAGCCAGCCGCGTCACGTCGCGCACCGAGCCGTCGGAAAAGTGAGCCAGCGCCACGATCTGCTGCGCATGCGCCGGACGCATCAGAATCCGCTCGCGCGGATAGACGTCGAGCTTCACGCACTTGGGCGCATCGGGCAGATCGACCTGGCAGCCCTGCGCGATCCAGTCGCGCAGCACCTCGTACGGCAGATCGCCCTTGGTGAGCCGCCGGCCGCCGCCGTGGGCCACTTGCATGGTCGGCTTGCGCAGGATCAGGCTCTTTTCCGGCTCGTACAAATTCGTGCGCCGGTTGAACGCTTCGCGCACCAGCGTCTGGATATCGAGCGGTGGATCGTACGCCCGCAGCGACATGCGGAACCCGCCTTTGCCGCTGGGCGAACCATGGCACGCGCCCTGATTGCAACCTTGCTTGGAAAGCACGGCCAACGTGCCGTAGTTGAACGAAACCGCGTCGGGCGTCTCCTGGCCGGCCACTTCCACCGACACCTTGGCTTCGTGACCGCCGACTTTCACCGTCACCTCGGTTTGGCCGTTGCCCACCGGCACGACCGCCGCCTTTTCGATACGGGCAATCTGCTCGTCTTTGGCGGCCAATTCGGCGACGCGGGTCAAATCCTGCACGATGCCGCCCGCGTAATGGCCGGTCACTACGATGTGCACGGTGCGCCGGGGCGTGTCGAGCTTAATGCTCGTCGGGAAAACGTCGATCCGCTCGGGCGTCCCCACCACGACCGGCTCGAGCGCCGTTGCCGAAGGGGCGGCCGCTTTGCGATCCGCCCGTGCAGCCGGCGTGTGAATCGCAATGATGGAAAGGGCCAGCGCCACCGCCAGCCCGACGGTTCGTTTCCGTGAATTCCGGCTCATCGCTTTCTCCCGTTTTTGGAAGGATGAAGCGGATGGATGAAGGATGAAGGATGAATCATGCAAAGCTTTCATCCTCGTCTTTCAGCCTTCATCCTTCATCCTTTGGTTTCTACGGTTTGTTGACTTCGACGACCACCGGCGCCGATTCGGCGGTAAAATCGCTCCCGCCGGCAGGCGTTGTGCCCCAGACGACCACTTTTTCCAGCTTGCCGGCGGGCACAGAGTCGGCGGCCGCCAATTCGATCTCGACTTGATTCGCCGCGTCGACCAATACGACTTCCGCCGGCACGGCCAGCCCGGCGGGCAGGTTTTGCCAGGTCAGCTTCACCAGGCGTTTGTGCGCCGGCGCCATGCTGGCGCCCGTTAATCCCTCGGTTTCATCCAGCCGCCAATAGGCCAGCGGATTGTCCTTGAGCACGACGTCGCGTGCCGGCGCCGCGGCCTTCGCGGCGGCGAAGTGGGCGGCAACCTGTTGGGGCGAAATGGCCGCGTCGAAAAACGCCACTTCGTCGAGCCTGCCCTGGAAGGGCGCGAATCCGTCGGCTCGCGTCCCCAGCACGATCCGGCCGGAGTCGAAACTCTTGGGTGCTTTGGCGGCGATTTCCGGGTTGATGTCGCCGTCGAGATAAACTTTCACGTCGTCGCCCGAACGGACTAGCGCCAGGTGATGCCAGGCGTTAATCGCCAGCGTCGTGCGTCCCGGCACGAGCGTTTGCCCGTCGTAGAAAAACAGCTTGTCGCGCGGCGAGCTTTCCACGCCGCCGATTCCCAGGTGATCGCCCGGCTGAGCATTGGCGGCGCTGGCGGTTCCCGGACGGCTGAAAACGTAGCCGGAAATGGCCGGCGAGTTCGGCTGTCCGAGATCGCGCGCGTTGAACAACCACAGTTCAATCGAGTAATCACCCGCCGCCGGCGTGGGCAATTCGGCCGTCAGCCGGTCGTCACCGGGCCCTTTGTCGACGCCGGAGAATGCGGCGCCCTTGTTGTCGGCTTCGAAACCGGCCAGCGCGGGCGAGCGCGGGCCTTCGGCTCCGCGCGTCACGCCGCTTTGATACGTGGCACTGGCGGCCACCGGCGCGACGTTGCCGGCGAACGTGAGAGTGCCCTTTTGTTTCCCTCCGACCGGCACCGGACCAAGGGGCGCGAAGGCGATCGCGAGCGGTGGACCTTCGATCGAAGCTTTGTCGAAAACGAAATTTTGCGGCTGATTCTGGAACGTGGCCGATCCCACGACCTTTAGCGCATACGTGCCCGGCGCAATCGGCTCGGTGCTGGTTAATTCCAGGGCGGTTTCTTTCTGTCCTTTTTCGATCGCGGCCGCCTTGGCGGCAACGCCTTTCGGCAGGCCTTCCACGGCCAGCGTCACCTTGTCGTCGAAACCATTGGACCGAGTGAGCTCGACTTTCAAAGCGGCCTGCGCGCCCGGTTTCAGGAGCGAAACACTTGGCGACGCCGCGGCCAATTGGAAAAACTGCGGGAACACCGGCCCCACGCCCAACCCCAACACCCCGTCGAGCACGGCCGGCGGATACGGCAACCCGCTGAATGCTCCGCGCAGAGCCCCCAGCGTGCTGGCGGTCGTGCGAAACTCGTTTTCGCCGATCTTGGCCTGGCCGATGATCTTGACCGTGCCGATGTGACCGGCCGCAAGCGACGAACCCAGAGTGACGCTCATCGTCGTCTCGGGCTTGCCCTCGGGAATCACGTTGCCGGCCACCTGACAGCCCTCGCCGGCCCCTTCAACCGAAAGGGTGATCGGGCCGTTGTAATCGCGCCGCGCCGCGGTCACCTTGACCACGAACACGCCGTTTTTCGGCGCGTCGACTTTTTCGGCCGCCGCGGCCAATTCAAAGCCGGGCGCACTCGGTTCTGCCACAATCCGATAGGCGACTTCGGACCCGCCGCGATGATTCGTTTCTTCCACGCGCAGCCGATACACTCCATCGGCCCCAAAGGTGTAGTCGAGCCTTCCTTCTTCCGCGCCCGCGTCTTCGGCTTCGGCCAGCCCGCCCCCCTCGGCGTTAACGAGCCGCAGGAACATATCGCACGGCGAGCCCAGGTTACGCGCTTGGCCGGCGAAAATGAGCCGCTGGCCTTTCTTGGCTTCGAATTGGTAAAAATCCACGTCGCCGGAGGTTTCAAAACGGCCGTCCATCGCGC
Organism: Pirellulales bacterium; assembly: GCA_040877415.1. GTDB lineage: Bacteria > Planctomycetota > Planctomycetia > Pirellulales > PALSA-1355 > JBBDNV01. The sequence continues at coordinate 29,826 of JBBDNV010000144.1, forward strand.
CCGGCACCACGACGGCCGTACATTGCTCGGGCGTGTCGTTGGGTTCCTGTTCGAGCTGTTCGGGCGTGCCGCTGGCAAGCAGCGTCGCCCAAGCGGAGCCCTGTCCGGCGCCGTAACTTGCCGCGACAGCCAGCCGATCGCCCGACACTTCGGCCGGCACCGTAACCGCAATCGGCGCGGAGAGCTCGACGCTTTCGCCGGCGAGTTGCACGCCGGCGCTGGTGCCTTTTTGCACGGCCAACGGATAAGGGACCGAAGCAAGCGGAAAATCGCCAATGCGCAGGCGATACTGGTGCGCGCCGCCGCCCTGGTGGCGAATGTCGCGAATCTCGATGAAATAGTCGCCGGCTGCGGCGAACTTGTGGCCGAAGCGACCGTCGGCGCCGCTGGCGGGCTCGTCGTCGCTAAACGCCAACTCGCGGCCGTCGGCGGCCAGCAGGCGAATGACCGGATCCAGGGGCGAACCCAACCGCCGGGCAAAAACTTCCACGGAAATCCGCTGGCCGGCCGCGACGCTGATCTTGTAAAAATCGCTCGACTCGGCATCGCAGAACCCGTCGACGGCCATCGGCAGCGACACGGCTTGCGCGGTCGCAATTGATTGGTTGCCCCCCGCCTCGACGGCACTGAGAAGATCATCGACCAGGAACAGCCGCAGGTTCGAGATGCCTTGGCCGGTTCCCAGGCGAATGCCGGCGACGCCCAGCGGCGCGTCGGAGGGGATCGTCAGCCGGTAACTGACGCTGGCCGGCTGCGAGCCGTTCCCCTCGATGAGGGGCGTCAATTCCGCGGACAGCGGAAGGTTCGACCAGATGCCCGTTGCGCCCGCCAGGTTGCCCCCCTGAAAAACCACGTCGACGGCCTTGCCCGGCGACACGCCCGCCGGCACGAGACGGTTCACCGACGGCGCTTGGCAAAAAGCCACGCTAGCAGGCAGTAAACCCAGCACCAGGGCCGCTTCGACCAGTGGCTTCATGGCAGGCTCGTTGGAGGGCGGGAAGGTCGCTTCGGGCGGGCTTTCGGACCACCCGCCATCCTAACCTCTGTCCGGGCATGATACAACGCGCCGCGGGCAATCAATTCGTGGCGCGCGTCTGGCCTTCTAAGTCCGGTTATTGCCGGGGTCTATATGCTGCGGCCGCGCTAAGGCCGGCGACCATCTACGTGACGATCTCGCGTATCACGCGTCCTCCGTCGACCAGCGGCACCGGGCGGCCCTGTTGGTCGGCGATGCGCAGTTGGGGATCGATTCCCAGGCGATCGAAAATAGTGGCCGCCAGATCTTCCGGACTGGTCGGATGGTCCAGCGCGTAAGCGGCGTCGCGGTCGGTCGTGCCATAGACTGTGCCGCCGCGCACTCCGGCCCCTGCCAAGACGGCCGGGAACACAGTGCTCCAATGCCCGCGGCCCCAATTGTCGTTGGACCTTTTGGGCGTGCGTCCCATCTCGCCGACCGCCACGACCAGCGTTTCGTCCAAAAGTCCGCGTTCGTCCAAATCGACTAACAGCGCCGAAAGCGCCTGGTCGAGCCCCGGCACGAGATGTTTCTTGACGTCGTCGCTGCTGGTGTGCGAATCCCAGCTATAGCCGTCGACGGCGTCCCACGCCACGGTGACGAACCGCGTGCCCGCCTCGACCAGCCGTCGGGCCAACAGCGTCGACTGCCCAAACAAGTGCCGCCCGTAGCGATCGCGCGCGGCGCTCGGTTCCCGGCGAATGTCCAGCGCGCGGCGCACTTTTTCGGAACTGACCAATGCCAGGGCGCGCTCGCGAAACTGATCGAACGAAACTTCGGCGCCGCTGCGCTCGGCGCTTGCGCGGGCCCGGTCAAATTGTTCGACCAGCGCGCGTCGCTTACCGAGGCGGTCGAGCGACAGTCCTTCACCCAGCGCCAGCCCTTGAATCTGGAAATTGAGTTCCTCGTCGGTGCACTCGCGAAAATAGGGATTGTCCTTGTCGTCCCGCTTTCCGATGGCCGTGGCCAGCGGATCGTAGCCGCGTCCCAGCCAACCGGCGTACTGACCCGGCCGATCGAGCTTCGTCGAATACGTCTCCATGTGTCCCAGGCGATTGGGCAGGTAGACGAAGCTCGGTACGTCGCCCGGGCCGCCCCCGGCGCGTGTGTCAAGAAAGTCGACGATCGAGCCGTGCGCCGGCCAGTCCTTTTCGGTGGCGTTGAATCCGCCTCCGATCGGAATGTGCCAGGGATGTCCGGTTTGAATGTAGTGGCCGGCGGTCGAATGGTCGTTGTACGGATGCGTCATCGTCCGCACGACGCAATATTTGTCGGACATGGCCGCCAGGCGCGGCATCCATTCGCAGATTCTCAGCTCCGGCGTCCGCGAAGCGATCGGCTTCGACGGTCCGCGGATCGTGCTGGGGGCGTCGGGTTTCAGGTCGAACGTTTCCAACTGGCTCGGCCCACCGAACAAAAACAGGAAGATCACGCTCCTGGCCCGCGCCGGCCGCGCGGTGCCGGTCGCTTCGGCCGCCAACACCTTGGGCAAAGTAAGTCCGAGCAAGCCAGCGCCGCCGGCCTGCAAGACCTGACGCCGCGTCCATCCGTCGCACACGCGCCGCGAGTTACCGAGGATGTTGAGCATGCTTCTTCATCCTTCTGTGGAAAGGTCGCCGCTCGCCGAGTGCCCCGGCCCGATGGGCACGGAGCTAAACTTTCTCACGCCAGCACTTCTTTGATGACTTCGCCGTCGACCAGCGGAAGCGGGCGGTTCAAGCGGTCGTGAACCAGGGTGTGATGATCGATTCCCAACAGGTGATACATGGTGGCCAGCAGGTCTTTGGGGCTGATGGGCCGCTCGGTGACGTCGCCGCCATGCTTGTCCGAAGCTCCCACGACGTGTCCGCGCTTCGTGCCGCCGCCGGCCACGAGCGACGAATAGACGCGCGACCAGTGATCGCGTCCGCCCCCTTGGTTGGTCGTGATTTTCGGAGTGCGGCCGTGTTCGCTCGTACACACGACCAGCGTCTCGTCCAACAGTCCCCGCTGGTCCAAATCCGTGATCAGTCCGTACCAACCCTGATCCAAGCCGGGGCACAGCTCCTGTTTCATCCGCGCGTAGTGATTGTAGTGCGTGTCCCAGCCGCTGCCGGCTACTCCATATTCGTCCCAGAACACGCTCACGATCTTGCTGCCCGCTTCGGTCAAGCGCCGCGCGGCCAGGCACGACTGGCCAAACAGCGTGTGGCCGTACAGCTCGCGAATCCGGGGCGACTCTTTGCGCAGATCGAGCGCGTCGCGCAGCTTGTCCGACTGGATCAGCTCATACGTCATCTGGCGGTAGCGGTCCAACTGCTTGCCGCGCGAAGACAGGGAAAGATCACGCCGCGCGTCGTCGAGCTGCGCCACCAGCGACTTGCGGCGATTCAGCCGGTCGAGCGTCATGTCGTCAGGCAACCGGGTGGCGGCCGGCACGTAAAAATAGCTGTCCTGGCTCAAGCCGATGTAAGGATCGTTGTCGTCAAATCGCAATGCGCCCAGCGTTTTGGGCAACCCCTTGGTGGCCGCGCCCACGTAATCGGTCCACACCGGGTCATATTCGGCTCCCAGAAACGTGGCGAACGGCCCGGCCCGCGGCACTTCGCCCGTGCGGCGGCTGGAAAACTTGAAGGGCAGGGCCATGTTGGCCGGCACCGTGCGCCGCGGTGCTTCGCCCGATCGCTCGCGCGCCGCTTCGATGTAGTCGACCACCGAACCGAAGAACGGCCAATTGCGCGGATCGCGCGGGTTCAGCTCCGCCGGCAAATCGAGCGTCGGCACGCCGGTCAAGGCAAAGGCCACGCCGTGCAGCGGATAGGGGTGCGTAAGCGAACGGATGACCGTCGTGCGGTCCATCACCTTGGCGAACGTCGGCAACAGCTCGCACACGTGCAAGCCCGGCAGGCTCGACGGGATCGAGCCCAGATCGCCCCGGATTTCCAGCGGAGCGTCCGGCTTGGGGTCGACCCATTCGATCTGGCTCGGCGAGCCGTACAAGTGAATCAAAATAATCGATCTGGCGCGTCCGAATGATTTGGGCCGGGGCGAATCTTCGCGGGCGCTGGCCGCTCGCCAGCCGGCAAGCTCGGCCAGGCACATGCCGGCCAGTCCCAGCCCGCCAATGCGCAGCATCTCGCGGCGCGTCATGCCGCCACAGAGCTGTCGAGCCGACCCGAGGATTCGTAACATCGCTTGCCGCTCCAAGCTCGTGCGGGCGCAAACGATTGACACCCGGCGGGATGAACCGAACGCGCACGCGAAGCATCAATTTGCGCCAATATGTTAGCAAATCTCCAGGCATCCGGCTAGCCGCCAGCGGAAATATGTCGCCGGCGGAAATAGCGCGGATTGGCTCCGAGCACTCCGGCTATTGAAAGAAACCGGCCCCGTTTGGTGCCCGTCTCCGGCCGTTCAACGCGACGCGCGATATTTCACGACCGCAAGCTATGCCTTCTTAAGACAACTCCAACGGCGGCTGATTCGCGCGGGCGCGCAGCCGATTGATCACTTTCAGGACCGGCTGACGTTTGATGATTTTGCGCTCCCATGCCCTTTTGCCGGGAATGTCGACCAGGCTGATTCCCAAAAGCACCGTGAGAATGCCTTGTCCGGGCGTGAAAATCATGATCAGCCCGGCCACGATTAGAAGCGCGCCCACCAGGTTCTTCGTGATCACGAGCGTCCACCACAAGGCCGGTTTCGAGGTGCGCCATTGCTCGAACGGCTTGCGTTTGGTGTTAAAGTAGTCGGACGGAATGGTGGTGAGAACGTAGTGGCAGAGCCAAAGACTTGCGACCAGCACCACGAACGACACGATCAGCATCACGGTCGTCAGCGCCGCATGATCGAGCAGCCAATCCCACATCATGCTCATCCCATTCACCAGCACGAGCGCGACGGCCAACGAGCCCGACAAAGACGCGAATCGCCTCCATCAGCATAGTCCGTCGCCAGCCCGCGTGGAACCCGTACATTGAGTCGATACACAGGCCATCGCCACTGGGGGCCACTTTGACGGGCGGCCGAATTGCGTCATCATAGGCACAGACTCCGAACGTTCACTTTTCGTCACAATCAAGGTTCGAAATCGCGTCATGACCATTCAACCCGTGTTGATCGGCCAGGGGTGGCGGCCGTCGGCCGCCAGCGGCACGTTTCGGGCCGAAAACCCGGCCACGCGCGAGCCGCTCGAGGAGATCTTTCCCGTCAGTTCCTGGGCCGACGTCGACGCCGCTTTGGGTGCAGCCTCGGGTGCCGCCGCCGCGCTGCGCAAAGCACCCGGCGAGCTGGTGGCCCGCTTTTTGGAAACGTACGCGGACAAAATCGAAACCGAGCGCGACGCGCTAGTGGCCATGGCGCACGCCGAAACGGCGCTGCCCGTCAAGCCGCGCTTGGCCGACGTCGAGCTTCCCCGCACTACCGGCCAGTTGCGCGAAGCCGCCCGCGCCGCGCGCGATGGAAGTTGGATGCAGCCAACGATCGACTCCAAGCTGAATATCCGCTCGTGCCATGCGCCGTTGGGGCCCGTGTTTGTGTTTGGGCCGAACAATTTTCCCTTCGCGTTCAATAGCATCGCCGGCGGCGACTTCGCGGCGGCCATCGCCACCGGCTGCCCGGTGATCGCCAAGGCCAACACGTCGCATCCCGCCACGACGCGCCTCTTCGCGACCGCCGCCCACGACGCCGCGCGCGAAACCGGGTTGCCCGCCGGCAGCGTGCAATTGCTTTACCGCACGAGTCACCCCGACGGCCGGCGCGCCGTGGCCGATCCGCGCACCGGCGCCACCGGCTACACCGGAAGCCGCGCCTGTGGGCTGGCGCTAAAGGCGGCCGCCGATGCCGCCGGCAAGCCCATCTACCTGGAACTTTCGAGCATCAATCCGGTCCTCATCCTGCCCGGGGCCATCGCCACGCGCGCCGACGAGATTGCCGGCGAGTTCACCACGAGCTGCCTGCTGGGCATGGGCCAATTCTGCACCAATCCCGGTCTGGTCATCTTGCTGGCCGGCGTCGAGACCGATCGATTTGTCGCCGCCATTGTGGAGCAATTCCGCGCGGCGCCCGTCGGCACGCTGCTTTCCGCGGGTGTGGCGCATGCTCTCGAAACGAACGTCAAGACGCTGGCCGCGGCCGGCGCCCGGCTTTTGGCCGGTGGAACTACGGGAGGCGGCACGGGATACAGTTTCGCCAATACGCTGTTGACGATTTCCGGCACCAGGTTCCTGGCAAGCCCGGCACAATTCCAGATCGAAGCCTTCGGCAACGCGTCGCTTATGGTGATCGCCGAAGACGCGGCCCAAGCGGTTGGAATCGTCGAGGCGCTCGAGGGCAATCTGACCGGCTGCATCTATTCCGACTCTGGGGGAAGCGACGATTCGCTGTATGCCGAACTGGCGCCTCAATTGCGGCGCAAGGTCGGCCGGTTGCTCGGCGACAAGATGCCGACCGGCGTCGCGGTCACGGCGGCCATGAACCACGGTGGTCCGTATCCGGCCACGGGTCACCCGGGCTTCACCTCCGTCGGCATTCCCGCCTCGCTTGCGCGCTTCACGGCGCTCGAATGCTACGACAACGTGCGGCCCGAGCGGTTGCCGCAGGCGCTAGGGGACAAGAATCCGGGCCAGATGCGGCGGCTCGTCGACGGAATCTGGACGCAAGGCGACGTCGCCGGACCAACCGCATGAGCGGCACGCCGGGTGCTACGGCTGGGCCCGACCTTCTTCTACGTCCTTGGCATTCGCCTCGGCTTTGGCCCTCGCTTCGGCCCTGGCTTTGGCGCGAGCGGTCGTGGCTTGCTCTCTTTTCGCCTTGGCTTTTTCGCGGGCGATGCGATTCTTTTCGTCGCGCGCGGCACGGGCTTCGGTCCGCTTTTTCGCCGAACTCTTGTTCGTCGCCTGCGGCTGCGCGTTTTGCATCGGGAGCACCGGAAAACCCGACAAGCCCGGGTTGCCGAAGGGGACGAACTGCGGCACCCCGGTGCGCACGCCGCGGCTGCTCCGGCCGCGCGATTGCAAGGCGCGCAGCAACAGGATGTCCTTGATCTGGTCGGGGGTGAGTTGGTCGGGAAGCTGGTCGACTGCGCCGGGCGGCGCTTGCTGGGACGATTGCGGCGGATCGGATGCGCGTCGGGTGAATTGCGCGCCCGCCTCGCCGGCAATAAGCACGAAAGCAATAACGGCGGCGGAGCAGATTCGAACCCGAAAGAGCATCGTTTGACCCATAATCTGCCCTCTCTGCGCAGTTACCTCATTCGAGCCATCTACCGTAATTTTCAATCTTCACTCTAACTCCCCGCCGGGGCCAATGCAATGAAACGGCCCTAAGTGGGGATGCTGTATTTCGGCGTGTTCAGCCGGCCCGGCGCCGTCAGAAGTCGGCGGCCGCTCGCCGGCGCCGCGTTCTTGTCAGGGGCAAAACGACCGCGACTAGGGTTCCTTTGCCGGGAGCGCTGTGGATCGAAGCCGATCCGCCGGCCAACCGCGCGCGTTCTTTGAGCCCTTCCAGTCCGAAGTGCCCTTTGCCGACCGCGTCGGGATCGAATCCGACGCCCGAGTCGCGCACTTCGACACGGACCGTGCGGCCCCGCTGGGAGATTTTTACTTCTCCCTCCCGCGATTGGCTGTGACGCGCGAGATTCGCGAGCGATTCCTGCACGATGCGGAACAAGGTCGATTCCAATTCGGGCGCCAGCCGCCTGGCTTTCATCGAATGCGTGAAGCGAATCGCCAGGCCGCGGCCATTGAACTCATTGACGAGATACTCGATACCTCCGGCGATTCCCTGTTCGTCGATGATGAGGGGGCGCAGGCCGCTGATCATGCGCCGCGCTTCATCGATGCACTTTCGCAGCAGCGTGCGGGCTTGTTCGAGCCGCCGGGCGTTTTCGCCCTTCGCGCCGCCGTGATTCGCGTGCATCGCGTCGAGGAACATCAGCGCGCCGATGACGTCTTGCAGGATCGTGTCGTGGATCTCGTAGGCCACGAGCTTGCGGTCTCGCTCTTGCGCGGCCAGCGTTTGCTCCATGACGCGCCGTTCTCTCTGGAGCTCGGCGTTCTTGCTCGAGAGTTTCGCGGCGCGGACCGGGCGAGACCGGCCTGCGCCGGTTTTGCGCGTCTTGTCGCGCTTTTTGCCGCCTGAGGTTTCTTTCATCGATTGATCCGCACCGGGTGCAAGTCCGTGGTCTCGCAATCGACGCCACGCGCCAGTCCGGGCCCGCCTCCACGCGCGACTGCTTGAGCAATAGGAATTATACGTTGTGCATGGGAATTGTCGCGACGGCGCGCAGTCAAAGCTGCGCCACGAGCAGGCCCGTTAGTTCCTCGTCCGACAGGCTGCGCGGATTGCCGTTCATGCTGTTGCCGCGAGAATCTCGCACGAGATCGGGAATCTGGTCGGCGCGCACGCCGATCTGCGAGAGCCGGCGCGGCACGCCGATTCGCCGGCAGATTTCGTCGATGCGCTCGATCAGGGCATCGGCGGCCGCCGCGTCCGGCACGTCGCCCAGCCCGAGCGCGCCGCGTGCCAGTTGCGCAAGCTCAGCCTGGCTGGCTTCGCGATTGGCCGCAAGCGCCACCGGCAGCATCGTCGCGCAGGCCAGGCCGTGGCGCACGCCGCAATGAGCTCCCAGCGCGGCCGCCACGCCGTGCGCCATTCCCAATCCCGAGTTCGCCAGCGCCATGCCCGAGACGAGCGCCGCGTGAGCCATCGCCTCGCGCGCTGATCTCGAGCTTCCGTCTTCGACGGCTTCGACGATGGCCGGAAGCGCCAACCGCAGACCGCCGGCGGCCAAGGCCTGGGGAATCGGCCTGGCATTGCGGGAGATGTAGCTTTCGATCAACTGCGTGATCGCGTCCATGCCGGTCTCGGCGGTGATGGACGGCGGCAGCGAAACGGTCAGTTGCGCGTCGGCGATCACCACGCGCGGAGTCATGCCGTCGCCGCGCAAGCTTTTTTTCACACTCGGCGAGTCGACCGAGATGACGGCGTTTTTCGTGGCTTCGCTCCCGGTGCCGGCCGTGGTGGGGATGGCAATCACGCCGAGCGGGCGAGCGGTCAACTGCAATCCGCGTCCGACGCCTTCCAGGTAGTCGCGCACCGTCGAGCCTTCGATGTTGGTCGCCATGGCGGCAGCGGCCTTGGCCAGGTCGATGGCCGAGCCGCCTCCCAGCGCGATCAGCATATCGTCGTCTGCCGGCGCGAACTCGCGAATGCGCTCGGCCGCCGTGTCGACGTCGGCCACCGTGGGCTCAGCGGTAATGGTCGCCAGCTCGACGGCTTCGACACCGTGTTCGCGCAGCACCTGGCGCAACTCGGCGGCCAGCCCGGCCTTTTCCAGCGTGCGCGAGCCGAGCACGATAAAGGCCCGTTTGCCCAAGCGGGCCGCCAGCGGGCCGACTTCTCGCCAACGTCCCCAACCGAACACGATCCGCTCGGGAGCGAGAAAATCGTAGTTGGTCGGCCAGGAAGGGCTCATGTCGCACCGAGAAATCAGAAAATCTGCAAACCGGGCGCCCGGCGTGCAATGGTGCCTTGTATTATCTTCTTGGACGTCGCGCAGGCAACGGTCGGCCGGCCACGAACAGCCCCGCGAAGCGGCCCTTCGCGCGAGGCTTTTTCCGGTGCTTTCGTTGAGCTAGGATGAGCGGTATGAACGTTGAAAGCGCCCGGCGCGTAATGGAAACGACGTGCCCCGACACCGCCAACCAGTATCTTCGCTTCGGCTGGAAGCTGATCAACCAGTACGTCGTCGAAGCAACGGCCGACGCGCCGGCGACGGTCAGGTACGTGCTGGCCAGCGTTCGCCGCCTCGACGATACAAGGCAAGTGGTGACGCTGACCGATCCGGCGGCGGTCAACGAATACTTGGAGCTCGGCTGGAAGCTGATCGACAAGCACGTCGCGGCTTCAACCGATCCCCAGCGGCGCGACGAAACGCTGCACTTCGTCCTGGCCTGGCAGAGCGACGACCAGCCCCAACGACCCGGCGCGGCGAGCGCGGCGGATCGGCCGCTCGAAGGGACCCTCGAAGCCGACGAGGAGCTTAGCCAGTGATCGGTACGGCACTTTCAAGCTGACGAGCCACCATGCCCACCCGAGCTACGCGACGAGCCATGTTCAGCCACGCGATCACCGCCGCCGCGTCCGCGGCTCTGTTGGCCAAGACCGCGCCGGCGGAAGCCGCCGACCGGGCGGATGACGAACCGTTTGGATACTGCTTCAACACGAGCACGATTCGCGGACAAAAACTGCCGCTGGTCCGCGTGCTGGAAATCGCCGCCCGCGCCGGCTACCGCGGCGTCGAACCGTGGGTCGCCGAGCTCGACGAGTACGTCAAGACCGGCGGCTCGCTTGCGGACCTGCGCAAGCGGATCGCCGACCTGGGGCTTTCGGTCGAAAGCGTGATCGGGTTTGCCCACTGGGTCGTCGACGACGACGCCAAGCGCGCCCTGGGCCTGGAAGAAGCCCGCCGCGTGATGGGCATGACCGCCGAAATCGGCGGCACGCGATTGGCCGCGCCGCCGGCGGGCGTCTCGGACCACGACCGGCCCGATCTTTCGACGATCGCCGCGCGCTACAAAGCCTTGCTCGAGCTGGGCGACCGGCACGGCGTCGCGCCGCAGCTCGAACTGTGGGGCTTTTCGCCCGTGCTGGGCAAGCTCAGCGAAGTGACGTTCGTGGCTGTCGCGGCCGCCCACCCGCGCTCTTCGATCCTGCTCGATTCGTATCACCTGTACAAAGGCGGCTCCGACTTTGAAAGCTTGCGGATCGTGTCCGGCGGAGCGATGCACGTGTTTCACATCAACGACTATCCGGCCCATCCGCCACGCGCGGAGATCACCGACGCGGCGCGCGTCTTTCCCGGCGACGGCGTGGCTCCGCTGGGCACGCTGTTGGGCACGTTGCGCGACACCGGCTTTCGCGGCACGTTGTCGCTGGAACTGTTCAACCGCGAATACTGGAACCAGGACGCCCTGTACATCGCCCGCGCCGGATTTGAAAAAACCCGCGAGGCGGTGCAGAAGGCGCTGGGTTAAGCATTCCACACTGTGCCACGGCTGGGTGTGGAGCAGGACTGGCGTGCAACATGGCAGACGATCCCGCAAGATTGATCGAGGCTTGGTTCGCTCAACACGCCGACGACGATGAATTCATCCGCGCGGAACCGCCGGCATACACCGCGTTCCCCCCGGGCGACGTCCCCGGAAAGTTCGTTTACGCCACGAAGCCGCATCCGGCGTTGCTGGCCCTTGACCAATGCGGCGAAAGTGCGCGGCTTGGAGTGATTGCGCCATCTCCCGGACTGCCGTTGGATTGCCACGTGGACTGGATGAGTCCGCTGGTCGCGGACCACGACCTATTGTTTCTGGGCGACATGGATCCGGTCGACCTGCTGATCTTTGCCTGGGTGCGCGCCAAGCTATCGCCCAAGCCTATTGTCTATCTTGGTGTCAGCGACGCCTATTTGTTGGCGTTAAATGTCTCGATCGCCAGGTCGTTTACTCTCCAATTCACCCCCTCGGAACAGGAGTCAATGTCGCTCCTGTCGACAGTCTTTCCCGACTATCGCGAAGTCGTCGGAGAGTCGTGCTCGCGCTTGTTGGAACAGGCCCGTAAGATTGAACTAGAAGCGGTCGTGAGTGCGTTGGGATCGCCCGCCGTGCTATTGCTGCCGGCTCTGGGGGACGATCATGCGTGAGGAAGCCTCGTACATTTGCGACTCGTGCGGCGAGGAGATCGTCATTCCCATCGATCCTTCGGCCGGCGCCTGCCAGCAATACGTCGAGGATTGTCCGGTCTGCTGCCATCCTAACGTTTTGTGGATCGAGCTCGACGCCTCGGGCGACGTCCACATCCGCAGCGAGCACGAATGACGAGTGGCGACAGCCGGCGGCGCGCATACCAGCCCGAAGCGCCAGCGAGGGAGCGCCACCGTTGAAATGCTAAACCGCAAGCGGCCGTGCAATGATGCTTTCGCGGAGCGCGGCCGGGTTTTTGTCGATACGCTCTAGCTTATACCGCCTCGGCGGGGACGTGGTGATCGAGAAGACCGTCGCGCATCCGCAGCGTGCGGTGGGCTCGGGCCGCGATCGCCGCCTCGTGAGTCACCAAGATGATCGTCTTGCCCGCCGCGTTGAGCGCTTCGAGAATCTGGATGATCTCCTCCCCCGTGGCCGAATCCAGGTTGCCGGTCGGTTCGTCGGCCAGGATCACACGCGGATTGTTCACCAGTGCCCGGGCAATGGCCACGCGCTGCTGCTGGCCGCCGGAAAGTTGATACGGCCGATGATCGAGACGATCGCCCAGGCCGACCATCTCGGCCGTTTCGAGGCAACGCGCGCGGGCTTCGCGCGAGACGTTGCCCTGGTAATAGAGCGGCAGCTCGATATTCTCGACCACCGTCAACTGCGCGATCAGGTTGTACGATTGGAAGATGAAGCCCAGGTAGCGGCTGCGGATGTCGGAAAGCTCGTTGTCGTCGAGCTCGGAGACGTCCTCGCCGGCGAGGATATATTGTCCCTTCGTGGCTCGATCCAAACAGCCCAGCAGATTCAAGAGCGTGCTTTTGCCCGAGCCGGAGGAGCCCATGATGGCCACGAAGTCGCCTTCGGGGAAATCGATCGACACGCCGCGCAGCGCCCGCACGGTAACGCCTCCCTTGAGGACGTAGTCCTTGTGCACGTCGATGACTCGGGCCGCCATTTTCACGCGAAGTCAATCCTCAGCGCGGGTCAGGAACTATTCGTGGCGCAACGCTTCGATGGGATCCATCTTGGCGGCGCGCTGCGCCGGGTAAAGGCCGAACACTACTCCCACGCCCACGGAGATCAGAAAGGCCGCAATGATCGACCAGGGCGCGATGCGGGGCTCCAATTGCTGGATATTCGGCGGGAGCGAGGTCATGACGTCGGGAAATAACCGGCTCATCACGGCCCGCGTGCCCGTGATCGCCGGATGGCACAGGAAGCCGAAAAACACTCCCAACAGGCCGCCGGTGGCCGAGAGCACGACCGTTTCGCTCAAGAACTGGGTCACGATGTCGCGCTGTTTGGCCCCCAGCGCACGGCGAATTCCAATCTCGCGCGTCCGCTCGGTGACGGTGGCCAGCATGATATTCATGATGCCGATGCCGCCCACCAGAAGCGCAATGCCGGCGATCAACACGAGCAGTAAATTGAACATCATTTGCAGCACCTGGGCCTGCTGCAACAACTCCTTGGGAACGACGATCGCGTAGTCGACGACCGGGTGGAAACGCTGCAAAAGCTTGCGGATGATCTCGGCCGTTTCGTCCACCTCTTCCAGCTCGCGAACCGTGACGGTCACCTGGCTCAGCTCGACCTGTTCCCCCTCGCGGCTGCCGGCGCGCGACGTGACGACCATGTCGCCGATACGATCTCTCAAGGTAGTGAGTGGAATGTAGACGTCGAAATTGAAATCCTGGGCCGCCATGCTGCCGCCGATGCCGGCCGACGGCGTCCTGGATCGGGTTTGTCCGATGACCACGTAAAAAGCATCTTCGATTTGCAAAAACTCGCCCACCGGATCCTGATAGGGAAACAGGGCCCTGGCCGTTTCATCGCCGACGACGCACACGTTGACGGCGTCTTCCAAATCCTTGTCCGACAGGAACCGCCCCCGCGCCATGCGAAGATTGTTCATGTCCACGTATTTCGCGGTGCAGCCTACCAGGCGAACGTCGGTCACGTAGTCCAGGTAGCGCGCCTCGCGGGTGATCTCCCGCATCGGCACGGCCTGGGTCAGAGTCGGAACGTTGGCGACGATGCGCTCGTAGTCGTCTCGCAACAAGCCGTAGGCAATGACAAATCCGCCGCCGCGAGTGGCGTCGGCCGGCGGCTTGGTGCTGCGCACGATGATGTTGTTGGCGCCCAGGTCCTTGATCTGCTGCTGGGCCTGGTAGCTGACGCCTTCGCCCATGGCCACCAGCCAAATGACCGCCGTCACTCCGATCAAAATGCCGAGAATCGCCAGGCCGGAGCGCAGCTTGTGCAAGAGCAAGCTCTTGAGTCCCAACCGGAGGGTTTGCCAGACTTTCGAGCCCAAACGCCTAACCCTGTGAGTGGAAAAGTGTCGCGAGGGCAACGGACTCGCAATAGCGAAAGTCGCCCCGGGGCAAGCGTGAAGCGCGCTTACTCGCCGCCCTGCCGACTCGGCCCGCCGCCTCCGCCGGGTCCACCGGGCCCGCCGGGTCCGTCGCCCTGCCGCATCCTTTCCTGCATGAGACGGCGGATCTCCGCGATTTCCGCTGCGTCGATGAATCCGTCGCTGTTGGAGTCCATGTCGCCGAAGCGGTCTTTCATGAAATCGGGGGCTTCTTCGCTGCTAATTTTTTTGTCGCCGTCTTTGTCGAGGGACATCAAGTCGAAGTTGCCGCGCCCGCCGCGACCGGCCTGTTTGCCCCGGGCCTCGGCACGGTCGCCGGGCGGCGTCTGGAGATTGGGGAGGTCTGCCGGCCTGTCGCCGCCGAAACGTTTGACGACGTCGACCGATTCATCGCCCCGTTCGTCCACGCGCGCCTCGGCGATTCTCTCGCGCGGGTTGAGCAGCACGAGCTCGTCATCCCGTAGTCCCTTAGTGACCTGGATCCGCGTGTTGTTGCCCATCCCCAGCTCGACTTCGCGCTTTTCGACGGCGCCCGGACCACTGACCCAGCAATAGAACTTGCCCTTTTGCGCGACCAGCGCCTGCACCGGCACGCTGAGCACGTCTTTCAAGTTGCGCACCAGGATTTCAACCGCCGCCGTCATGCCCGGACGCAGTCCGTTCGAATCGGTTTCGATCGCCACGATCGCCGCGTATTCCTTGACATTGCCGGAGAACCAGTTGCTCGGTTCTGGCTGGTTGGCCACGGAGGTGACGATCCCCTGGAATTCGCGATCTTGAACCTTGATCCGCGCGCGCATGCCGCGCTGCAGGCTGTCGATCTTCGATTCGTGGACCGTGCACTTGACCTGCATGTGGGACAAGTCGGGCAAGCGAATGAGGGTCTGGCGCTCGCGAATCAAGGCGCCTTCCTCGACCATGGCCGATTGCGAATTGCTGCGGCGCTCTTGTTGCTGATTGTTGTATACGACCATGCCGTCGGCCGGCGCCTTGATGACGCACTTTTCCAGTTCGACTTCGAGTTTCTTCAGGCGGTCCTGCTCCAGCTCGAAGGCCGCCTTTTCGGAGGCCATTTTGGCTTCGGACGAGTCACGCACGCTTTCCAGCCCGACCAGCGTCTTCGCCTTGGTGAACTTTTCCAGCACCGTGATGGCCATCTCCGCCACTTGCAGATCGAGCTGAGAGCGCTCGACGGCAAACGCCTGGGCGTCGCGCTGCAGCGTCGTCACGTAGCCCTTGCGGTGCATGCGATTGGTGAAATTCAGCGTGTTGCGGGCGCTTTCCAGGTTTTCCTTGGCGACGGTGGCCTGCACTTTGAGCGTCTGCAGTTGCTGGACGAACGTGCCCTCGATGAATTCCTGCACGGAGATCTTGGCGGATTCGAAGTTTTTCTCGGCCTCGATCATCAGCGCCTTGGCTTTTTCGTAGGCGATTCTCTGCAGGTCGATCTTTTCCTGCAGGCCGGCCGCGTCGAGCCGCACCAGCTCGTCGCCCTTTTTCACTTCGGTGCCGTCGGGGATGATCCACAGGATCGTGCTGCCGCCCGCCACCTCGCACTTGATGTCCGTATTGTGCGAGCTCTCCAACGTGCCGTCCTCGGTAATGGAGACAATCAGGTCGGCCTTGTGCGCCTTTTCCGTCAGGAAGTTGCCGGGAGCCGAGGTGTCGTTCAGCAAACGCGATCCCACCGTCGTGGCGATCAAGATCGCGGCCACGATCATCGCAAACCCGACGATCAGCCAGCGCGGAATGCCGCGGCGACGTCGCCGGCGCGGAAGTTCGGGCTGGTTCGCCGCCCCGCTCACGACGGCGGCGAATTTGGACGGGTGCTGTATGTCTTCCCGGGTCGTGATGCTCATCGAGGAGCCCTGGTTGTGCCAACTTGGCGGGCGGGACGATTCAGGCAGGAACGCACGCGCGGAGTCTCGCGCCGCCGCGCTTTTTCATTCTCCCCTGTTTGGAGGCCGAATTCAAGTCAGGCTTGTCCGCGTGTGTGGCAAGGAATTCTGGCAGGTAGCTGAGTTCGCAAGAACCCAGATGATTCAGGCTGAATTCTTGCGAATGCAGCTACACACGCCATAGAAACTTGCCACACACTTTTCCACTGACTTCCCCCCATGTTTCACCTGCTAAGGGGGAAGGATCGCAGGCAATTCCGCGGCACGCGGGCCATCGGAAGACGGCAACAGCCTGATTTCGCTTCCGGAGGTCAGTTCACCTTCCACTTCATCGGTTGGCAAATATCCGGCCGTCCGCGAGCCATCGCTGACGAGATCGTCTGGCCCGCGCGGCACGACGGGCAACGCCATCGCTTCTTCGGGTGCCGCCGCGGGCATCTCAGCCGCCGGACTGACGCTCTGGGGTTGCAGTTTCTCCGCGCCGCCGTCCGGCTCGCTCGCGCCGTCGCGCAAATCGTTCGGATCGACGCCGGCTTCTTCCATCCAATCGATCGGCACATTGGGGGGCAGCGGACACTCGTCGTCCGTAAGCGATGCGGCTTCCTCGAACGGCTTGTCGATCCACATGCCACAATCGTCGAGATCCAGTATGCCCAAGTCGCGATACAAGAGCAGCCGGGCCTGATAATAATTTAACACCACGCTCATCAGAAAGTTCTGCGCGCTCGTCAAGTCATTTAATGCAAAAATCAGGTTTTGCCCGACCGTGGGGCCCAGGGCCTCGACCGGCTGTCCCGGCTGCACCGGCGCGGGCGGCTTGTTGAGATCTTCGCGCGTTTTGTCCACCCGGCGCACCGAGATCATCACGGCGCGGCGCTGAATCTCCAAATTGGTTTCCAACTGCGCCAGTTGCCGCAGCCGGAAGCGCAACGACAGATTGATACCGTCCTGGTACTGGTAGAGCGCCCGACGCTGTCGTTGATAGAAAATCAGCGCGGAGCGGTAATCGTTGCGCGCCAGCCGGCGGGCAAACGGGGCGTCGAACTCCACGCCCACTCGAAGACTCCCGTTCTTTCCGCTAAAGTTGACGGGATTGTTGCCGACCGTGTTGACGTCGCCCGCAAACGTCAAATTGAGGCCCGCCTTCAACAGATTCGCGTTGAACGTGATCAACCGCCACTGGTCGACGAGGCTGGCCCGATTGTTCATCCAATCGAGACGGTTGGCCCGGGCAATTTCCAGGGCTCGCTCCCCGGTCAGCTCAATATGGGGAATTGTGACGGTTTCCAGCAGGGCCCGGGCCTTAACCAGTGTCAACTCCTGCGCGAGCCCCGACAGCCCGACCCCCAAGTTCACCAGTTCGTTTAGCGCCTGACCGGTCTCGCCGCCGCCCTCGACGCTGTTTCGCACGTTTTGCAACATGCCTTCGGTGTCGGCAAACCGCGTCTCGACGTCTTTGCGGCTGCCCTGCAGCTTTTCACGCTCTGCGGCGAAAGTTTGCTGCTGGGTTTGGGACATTTGTTTCTCGCGTTCGGGCACGGCGGCTTCAAGCTTTTCCATGTCAAGGCTGGCCGACGCGAATTGTTCGCCCAGCCGATCGCGCAGAGCCGACAGCGTCGCCAACGCTTTGGCCAGGTCTTCACGCGTGGGTTCCTCCGGCAGATCGCCGACCACGCGGACGAATCCCTCGATCATGCGCTGCACGGACACGGTATCGGGATCGAGAAACTGAAATTCTTCGAGCATCGAGTCGTCCAGCGCGACCGCCGTGTCGGGGGGCAGCCCGAGAGTTCCTACCTTGAATGTATCCAGCGAATTCTGGTAACCGATTTGCGCGTCGAGCAGGTTTGCCCGCGTGGTCTCGATGTTCTGGCGGAATTGGTCGACCTGCACGATGTCGATCAGGCCGGCATCGAGGTTGGCCTCCAGCAGACCCAACGTGCCGAGCAGGGCATTGAGATTCCCCTGGAAGTTGGCAACCTGCTGCTTTTGCTGCAACAGTCCGATGAACCCGCCCACCTGTCCGGCACCCCCGCCGGAAAAGCCGGCGCCTGCGACACCCCCTCCTCCGCCACCAGCCCCGCCGCCGCGAATTCCAAACGTGCCGCTGCCGACCCCACCGAAGCCGCCCGCCCCCTGGCCGGTAAAGCCGGTCAAGCCGGTGCCGCCGAAGAATCCACCTGAGCGCTGCGGTCCGGCTACGTTCGTGGCGCCAACGGTCACGCTGGCGTAGAACCCTTGCCGGTAGTACTGGAAGGCCCGCAAATTGGCCAGCAAAGCCCGCTCGGCGATCGTCAACTGTTCCATCACGAAGGCCCGGCCTCCGTTTCGCAACAGGGGCTGGATGAGGCTGAAATTCAAAAGCGACGTGGTGAAGTTGGTATCCGGTCCGGCAAATTGCCACACGACGGAGTTTGCGAACCCGACCAAGAGCTCGCCCCCCGCCGAAAGGCCTCGAGCGAAACCCGCGTTCGTTCTCTGCGTCAGCCTGTTTTGTTCCCCCAGCCCTGAGCGCAGCGCACCCTCGTGTTCGAACACGGTCTCCGAATTGCCGAAGAATTTCACGTCGAAGCGGAACCGCTCCGTGCTCACGTCCAGCGCCGAGAGGTAGATGGTTTCGATCTGGTCGCGATAGTCGGACGAGTGCACCTGCGCCAGGCACACCGAACCGTTCATGCTCAGCTTGATCGCCCCGTCCTCGGTCACTTCGTTGTATTGGGTGAGCAGCTCCTTCCAGCGCGGATTCTCCAGGTAGTACCAGTCGCCGTTCGCGTGCCAGCAAGGCCACTGCTTTCGCCCCGCGACGCAGTGCATGTAGCGGTGCGAGGCCGGATCGTCGTACGGCATCGGCGGACAATCCGGATTGGTCGGATCGAAGTACCGTGCGCGGGGATCCATCCCGATCGTGAAGTTGAGGTATCGCCAGCGCGGGTCGTTCGACTTTTGCGTGACCAGGTATTTGACTTCCTTGTCGGCGCGCAGCCGGAAGAACTGCCGGCTGCAGCCGCACAGCGAAGCCATTACCAGCACGAGCGCCCCGCAGGCCAGAATCGCCCGTCGCCCCGAGAATTCAGTCACGTGCACCGCTATCGTCCGTGTCATCAGTGATCGAGATGGATGAATCGATCGGCCAGCGCGCCCTGTGCGCAAGCCGCCAACTGGGGTATTCGATGAGTAGCTTCGGCTGGTTAATTGGGATGACTTTAGCGATTGCAAGAACCTTGCCGATAATGCGAACTCTAGCGACCGCATGCACCGACAGCAGGCCCGCCGTGGACTTCCCAGGTTTTCCAGTTCTCCAATCCGCCACGTACCGCGGTTTCTCCGCGGCTGTGGCGCCATAGGCGGGCGGGAATCGGCTTGCGACATGGGGCGCGGCGAATTATCCTATTTGTTGGGCGCCAAGCACCTTAGAACGTTTTTCAATGCCGCCGCGCCGCCGATTTCGACCGCAGCGCAGCGGCTCGTTTGCCGCGGTCGCCCCGATGCGTTGCTTACCGGGAATACCGAGGGAGGCCTCCATGTCCATTCGCAACCGCACCACCACGCAAGCGCGCCGGTTCGTGCTGGCAACCGCCCTGGCCGCTGCGAGCCTGTATGGGCTTCAGCCCGCACAGGCCCAGTTTGTCAATCAACAGGTCGGCGGCGTTTCGATCGACGCGCGCGGAGTCTTGTCCAAAATTCGCGTCGACGAGCTCGACCAATTGAAGCATCATCGCCAGGCGGCTTTCATGGCCGTGCCGGGCGAGCTGAAGGATGCCGGCCTGCGCAAAGTCTCGCTGCGCGAGCTCGAAGCCGCCATCGAAGAACACCAAAAAAATGGCACCCCGATCAGCGACGACATCCGCTATTTGGCCGGTCTCCAGCGGATTCAATACGTTTTCGTCTATCCCGAGACCCGCGACATCGTGATTGCCGGTCCGGCCGAGGGTTGGAAGCTTAACGCCTTGGGAGACGTGGTTGGAGAGACGACCAACCGGCCGGTGCTTCTGCTCGACGACTTGCTCGTGGCCCTGCGCTCGATCGAAGGCGCCCAGCAGACGGGCATCTCGTGTTCGATCGATCCGACCGAGGACGGCTTGGCACGAAGTGCCGCCCTGACCCGGAAACTCCGCAACCCCGGCGCCAACATCAAGCCGCTCCTGGCCGAGCTGGAACAAGCCATGGGGCCGCAGACGATCACCGTCAAGGGCGTGCCCGACACCAGCCATTTCGCCCGCGTGCTGGTGGCCGCCGACTACCGCATGAAGCGGATCGCGATGGGGTTTGAAGAATCGCCCGTCGCCGGGCTGCCCAACTATTTGCAGATGATCAAGACGACCGGCCGCGCGCCCAAGAGCATGCTGCCCCGCTGGTGGCTCGAACCCAATTACGACGCGATCCTGGCCGACGCCGATGGTATGGCCTTCGAGTTTCGCGGGGCCGGCGTCAAGGCGCTGACGCAGGATGAGGTCGCCACGGCCTCGGGCCAGAAGCAGGCCACCGGAAAGTCCGACCCGCGGGCCCAGAAATGGGCCGAGCTGATGACGGCCCACTACGACGAGCTGTCGACCAAAGACCCGATTTTCGGCCAACTGCGCAATTGCATCGACATGGCCGTCCTGGCGGCCTTGATTCACAAGGAAAACCTGGCCGAGAAAGCCGGCTGGAGTATGGCGCTGTTGGTCAGTTCCGAGTTGCCGGTCGAGAGTTATCACGCCCCGCGCCAAGTCGACTCGCAAGGCAGCGCCGTGGCCAAGGGCGGCGCCTGGGTGCTGAGCGTATCGGGCGGCGTGCTGATCAATCCCTGGCAACCGCTGGCCGAACCGCAGCAGAGTCTCGAATTAGGCGCCGATCGCACCAAAGCCGCCACGCGCGGTACGGGCTGGTGGTGGAACTAAGTTGTGGTCAGCGGTCAGGAGTTAAAGCTCGGATTCTCTGCTCGGCTTCGGCACCGATGTAGATCGACGATCGGAGGAACTCATCGATCAGCCTGAGCGGGTTTCGCTCCGCAAGACTTGCATCGGAAACGTCCCGCATCCGTTCCAGCTCGCGCGAAATCTTCTCTCGCTCCTCGAGGAGCCGATCAAACTGCTCGTCGCAGGCGGTAATCGGCGGCGGATAGCTGCGAATCTCCTCGTAGATTCGGCTCTTTGCGCCCTCCAGCTCGATCTTGATTTCCCGCCATACCGACTCGATTAAGGCCGGTTTCACCTGTTCGCTCATTGCGGCATCGAGCCTGGCAACTAGAAAATGCGGCTGCGCGCCGAGCCCGCCTAACGAGCGGGCTCGGCACGATCCGGCCGTGAAAACCCTAACCGAACAAGGCCCGTCTATTTCTTGTTGTCCTTCTTGTCTTCCGTCTTCTCCGCGGCCTTCTCCATGGGCTTCTCGAAGATCGCTTCGTCGATATCGCCGTTCACCTTGGTCTCGGTGTAGGTCGTCTGAATGTCGAGGACGTCGCCAATCTGGGCCCTATTCTTGGTCGGAAGCTTGACCGGGCCGAACTCCTCGTAGCCCGACGTCTCGACGACAATCTCGATCTCGCCGAACATCGGGTTGTTCTGTTTCAGCGTCGTGCGCATGATCTGGTCCGACTCTTTGTCGACAAAGATCTTGACCGCGGGCCCTTCTTTGGGCGTCATCTGGATGACGTAGTACGCGACGTCGTCGACCGTTTCATCGTCGAGCTTTTCCGTCTTCATGCCGTCATCGATCTTCACGAAGGGATTCAACTCCGCGCTCTGCTTGATCTGGTTGGCTTCCTGGCCTTCGAGCTCCTGCAGGCCCATCATGCCGTCGCGCCAGGCGACCTTTCCGTTCCAGCCGTCCTTCTGCACGAAGACCGCCAGATCCAATGCCCGCAGCGCCTTTTTCCCCGGAATGATAGTCTCTTGGACGCTCCCTTCCATTTGACCGAAGGCGCCGTCGACTTTGACCTCGCCTTTGCGCTCGAGCCCCTTCAGGCCCACGAGCGCATCGCGCCCGCCTTGCGCCTTGATATTCTTCGCCATGATCTCTTCGGCCGTCTGCGCCCCCGCGGCGGACGCCATGACCGCGATCAACGCTGCCGCCAAAAACGAGACGGCCCTTTGTACACGCCAACCTGACAAGTCTTTCATTGCAATCACCCTTTGCGGATCCTCTAGTTGAACTGCGATCGGTCGACAAATGACGCACGACGCTTGGAGCCCACCGGACCCACGATGAGCATACCAAGTGTTCGCGGGCCATGCGACCAATTCGATTCCCGCGCGCCACCCCCCTCGTCTGAGAATCGATCCGTGCATCAGACTTTACGTGGCCGGGCCGCGCGGGCACGGCACGCCGTTCGATCGAGAATCTCGCGGAAAAAAACAACGCCGTCGGGGAACGAGCCCCGCGCGATGCCCGAGGGGTGAGCACGGCGTTAGCTGGCCACGTCCGCCAGCACCTTCTTGGCCATTTTGTCGTTGTCCGCGACGACCGCCAGCTCGATGAGGTCGTCCGCCACACCCACCAGGTAAATCGCTTCCAAATTCAAGCCGGCTTCGGCCAATTTAGACGCCACCCCGGTCAGCTCACCGGCCTTGTTTTCCAACAACACCTTCGTCACGTCATGTTCTTCGAAGCGAATGTTCCGTTCGCGCAGCGCGCTGCGGGCCGCGTCGGCGTCGTCGGGAATAATCCGCACCTGGGCCTGACCGGCGACGCTCATCGCGGCCAGCGATTTGATGTTCACGCCGGCAAACGAAAGCGCGTTGGTGACGTCTGCCAGCTCGCCGGGAATATGCGTCAAGCGAATCAAGAAATCTTTCATGCCATCTTCCTTCCCTATAAGAGGGTGCGGCTGCTACCGCATTCGAGTCGTTCGGCGGTGTGCCGTCAAGCATCCGACGGTCCCGCGCCCCTTCCCGTGCCACTTGCAGGCGTGTGGTGAGCTGCCGGCGAGCTATTTGCCACTCGTCACGAGCGCGATAGAATCGAGCGGCACGGCATATCCAGCACGCCGCTACGGCAACGCGGGCCGATTCCGAACTCAAGTGGAGATAAGCACCAGGGGCACGCACATTCGATTGAGCAACCGTCCGATCGAACCGGTTGCGCGAGGAGAGAAGCGATGAATCGACACCCAATGCTGTCCAAGTTGTTCGCACCCGCGTTTGGGGCCACCAGGCGACGTAGACCACCCGCCAGGCGAATCGGCCTGGAGCCGCTCGAAGACCGGGCAATGCTGACTGCCTACATCGTGGACACCGACGCCGACGTTGTTGCCAACGACGGTTTGATCAGCCTCCGCGAAGCGGTCGAGGCGTCGAGCACGAACGCGCCTTCGGGCGATGCCCCCGCGGGCATGGCCAACGGCGATGCCATCACCTTCGATCCGTCCCTGGATGGTTTGCCCATCCATCTCATGCTGGGCGAGTTATCGATCACCGACGACCTGTTGATCAGCGGTCAGGCCCTCGACATCACCATCGATGCCGGCGGGGCAAGCCGCGTGTTTGCCATCCATACGGGCGAGGTCGTCGCCTTGGCGCATTTAACGCTAACCGGCGGTGCCGTTGCCGATGACGGCGGCGCTATCGCCGCGGCCGGCGGTGGCGTGACCCACCTCCGCGACATGAGGATTCTCGACAGTACGGCGAGCGGGCACGGCGGCGGCGGTCTGTTCATCGACGCCAGCATGGTCCACATTTTCCATTCTCTTATTTCCGGAAACACGGCCGACGGCGCGACGGGCAGCGGTGGTGGAATCCTCAACGGGCCGGGCGGCCGGCTCCGCGTATTCCAATCCGAGATTTCAGAAAACACTGCCAACCGAGCCGGCGGCGGCATCGAAGACAATTCGGGAGCCGGCTTGGGAGTCACGCTGTGGCACTCGGCGCTCGAGGGTAACAATGCCGGCGTGGCACCCGCGGCCGCCGCGCCCGGCAACGGCGGCGGTCTGCACGTCACCGGCCCCGGCGACGTCGCCATCTTCGCCAGCAGGGTGATCGGCAACGTGGCGGCGGCCGAAGGGGGCGGCCTGTGGAACGGAACCGGCCGGATGACCGTCGTCCATACCGTCGTCCGCGAGAACTCGGCCAGCGGCGACGCCGCGGACGACGGCGGCGGAGGAATCTTCAACAACGGGGGCACGCTGTTCGTCACCTGGTCGACCATCGCCCACAACACGGCGGACGGAGCCGCGGGCAGCGGCGGCGGAATCTTCTCCAACGGCGGCCACGCAACCATTGTGGCGTCGCGAATCGACGGCAACTCCGCCAACCGAGCCGGCGGCGGCATTGAGGTCGTTGCGGCCAACGTCGGCATTGTGTTTTCCTCCCTGGCGGAAAACGTTGCCGGGCCGGTCGGATCGGCCGCGCCGGGAAATGGCGGCGGGCTGCACGTCAGCGGGGCCCATTCTACGGTTCGAGTGCAAAGCAGCCGAGTCACCGGCAACACGGCGGCCAGCGAGGGCGGCGGGCTGTGGAACGACGAGGGAAGCACAATGAACGTCGTCGCCTCGACGATCAGCCGCAATCAGGCGCTGGGAACCGCGCTCGACAACGGAGGCGGAGGCATCTTCAACAACGGCGGCGTCCTCGACATCGTCTTCTCCACCATCAACTGGAACTCCTCGGCCGGCAGCGGCGGCGGGCTGTTTCTGGGCGACGGCGGACACGTCCACATTTCGGCGAGCCAGATTTTCCAAAACGAGGCCGACGAAAACGGCGGTGGAATCTACAACAATGCCGACTTGGTCCTGCAGTTTTCCTCGGTCCACCACAATTCCGCGGCCGACGGCGGCGGAATCTACACCGACACGCTGGGCATCACCGACCTGGTCATCGCCTTCTTGTTTGGAAACAACCCGAATGACCTGGCCGGACCAGGAATGGTGATTTGAACTCCGGCTTTTGCCGGGCTCCTAATTGACGACAGAATTGAGATTGCCCTACGGGCGACCAACGGGAGCGCCGATGCTCCAGGGTTTTCGCGTCGCCTACATAGGACATTATCAATCTCACTTCCAATAACCTGCGAACTGTCGATAGAAGTAATACGCCGCCAGGCCGAATCCGATCACGACGATGATCGAGCGGATCACGGTCTTGTTGGCGCGCTTGGCGGCGTGCGCGGCAACATAGCCGCCGACCGAAGACGACACGGCCATTGCCGCGGCGTAGGGCCAGTACACTTTGCCGCTGGCCACGAACACCACGACGCTCACGCCGTTGATCATCAAATTCAACAGCACCTTGACGGCGTTCATCCGGTGGATGTCGTGCATGCCCATGATCGCAAGCGCGCTGAGCATCAGGATGCCGATTCCGGCGCCGAAGTAGCCGCCGTAAATGGCGACCAGGAATTGAAAGGAGACGACGGCGGCCAACAGACCCGGCGCGTGCGGGAGGGCCCGGGTGGACGCTGTCTCGCTGGCCGCCCCCTCACCCCCAACGTCTCGATCGCCTGAGGAGCGGGGAGTGACGCCGGTCCAGCGGGCGATGCGCGGTTGCAGGGCGAACAACAACGCCGCGGTGAGGATCAACCAGGGAACGGCCGTTTTGAACGATTCACCCGGCATTAGCACCAACAGCAGCGAACCGACCAGTCCGCCGATCAGGCTGGGGACCACCAGCAGCGTCGCCCAGCGGCGCTCCTGGCGGATTTCGTTCCGGTATCCCGCCAAAGCAGCGATCGCGCCGGGCACCAGGGCAACCGTGCTGGTCGCATTGGCCACCACGGCGGCTGCTCCCGACGAACCGAGCGCCGCGAACAGCGCCGGAAACGTCAACAGCGTCCCGCCCCCGGCGATCGCATTGACCGCGCCGGCCAGCACGGCAGCCAGACACAAGATGACGTAGTCGCCGAGCAAAAACACCTCTCGTTGAAATCCGCCTCGACACCCGCGCGACGAGTATAGCCGCGGCCGCCGGGGGCTTCTAGCGACATCCGCCGCTCGTGCGCAGTCGGTGGCTGCCATGCCTGCCATGCTCGCGCTCACGTAAGCACGCTTTGCGTGAGCGAGGTCCCCTAATACGGAACTGCCGACCGCACGGGCGGACAAGCCGCCCGCGGCACTGAGCGGAGTCGTTTGACCGTTGACCCCTTGCCGCCTACGATTCGCCCAGGGGCACCTCGAAAACGGTTTCAGGAACAATCGCCATGACCAAATCGCGCCGTCGCCCGCGAGGTGATTCGCGGCAGCATGCCGCGCAGAAGCAAAATCAAACCGACGACCAGTTTCACCGGCGCCCTCCTTCGAGCGACACGTCCCAGCCGCAACCTCCGGACGTCGTCGACCTAGCGTCCGACGAATCGTTTCCGGCCAGCGATCCGCCGGCCTGGACCGACACGGCGGCGAGCAAAAACGACGTCGGCGCTGAACGTCGATGACTGGCACGGGTGGCTTGCCCAGCCGTGGCATCGCTCGATCAAATTGACGCCCTAGCGCGTATCGCCCAGGCTCAAGACCCAGCGCTCGAAGTCCCGGTCGAGATGCTCGACGGCGACGCCGGGAAATACGCCGGTCAGTGCTTCCAGGCCGCGCGGATCCTCTGCCCAATGGCCGCGAAACGAGCGATAGAACTTCGCCAGCACTCCCTTCTGCTGCATGTAGAGGCAGAAGTAGCGGGCCTGGGCATAGTTGGTTCCCTCTCCCGGCCCGCGAAAGCGCGTATCCTTGACCAGCTCGGCTAGCGACCTGAGCTGTCCGCGGCGCACCACGTCCTTGAGCCCCGCCAGCCGCCAATTCACGAGCCCCTCGATCCACGGCCCGTCCTTGTCCGAGCGGAATCGCGATTGCTCGTGCAGGCTCGCCAGCCCTTCGTTGAGCCAGTCGGGCACGTCGGGAAAATCGAAGGCCAAGAGTGCGTGGGTCAGCTCGTGCAACAGCGTTCCGTTGCCGGTGGCGATGTTCAGCACCAGCGTGCGCAGTTGCGGCTTGTAGTACCCGTAAATCGAGATGCCCGCCTCGGCGAACAGCCTTTCGCAGTAGCGGTTGTAGCTCTCTTCCCCTCGAAACACGAGCACGGTCACCGGCTGGCTGGGCTGCGCGTCGAAATACGAGTTGCGCATGGCGCGGACGGCCGGGGCGATGGTGCCGTCGTGCAGGGCCTCGAGCTCGCCCGGGGCAAGATCGCCCCCCAGGACGAACGGCGACCGCACCACGATCCGGCATTCGGACCCCAGCGCGGCGCGCAGTTTCCTGGCCCCTTGCGTACATTCCGCCGCGAGCGCTTCGGCCGCGCCGCCCGCGCGCCGGACCGAACTAGCGGCCGCTCTCGCCGGCTCGCCCGCGCGTCCCGGCAGAACGCTGTTGCGCATCACCACGGCGCGCGGCTCCGATTTCAGCCACGCGGAGAGCGCCCACGACGAGCCGATGATCGGCAATGGGCCCAGGATCAAAATCAGCCAACGAATTCGGTTCAAGGCTGCCGTTCCATCAGAAAGTCTTCAAAACCGTCGCCACGCGCGCACCTCGGTTCAACGTAGTCGACCGCTCGAATGCTCACAAGCGTACGGCGCCCGAACGAGGGCTCGTTTCTCGCGGCTTGTCATTCATGCGCGTTACAACTGCCATGACCGGGCGCGCCGGCGCGAGTCGTCCCCAGCTTCAGGCCGTCGAGCGCGGTTACGCCGACTGGACCCCTTAAACTTGCACGAATCGCCTAAGGTTTGACGTTTTTGCCCACGAGGTGCTACAATTGCCCGTGCAGCTCGCGGATGGGGCTGTTAAGCGCGAGTAGGAAGGCCCCTTCGCTGCCCTAACAGGGCGAGGGGGTTTTTTGTTTGTTCTTATGTCGAAAGGAGCTTCGCCATGTCGAGAAATCGCAACGTCATCGGCAGTCACGCACGGAACGCGCTAGCGGAGATGCAGCTTGAAATGAAAACCATCGGCGAGCGAGCTCAGGAGCGCGTGGGAGAGCTCGGCGACGCCGCCCGCCAACGAGCCACCACGCTGCAACACGGCATGGAAGAGCGCATCAGCAATCACCCGCTCAAGGCCGTGCTCATCGCCGCGGGCGTGGGACTGCTGGTCGGCATTATCTGGCGCCGCTAACGGCCCAATAAAGTACTGTAGCCGGCCCCTGTGAGGCCGGGTTTTCGGCGAGAATTCCGGGGTCAACAACCCCGGCCATAGAGTGCTATCGCGCCAATCGGGGAGACTCATGCCAGTCAACCGATTCGATATGCCGCCATCGGGCCAATCCCCCGAAGGACCGGACGCCGACGACGACGAGACCGTGCGGGGCGGACCCGAGGCCGTCCAGCGCTTGCACCGGCAATTCGAAGAGCTCGGCGAGTACGTGCGCGTTTACCTGGCCGCCAGGGGCGACGCGATCCGGGCCTCGCTCCGCAGGCTCGCTCTGTGGCTCGTCGTCGTCATCGCCGCCCTGGTGGTTCTGGTCGCGATGCTCGCCACCGCGGCCGCGATCGCCATCCTGGGCGTCGCCGACGTGGTCGGCCAAGCACTCGGCCGCCCGTGGGCCGGTTACGTCGTCACGGGTTTTGGGTTGCTGGCGATCGGCGGACTTGTTCTGATGGCCGCGACGATCATCCTGCGGCGCAGATTCCGTAACAGGACGGTGGAAAAATATGCACGACGACACAGAGAACAAAGAGCACGCTTCGGACGCGACGTCACCGAGCGAGCAACGCCGCGGCAATCCGAGCGAGGCTGAATACCTCAAGCGCGAGGCCGACGATGCCCGTGGCGCCATCTCGGGCACGCTCGACGAGATGCGCGCCTCGCTCAAGGACGCCGGCGACGTGAGGGCCTGGGCCCGCACTTACCCGTGGACCACGTTGGGCGCGGCCGCAGCCGCCGGTTTTCTGGTCGCCGCGGCACTGGTACCGCGACGCCGCCGCCGCGACGATGACGACGCGGCGCTGTTGGAGCGCATCTTGACCGACGAGCAGATCGAGTCGCGGCTGCGCGAGCTGGCCGAAGAGGATCGAGGCAAACCGCCGGGCGAGGGCGTCGTGCACGCGCTGGTGGCCTCGCTCGTCAAGACCTTTGGCCCGGCGGTGCAATCGGCCGTCGCCGCCGCCATCGCCGCCCGCCCGCCGCAGCCCGCTTCGCCCAACGGCCAGCCGCCACCCGAGCCATCCGACGCGACCGACTCGACGGAGCCGCCTCTGTAGCCGGGGTCAGTGACCCGGAATACCATTTCGTGTCGCCAACCGTGTGCCCGTTCTGGGGCCTCGATGAGGCCGGCTGCAAATTCAGCCGCCGCCGATGGCCGGCAGAAAATGAATCTCGCTGGCCGGCGTGACCGGCGAGCGCAGCCCGCGCGAGGCGATCGCCCCGTCGATCGACACGGCCAATCCGGCGGCGATGCCGTCGGCATCACACGCCCGCTGTGCGATTCCCGCAAAGCGCGCTTCCAGCGCCGCGATAATCTGACCCAGCGAGCCCCCGTCGAGCTCCAGCTTTGCCACCTCGCCCGTCAGGTCGCGCCATTGAGAAGGTATGTACACCGTGGCCATCACAGTCCATGCCGCTCACCCCGAACCCCTATTCATTTCCGCCCACAGCCGCGGCGGCGACATCGGCAGCTCGCGCATCCGCACGCCCGTCGCACGATAGATGGCGCCCGCGATCGCCGCCGGCGGCGACACGATCGGCGTCTCGCCCACGCCCCGCACTCCGTACGGATGCGCCGGGTTGAACACTTCGACGATGATCGTGTCGATCGCGGGCACGTCGAGCGCGGTGGGCATGCGGTAATCGAGATAGCTGGCGTTTTGCATGCGTCCGTTCTCGTCGAAGACGTATTCCTCGTTGAGGGCCCAGCCGATGCCTTGCACGGCGCCGCCTTGCATCTGCCCCTCGACGTAGCTGGGGTGAATCGCCTTGCCGGCGTCTTGAACAGCCGTGTAGCGCAGGATCGTCACCTTGGCCGTGTCGGGATCGACTTCCACGTCGACGATGTGCGTGGCGAACCCGTTCGAGGAACCTTCGGGGTTGACTGTGGCTCGGCCGACCACGGGCCCGCCGGTTTCGTCCAGCTTGCCGGCCAGCTCACGAAACGTGATCGACTTTCCGTTGGCACGGTACACGCCGTCGGCGGACTCGACCTTCGCGGCGTCGCATTCCCAGAGCAGGGCGGCCCGCTCGCGCATTTGCCGCTCGATGTCCCGCCCCACTTCATAGGCGGCCAGGCCGGTGGCAAACGTCACGCGGCTGCCGCCGGTCACGTCGGTGTAACCCACGCTGTCGGTATCGCCCACGCGCGGCTGCACCGCTTCGGCCGGAATTCCCAGCGTCTCGGCCAGTTGCATGGCCACGCTGGTGCGCGTGCCGCCGATGTCGGTCGAACCCTCGACCAGGCTGACCGTGCCGTCAGGATTCACGTGGGCCGCGGCGCTCGATTTCAAGCCGATGTTGAACCAGAACCCGCTGGCGATCCCGCGTCCCCGGTTCTTTCCCACTAGCTTCGACTTCCAATGCTCGCTGGCCCGGGCCGCTTCCAGTGTTTCCACGAATCCGATGCGCGGATACACCGGCCCGTCCACCCGGCGCGTGCCCTCCTTGGCCGCGTTCATCAAGCGGAATTCGATCGGGTCGATGCCCAGCTTCTCGGCCAGTTCGTCGATGACCGATTCGCAGGCAAACGCGGCCTGGGTGGCGCCGGGCGCCCGATAGGCCTGCGTCTTGGGCTTGTTGACGAGGACGTCGTAGCCGTCGACCCGGGCGCTGGGGATTTCATAACAACTAAACACGCACATGCAGCCCGGCCCGATCATGCCGCCGGGAAACGCGCCGGCGTCGTAAGCCAGCCACGCCTCGCCGGCCACCAGCTTGCCCGCCTTCGTGGCCCCCAGCTTCACGCGCACGAACGACCCCGGCGTGGGGCCGGTGCCTTCGAACACTTCGTCACGATTCATCACCATCTTGACCGGCCGGCCGCACTTGCGGCTGAGCATGGCCGCCACGGGCTCGAGATACACGGCGATCTTGCCGCCAAAGCCGCCCCCGATCTCGCACGGCACGACCGTAACCCGCGAAACCGGAATCTGCAGCAGCTCGGCCGTCTGCTGCCGGGCCGTAAACGCGCCCTGCGTGGAGGTCCAAATCGTGACGTGCCCGTCCTCGTTCCACAGCGCCGTGGCGACGTGCGGCTCGATGTAGCCCTGGTGGACGCTGGCGGTTTTGAATTCTCGCTCGATGACGACGTCGGCCTTTTTGAAGGCTTCGTCCACCTTGCCGGTTTCGAAGTGGATGTGCGTGGCGATATTGCTGGGCTTGTCCGATTTCTTGCCCATCGATTTGGTGAATACGTTGTCGAGCACCAAGGGCGCGTCGTCCTTCATGGCGTCGAGCACCCAGGTGACCGACTCGAGCGGTTCGTATTCGACTTTGATCAGCTTCAGCGCTTCCTCGGCCACGTGCGGGCTCAGCGCAGCCAGGGCCGCCACGGCATGTCCCTTGTATTGCACTTTGCCGTGGTGCGCAAGCACGTTGGCCCCCAGGTGCGCCAGGTTCACCGCCCCTTCGCCCAGATTGGCGATCTTGTCCTTCAGGTCCGGAAAATCGGCGCCCGTGACCACGGCCACGACGCCCGGGTGCTCTTCGGCCGCGCGGGCGTCGATCGACTTGATCTTTGCGTGGGCGTGCGGGCTGCGGAGAATTTTGCCGTGCACCGTGCCGCTTACGCGAAAGTCGGCGCCGTAAATGGCCCGGCCCGTCACTTTGTCGGCGCCGTCGTGCCGCACCGGGCGCGTGCCGATCACCTTGTACTGTTTGGTTTCCCTTTTCGAGGACGCCATGGTTTGCTCCCGCACCCCGTAGCCGGGGTCAGTGACCCCGGATTCTCACGGCAACTCTCCGGCCTCACTGAGGCCGGCTACAACTACGTTCGCTGCCTCTGCCCGCGTCGGGCCGGGCTGCCGTTGGGATTCGCCGCGGCCGGCTTTTGACCGCTGGCGGCCAATCGCCCGGCCGCGTCCTTGACGGCCCGAATAATCTTGTCGTAGCCCGTGCAGCGGCACAAGTTGCCGGCAAGTTGGAAACGGATCTCCTCGTCGCTCGGATTCGCCACGCGATCCAACAGCGCCTTGGCCGACATGATGAAGCCCGGCGTGCACACGCCGCACTGCAGCGCCGCGTCTTCCAGAAAACACTGCTGGATCGGGTGCAATTGCGAATCGCGCGCGATGCCTTCGATGGTCGTAATTTCGGCCCCTTCGGCCTCGACGGCCAGCACCAGGCAACTATCGACCGGCTGAGCGTCCACGAGCACGGTGCAGGCGCCGCAGTTGCCGTTGTTGCAGCCTTCCTTCGATCCGGTAAGACCCAGCGTGTCGCGCAGCACCTCGAGCAGGCTCTGCCGCGCTTCGCACAGGAATTCGACCGCCTCGCCGTTGATCGTCGTCGCGACGTGTATTTTTCTGGCCACGTAAGGTCCTCGATGGCGTTCTGTGGAAAGTTTGTACGGCGGCTAGTGTCCGTTTCTGGCCACGCCGCGCGCCCGATCGACGGCGATCACCAGCGTGCGCTCGGTCAGCACGCCGGCCAGGTGCTTTCGATATGCGACGGTTCCGCGCTTGTCGCTGATCGGCCGGGCTGCCTGGCCGGCCAATTCGCGCGCACGCGCAAATGTCTCGCTCGTGGCCGGTTTGCCCGCGAGCCAATCGGACGCCGAACGGACGAACAGCGGCGTGGGAGCCACGGCGGCCAGCGCCACACGGGCCTCTTCGATCGTGTCGCCCGCCGCGTTTAACCGCACCCAGGAGGCCGCGCCCGCCACGGCGATGTCCATTTCGTTGCGGGGGATGAACCGCAAATAGGCGGCCGAGCTCCCCTTGGCTGGCGGCGGAAACTCGAGCGTCGTCAGGATCTCGCCCCGCCCCAGCACGTTTTTGCCCGGCGCCGTGCAGAACTCGGCCGCTTTCACCGTGCGCCGGCCCCCGGGACCGGCCACGTGGCACACGACGTCATACACGATCAGCGGCGGAATCGTATCGGCCGCCGGCGACGAATTGCACAGGTTGCCGCCGACGCTCGCCCGGCTTTGAATCTGCCACCCGCCGATGATCCGCGCCGCGTCGGCAAGCGCCGGATACGCCGCCGCGATCTGCGCGTCGCCGTAAATCCGATAGCAGGGCGTTGCCGCGCCCAGCCGCAAGCCCTTGGCCGGGCTGTACGCCAAATCCATGAGCTCGGGAATCTTTTTAACGTCGACAACCAGGTCGGCCTGGCGCAAACCTTCGCGCAATTGGACGATCAAATCGGTTCCGCCGGCCAGCATCTTGGCCCGATCGCCCCGCGCGGCCAGCAGGCTCACCGCCTCGTCGACCGTCGCGGCCGTTTGAAATTCAAAATCCTTCACGTGCCGGTTCCCCGCGATTGAACCCGTTGAAAAGCGCCAGCCCCCAATATGCCGCCGTTCGCGCCGCACTGTCAAGCAATAGTCAGATGCCGACATTTGCCGATTAGCCCCCGGCTTTGCCGGGGGATCGCTTTGCCGGGGGATCGCTCCGGAGCGCATTGCCGCGGGATGCCACTGGCGTCGACGACTGCAAACGTAAATCATCCGCCGGCAAATCCCCCGGCAAAGCCGGGGGCTAAAAGGATTTCCACGTCACTTTCCCGCTTCGGCCAGCGGGCTGTCCTTGCGGACGTGAATCACGACCGGCGGCGAACATTGTCTGCCGACCTGGTCTTCGACGGCGAAACACAGCCGCGTGGTCTCGGGCACCCAGGCGTCGGCCGTGATGAAGATCTGCCGCTCGGTTTCGCCCTTGGGCATCATCACGCCCGACAGGCCGATGTTGTCGACGATCACGCCGTGCGGCAGGTTTTCGACCGTGAACTTCACCAGGTCGTCGTGGCCGTTGCGTTGGACCTTGATCGTCGCGGTGATCGTCGCGCCCGGCGCCACGGCGAGCTCCGCCGGTTCGAGCCGCACCAAAAGCTTCGGCTTGGGCACGAGCTTCACGTTCTCAAACGCCTTGATCGGCCTGGTGACTTCCTTATCGCCGATCGTGGCCGTCGCCGTGGCGGTAATTTGTTTGAGCGCCTCGGCCGAGGGTTGTTTCGCGTCGGGCTCGGCGAACAGCACGCCTTTGGCATCGCGATGCCCAGCCTGGATCACAATCGGCGTCGACACACGGAAACCTTCCGGCAGGCCGCTGATTTCGATGCGAACTTCGTCGTCGAATCCGTCGATCCGGTCCACCGACAGGGTGAACTCGTCGCCGCTGCCGGCGGCGACCTGATCGGCGCCGCTGGTGCTCACGCTGAAGTCCGGCTCGGGTGGCCGGATCGAGAGCCGATAACTAAATCGATCGCCGCCGTGGCCCCGCGAATCGCGCACGCGCACGAGGTACGCCCCGTCGGCAGGCGCGGTGAACGTCAAGCGGGAGTCGCTCCCCAGCCGGCGCCGGCCGTCGTCGTCGCTGGCGTAGTACACCGGGAACACGGGCAGCCCGGTCGAGATCAGCTTCGTGCCGGGCGCGTGCTCCCGGACGATAAAGCACGGTTCTTCCACGGCGTGGGCCGTGGCCGTCGTGTCGAAATAGCACATCCGCTTGCCGCCGTCCCCCTCGTAAAACAGAAAGCCCGAGTCGGGACCCTGCGGTGCGCGGAACAGCTTGACCACTTCGCCGTTGAGATAGAGTAACTGATTGAGCTGCATCTCCTCCCAATTCGTCAGTCGGCAATCGCGCGTGTTGCCGTCGATGGGGCGGAACGTGACGTTCGAATCGCGCACCGCCTGCAGCAGCACGCGCTCGATCGGCTGGCCGTCGGCGGCGAGCACTTCGATCAGCGTATCGACGGGCGAACCGCGTCGGGCCGCGTCGGTTTCCACGATCCAGCTTTGACCCTGCTTGCTTTCGAAGCGGAAGTAGTCGTTGTCGCCCGTCGCGCCGTCGGTCCCGCGAATTCGCCCGCCCACGGTCGCCGGCACGGCGATCGGCGCCGCCGTCTCGGGCGCGTCATTCGGTTCGGCTTCGAGCGATTCCGGCAAGTTTCCCACGACCACTTTCAGCGGCTGGCGGATGCGAAGGGTGCGCGGGTCGAGCGGCACGTTGACTTCGCCGCCGGCCGCCGCGGGCACTTTAACCTTTAGATTTTCGGGCAGGTTGTAGCCGGTCACCTCGACTTGGGTCTCGGTGTTGGCCGGCACGCTGAGCGGATACACGGCCGTCGGCACCGACAACTCCCCGAGCGAAAGCCGATAGTCATGGTCTGGGCTGCCCTCGAGCATCAGGTCGCTGGCCTGAATCACGTAGCGGCCGTCGGCCGGGACGATGTAATCCAAGAGCGGATCGCTCGCGCCGCCGAAATCGTTGTTGTCAGCCAGGGCGCGGCCGGCCGCATCGAACAGCGTGAGCACCAGGTTGGCCTTCGAGCCGATAGTGGTAGCCGAAACGTCAAACACGAGATGCTGCCCCGCCTTGGCGTCGAAGGCGAAACTGTCGACGTCCCCCTTGGTGCCCAGCACGCCCCAGACGCTCGACTCGCGCGACGTCGGATTGGCCTGCGCCAAGGCGTCGTTGGGCTCCGCTTCGGCCGTTTGCGCGAGCTCGTCGACGTAAAGTCGCTTGTGCCCGCTTTCGCCGGCGGGCGAAGCGACCCACAGCTCGTACCGCCCGCGCGGCACGTCGGCCGCGGGCGTCACTTCCACTTCCAGCCCGGTGCCCCCGTCGACCGCCAGGATTTTGGCGGCGATCTTTTCATGGCTCGCCGTCACCGCCGTCACTTCGGCCAGGTGCTTGCCCGACAGCTTGAGCCGGGTCGTCGTGCCGCTTTGAACGCCGCGCACCGGCAGCGACGCCAGCTCGGGCTTGGGCGGCGGTGGCGTGGGGACGATTTCGCCGCTCGCGGCGTTGTACAACGCGAGGCTGCCGTCCAAACGTCCGACCGCCACGGTATTGCCGTCGGGGCTGATCGCCAGCGCCGGCGCCCAATCGCTCTGCCGCTCCAGCGCCAGCCGCTCGGTCATTGTCTCAGCGTCCCAGATCTTTACCGTGCGATCTTCGCCGGCCGAGACCATGGTTTTGCCGTCGGCCGAAAAGACGAGGTTCACCACCGCGCCTTCGTGGGCAAAGCGGGAGTAGCGCAGCGGGTTGGTGTTTTCCTTGGCGGCCTCGCTCACTTGCCACACGCGAATCCGGTTGTCGACGCCGCCGGCCGCCACGCGTTTGCCATCGGGACTGAAGGCCACGCAATACAGCTCCTTGGTCGGCTGGCCAAACGTTTCGAGCCGCTCGCCCGTGGCCACGTCCCACAGCTTCGCCGTGCGGTCGCCGCTGGCGCTGGCCAGAATCTTGCCGTCAGGGCGAAACGCCAGATCGAACACCGCGTCGTTGTGGCCCGACAGCGTGCGCACCACTTTGCCAGACACCGCGTCCCAAAGCTTGATTTGCTGATCGTAGCTGCTGGTCGCGAGCAGTTTGCCGTCAGGGCTGAGGGCGGCGGCGTACAGGCTGTCGTCGTGGCCCTTGAAGGTACGATCGGGTTTGCCGTCCGCTACGTTCCACAATCGCACTTCGCCGAACACGCCCGGCTCGCCGCCGGCGGCCAACAGCCGCGCGCCATCCTTGGAAAAACTAACCGCGTTGATCCGACCGCGATGCGGCCCGAACCGCCGCAAAAGCGACCGCTCGGGCAGGGCCATCCATTCCACCGTCCCGTAGCGTGCCACGGCCAGCGATTTTCCGTCCGGGGAAAACGCCAGGGCCGAGACGGCCTCGTGCACGTCGCCGTGAGGCTTAATCTTGGGCGTGACGATCACGGTCGGATCGGGCCCGGCCCCATCAGGGCCTTTGGCGCCGGCGTTGATCCAGGACGCCAGGGTGGCGATTTCTTCGGCCGTCGGTTTTTCGTTATCCTCCGGCGGCATCGACGGCTCGGCCGTGCCGGTGAGCACCTGGATCAGACGGCTTTCGTCCGCCTTGCCCGGCACGATGACGGCGCCTTTGGCCCCGCCGGCCAGCAGGGTGGCGTAATGCTCCAACACCAGCTCGCCTTCCTTGTCCTGGCCGTTGTGGCAGCCGACGCAGTACGTCTGAAAGATCGGGGCAACCTGCTTGTTGAAGTCCGGCGCGCTA
The DNA here is from genome assembly GCA_040877415.1 of Pirellulales bacterium. GTDB lineage: Bacteria > Planctomycetota > Planctomycetia > Pirellulales > PALSA-1355 > JBBDNV01. The sequence goes on from JBBDNV010000144.1 coordinate 66,852, forward strand.
GCGGGCTGGGCCGCCTCTAGCGCGGCGGCCAGCGTCGACAGGAATGCCGCGATCAGAATGCAAAACGCGATGCGCATCGAATCGGATTCGCCTAGTGATTGAACAAGAATTCCCGGCTGCTCAGGATGCTCCAATAGAGATCCTCAACCAGCTCGCGCCGCTCGACTTTGGAATCGTCCAACTCGGCCAGCAGTTTCGCCTTCTCCGGCTCGGTGGGATAGCGTGAAAGGGCGGCCAGGTACGCCTCCTCGATGATCGCGTCGTTCGACTTGCCGTCCGACAGCATCCCGTCGAGCCGATTCCCCTTGGCCCTCAGCTTTTCGTTGATCGTGTCGCCGTTCGAAAGGTGCAGCACTTGCACCATGCTGGGCTGCGCGTTCCGCTCGCATTCGCAGGTGATCGCCCGCAGCGGACGGCCGAACGTCTTTAAGAAGTACGAATCGACGCTCACGTCGGGCAGCTCCAGCGCCCGCGTGCCGGGCGCGTAGCCGCTGAACGTCGTCGGCACTCCGCTCACCTGCGAGAGCGCGTCGAGCAGCACTTCGGCCATCATCCGCCGCGGATAGTAGCGCGAATAAAACCGCCCGTCGTCGACGTTCTCCGCAAGCGGCTGGCTGCCGGTGGCATACGTGGCCGATTGCAGGATCACGCGCATCAGGGCTTTAACGTCGTAGCCGTGTTCCACCAGGTAGCCGGACGCGGCGTCGAACAATTCCGCGTTGCTGGGCGGATTCGTAAGCCGCAGGTCGTCGACGCTTTCCACCAGGCCGACGCCGAAGAAGTTGGCCCAAATGCGATTCGTGATCGCCCGGCTGAAGTACGGGTTGTCGGGCGACGTAAGCCAATCGGCCAGCACGACGCGGCGGTCCACTTCCGACTCGAACGGCACGGCTTCGCCGTCCAGCGGTCGCGGCGGCTGCGCCTTGCCGGTCCGCGGTTGAATCCATTCGCCCCGCGTCACCGGATAGACGACGCTGTTGCCGTCGCCGGCGGCTTCCTTGGCACGCACTCGGGCGAACAGGTTGGCCATGCCGTAGTATTGGTCGTTCGTCCACTTCTCCAGAGGATGGTTGTGGCACTTGGCGCAGTTGATCGACATGCCCAGAAAAGCCACGGACACCGTCTCGGCCAATGCCGGCGGATCCTGGTGCAGGACGTAGAAGTTAGCCGCGCCGTTTTCCAGCGTGCTGCCGGTGGCCGTGACCAGTTGGCGGGCGAACTTGTCCCAGGGGGTATTCGCCGCCACGTTGTTGCGAATCCAGTGGTAGTAGGACCACATCGCCGCCGGCTTCAGCCTGTCGCTGTTCACGAGCAGCAGGTCGCTCCACTTGTAAGCCCAATAGTCGACGAACTCGGGCCGCGCCAGCAAATGGTCGATCAGCTTGTCGCGCTTATCGGGTGCCTCGTCGACCAGAAACGCGCGCGTCTCCTCAACCGTCGGCAACAGCCCGATCGTGTCGATGTACGCGCGCCTGAAAAACTCGGCGTCGCCGGCCGGCGGGGAAGGGGGGAGGTTCAGGTTCTTGAGTTTCGCCAGCACCAGCTCGTCGATAAAGTTCCGTCGCGGGGCATTGGCAAAAACCTCGGGCGAAACCGCGCGTTCGTAGGCGACGCTCACCGTGGCAATCACGTTCCCGCTCAAGTACCAGGCCTTGATCGCGGCTTCGCCGTGACCGGCCACTTCGACCAGGCCCGCGGCGTCGACCCCGGCCACCGATTCGTTCGTCGACGTGAATCGCACCCAGCGCGTCACGTCCTCGGCGCGGCCGTCGCTGAAATAGGCCCGCACGATGAGTTGCTGCTTGGCGCCCGGCTTGAGCACGGACGCGTCGGGCAGAATCTCCAGGCGCGCAAGCCGCGGATCGTCGTCCTTGGGACCGTGCGCTCCGGCCGCGATCCACTCGGAGAAGACGCGATACTCAGGCGTTCCGACGCGGAACCGCAGCCCGCCTTTGTGCGGCACCGTGGCCGTGGGTTTTAAGAGCACCAGGCTGCGCCCCGGGTCGCTCAGCACCACGCGCCGCGAGCGGGCTTGGCGCGTGATGTAAAAGTAGTCGGCCAGCGGGTCGAACGCGCCGAGCGACAGCTTAAAGCCCTTTTTGCCGGCCAGCGCCCCGTGGCACGCCCCGCTGTTGCAGCCCGATTTGGAAATCACCGATTCGACGTGATTGCGGAAGCTCCAGGCGAATAGTTTTTCCATGTCGACGACCGTCACTTCGGCCGTCGCGCTGCGCTCGCCGGCCGTGGCGGTGATCGTGGCTTTGCCGTCCGCCACCGGCACGGCCACCCCGCCTTCGATCTTCACGATCGCGGGATCGCTTGTGGAAAACGACACGCCGTCGGCAATCTGGCCCGTGGCGCCTGTGTCCGAATAGGTTTCCAGCACCAGCGACTGCCGCGCCAGGCTTCCTGCGAGCGTAAACGCGCCGGGCAGCAGCTTCACCACTTCACCGGCCGCAGCGCGACCGAGGGAAAGGCAGAAGGCAGAAGGCAGAAGGCAGAAAAAAACAAAAGCCCGAAGGTAACGCATGTTTTCACTCTTCCCTTTGGCCTTCTGCCTTCATCCTTGTGCCTTTTCTAGAAAAGCTCGTGGATCTCGTGCTTGCCGGTGTCGACCAGCGGGAACGGCCGTCCTTGGGGACCGGGCAGCTTGGTTTCCAGGTCGAGTCCCAGGCTGCGATAAACGGTGGCCACGATTTCCGGCGGCTCGACGGGCCGTTCGGCCGGCACACCCCCGATGCGATCGCTGCGCCCCACGACGCGCCCGCCCTGAACGCCGCCCCCGGCGAAATAAACCGTAAAGCATTGCGGCCAGTGATCGCGCCCGCCGGCCGGATTGACGCGCGGCGTGCGGCCGAATTCGGCCAGGTTGCAGACCAGTGTATTGCCGAGCATCCCGCGCTCGGCCAGATCTTCCAACAGTGCCGAATATCCCTGGTCGTACATCGGGGCCACGACCGTCTTCATGCCCTCGATCGACGTAAACGGGCTCGAGCCGTGAATGTCCCAGGTGATCTCGTTGAACACGGTCAAAAACGTGTTGACCGTGACAAACCGCACGCCGGCCTCGATCAATCGCCGCGCCAACAGGCAGCACTGGCCAAAGCGGTTCATCCCGTATCGCTCGCGGATCTTTGCCGGCTCCTGCGCCAGATCGAACGCCGCCCGGGCCTCGGGGCTGGTCATCATGCGGAACGCGGCCTCGAAATTGCTATCGAGTAGTTTGGCGTTGTCGCTGGCCTCGAAGTTCGAGACCGTCTCGTCGACAATCGACCGCAGCTTGCGGCGCCGCGCGAGCCGCGCTTCGCCGATCTCGGGCGGCGGCAGCAAATCTGGCACCTTGAAGTTCGGCTTCGACGGATCGGCCATCAGGGCGAACGGATCGTGCGCCTTGCCCAGAAATCCGGCGTCTTGTCCGTGCGGCAGGTTTCCGCCCGTGGGGCCCATCGGCTCGGGCAGAACCACGTGCGCCGGCAGATCGCTTTTGCGGCCACGCAGGTAAGCCAGCGCGCAGCCGGCGTGCGGCGTGTTGATGCCCCCGGTGAACAGCCGGCCGGTCTGCATCATCTGGTGGCCGGTGTCGTGCACCGCGGCGGCCGTGTGATAGCAACTGCGCACGAGCGAAAACTTGTCGGCATGCTTGGCGTGCAGCGGAAAGATTTCCGATATCTCGATGCCCGGCGCGTTGGTCTTGATGGACTTGAACGGCCCGCGGATTTCGACGGGCGCCTCGGGCTTCAGGTCGAACGTGTCGAGCTGGCTGGGCGCGCCGAGATTGAAGATCATGATCACGCTGCGCTCGTCGTGATCCTTGGCCACGGCCCCCTGAGCGCGGGCGGCCAACAGCTCGGGTAGCGAAAGCCCGATGGCCCCCAAGCTGCCGACTTGTAAAAAGTCACGACGCGTGATGCCATCGCACGTATGCGCCTGGCCCCGACCGGTCACGTTGAGCATGGCAGTCGCTCTCGGATTGGTGGGTTGGATGGGGTGGGAATCTCACGGGCGCGCGCAGCTTGCGCCTGCGACGACTAAGGCTAACACACCCAAAGCGCAAGATCAAGCACCTGGGGCAGTTAAGAATACGCCGCGCGCCTGTGGGATGAACGCGGCCGGCGCGCCGCGCATAGCGGCCCAAGTGGCCATGCCAAAGCGACAGGGCGTTGGGAGTTGAACCTCGGCCGACGCCTTCTGCGCTCCGCTCAGCGCAGAGGCGAGCCAGCTTCGATAGGCGACTTCGTGGCGGTCGCCGACGGCTTCGCGCGGCCCAACAAAAGCACGTGTCCGCGCTGCCCCAGCCGTCGTCGGGTTTCGAGCACGGTCACGTCCGGCGGAAGGCTGCCGCGCAGGCGATCGTACTGACCGTCATTCGTGATCACAAACGCGCCCTGCGCATGGGCGGCAAAAAACGATCGCACTTCGTCGGGCGTTTCGATCCGCTCGACGACACGCTGGGTGTAGAGGACGTAACTCGGCCGGAAGTGATGGAACGATGCGATCGCCGGCGGCGGGCCGGTCCCGGAATTCTCCGCAATCCGCCGGGCAAATGCCGGGCTCTCCTGATAGCGGTCCACGTAAACGGCCACGAACCCAAACACGGTGATCCACAGCACGACGCCCAAGCCGGCCAGCGTCAGGGCGGCGTATCGGGTCTGGCCGCGGCGGCAGAAAACCCAACCCGCGGCGGCCGCCGCCAGGGGAATGAGGCCAATGGCGCCCAACATCCATTCACCGCCCAGGTACCGTTGCGCCGCGAAGGGCAGCGCCACCATCAGGCCCACGCCTACCAGTGCCACACAGCCCCAGATCAGCCGGGGCCACACGCGCGGCAACAGCGCCGGCTCGCCAATCCAGGAAGCTACGAAACATCCCGTCACCAGCGCGAGTGCCGGATAGGCCGGCACGATGTAGCTGGGCAGCTTCGTGCCGGCCAGCGAAAAGAATCCGACCCACACGGCGATCCACGAACCCAAAAGCACATAGCCAGGCCGCCAGGGATGGCTTTCCTTGAGCAGCTTGCTCATGTGCCAAAGGGCCGGCCCGGCCAAAACCGACCAGGGAAAGAAACCCACCGCGATCGCCACCAGGTAGTAGTAGATTGGCCCGCCGTGGTTATCCATCGCGCCGACAAAGCGGCCGAAGTTGTGAACGCCGAAGAAGCCGACGAGCCACTCGCCTTGTGTTTTGACGCCGACCCACGCGTACCACGGACCGGCCACGGCCAGCACCGCGCCAATCGCCGTCAGCGGCCGCATGCTCCAGATCGCTCGCAGGATGTGCAACGGCGCGAAGACGCGCGCGGTCCGACGCAGGCCACTTCGCACGCTTCCACCCCAGCCCGGCTGCTCGACGGATGGAACCGGCCCCGCGCGGACGATCAACAGAAACAGCCCGATCGTGGCCGTCGGCAGCACCACGCCGATCGGGCCCTTGGTCAACACGCCAAAACCCATCGCCGCGTACACCAGCGCGTACGAAAGCCAGCTCGGCTCGAAGCGAGTCTGACCGGCCCAGGGAGCGTTGCGTTCGTTCGCCTCGCCCCGGCGCGCTTGCGCCTTGGCCGTGCCCAAGACAAAAAGCAGCACCGCCAGGGTGGAAAAGAACACCAGAAACGAGTCGGGCGTGGCCGCGCGGGCGACGACCGTAAAATTCAGGCTCGTGGCCAGAATCAGCCCGGACCAGAAGGCGACCGGCGGCGAAAACACGAGCCGCCCCAATCGATACGTCAACAGCACGCTGCCGATCCCAAACACGGCCGACCAGAACCGCGCGGCGAATTCCGTGGGACCGAACAGCTCATAGGCGCCGATCATCAGCCAGTACATCAATGCCGGCTTGTCGGGAAACACCTGGCCGTTGAAGTACGGCACCACGGCGTCGCCGCGCTGGTGCATTTCCTTGGCCGCCTGCGAAAAGATCGCCTCGTCGACATCCCACAGGTGGGTCGCCCCCAGGTTGACAAAGAACATCAAGCCGGCAATCGCCGCTAGCAGCAGTTGCGGTCGCGTTCGGCCCAGCATGGATCCTCCTTGATTGCTGTTACTGGGGGGCCGAAGTGTACGAGAGCCGCTGGCGCGCCACAATGGCAGTTGGGTGCAGCCTGCGGTTTGTTTTTTAGGCGGCGGTGTGATAGCAGCGAGTGGGGC
>JBBDNV010000145.1:0-15250 GCA_040877415.1 Pirellulales bacterium
GACGGCGATCCCCCGGCAAAGCCGGGGGCTAAGACACGATGCGCAACATCAAAACTTGCGCTTCGGGTTAGTATTCCCCGCTTGGGGTTCGGGATTTGTCGGGCGACGGCCGATCGGATACGATGGGCCGCGCCTGCCGACGTATCCTGCCGGCGAGAAACCCACCATGCCGCGCAAAGCACACCGCTTGGGCTGCACACCGGGCGATCACCCGAACATTGGGCGGCGACGCCTGCTCGAAGCGGGCGGACTGTCGCTCGTCGGCTTGAGCCTGGCTGATCTGGTGCGAGTCGAATCACGCGCGGCGGAAGTCGGCCGGGTGCGCCCAACGGCCAAATCGGTCGTGTTCATTTTCCAATCGGGCGGGCCTTCACAGCACGAAAGCTGGGACCCTAAGCCCGAGGCCCCCGTCGAATTTCGCGGCGAATACGGGACCACGGCAACTCGTACGAGCGGCTATCACGTTTGCGAGTATCTGCCGCGACTGGCGGCGCGGAGCGACCGGTTTTCGATCGTGCGCACCATGCACCACCCGGCTCCGCGGCAGTTTCGCAACGAGCACAACGCGTCGACGTACCTGCTGCACACCGGCCGCTGCGAGTTGCCGCCCGGCGAAACCACCTCGACGATCGATTTGCCCAAGCCGCGCCGCTTCGAGTGGCCTTCGATCGGCTCGGCGATTGCCTTCGCGCTCCCCGAGGGAGCGTCGTTCGGCTTGCCGCCGGTGGTGGAAATCCCGCGAGGCAACATTCAACCTGTCGGCACCCGCCCGGGCATGCTGGGCAGCAAGTACACGCGCTGGCGGGTCGATTTGGCCCCAACGTGCCATACGCCCGACGGCGGCGGAAGCTGTCCCAACTGCTTCAGCCACGACCAGCCGAACGATCCGGCCCGCGCGCCGGGCAAACAGCCCGGCGCCTGGTGGGATGACAGCAGTTGCCGCGACGCGGACTTTCATTTGCCCGATTTGGGACTGTCGACCGTATTGAGTCTGGCGAATCTGCAAAATCGCGCGGCGCTATTGGCCCATCTCGACGTTGCGCGTCGGGCATTCGACGGCGAGCCGGCGGTGCAGACCATGGATAGCTTTCGCCGGCAGGCGTGGGACCTGATTCTGGGGCAGAAGGGAAAGCACAATCCGTTCGATCTGGCGGACGAGAGTGAGGCCGTGCGCGACCTGTACGGCCGCGAGGAGTGGGGCCAGGCGTTTCTGGTCGCCCGGCGGCTGGTCGAGGCGGGCGTGCGCATGGTGCAGGTCAACTTGCGCGGCTGGGACACGCACCAGAACGCGTTTCGCGACCTGAAAGGCCATTTGCTGCCGTCGCTCGATCGCTGCTTGAGCGGCTTTCTCGACGATCTGGCGGCGCGCGGCTTGCTCGACGAAACGCTCGTCGTCATGTGCGGCGAAATGGGACGCACGCCGCGCATCTCGCCGATCAGCACGGCCGGCCGAAATGCCTCCGGAGAACCGTTTACGCCGGGCCGCCACCATTGGGGCGACGTCTTCGGTTGTTTCTTCGCTGGCGGAGGAATCGCTCCCGGCCGCGTCATCGGACAGACCGATCGCACCGGCGGCCTGCCGGCCAGCGAGGCATACACGCCTTCCGACCTGGCGGCCACGATCTTCCACGCGCTGGGGATCGACCCCGAGCTCGAATTCTTCGACCTGGAAAATCGCCCGTTTCGGGTTTATCAAGGGCGGCCGATTGCGGCCCTCTTCTAATCAATTGGGGTGGATTGCCACGCGCGTCGGGCTACACCGGGAACTTGATGCCCTGGGCGAGCGGCAGCTCGGTGGAGTAGTTGATGGTGTTGGTGGCGCGGCGCATGTAGTTTTTCCAGGCGTCGGAGCCGCTCTCGCGGCCGCCGCCGGTGTCTTTTTCGCCGCCGAAGGCGCCGCCGATTTCGGCGCCGCTGGTGCCGACGTTGACGTTGGCAATGCCGCAGTCGGAGCCCGCGGCCGAAGTGAACAACTCGGCCTCGCGCACGTCGCTGGTGAAAATGGCCGAAGCCAGGCCCTGTGGCACGCCGTTGTGGATGGCGATCGCTTCTGCGAGCGTCTCGTAGCGCATGAAATACAGAATCGGCGCGAAGGTTTCCTCCTGGACGATCGGGGCGGCGGGCTCGATTTCGACGATCGCCGGCCGCACGTAGACGCCGCCCGGGGGAACGCCTTGGGTCACACGGCCGCCGCCATGAACTTTGCCGCCTTGCTCGCGAGCGGTTTCGAGTGCCGCGTCCATCGCGTCGGCGGCCCGCGCGTCGATGAGCGGCCCGACGAGCGTCCCGCGATCGAGCGGGTTGCCGATCGGCAGCTCGCGGTAGACCTTTAGCAAGCGCGCAAGCAGCCCGTCGGCCACCGATGCATGGACGATCAACCGCCGCAATGTCGTGCAGCGCTGTCCGCACGTGCCGGCGGCGGCAAACACGATCCCGCGCAGCGCCAGGCTCAAATCGGCCGAAGGCGCCACGATGGCGCCGTTGTTGCCGCCTAATTCCAAGAGCGATCGCCCCAGCCGCGCAGCCACGGTTTGTGCCACGGCGCGTCCCATGGGCACCGAACCGGTGGCCGAGACCAAGGGGAACACGGGCGAAGCGGCGATCGCCTGACCCACTTCAGTCCCGCCGATAACGACGCTTGTGACCGCGGCGGGCAAATCGGGGAATTCGGATAAAACACCGGCGGCAATCCGCTGGCAGGCCAGCGCCGAGAGGGGCGTCTTTTCCGACGGCTTCCACACGAGCGTATCACCGCAAGCAAGCGCGATCATCGCGTTCCAGGCCCAGACGGCCACGGGAAAGTTGAAAGCGGTGATGACGCCGACGGGACCCAGTGGATGCCACTGCTCGGCCAGCCGATGCTGGGGACGTTCGCTGGCAATCGTCAGACCGTGCAGTTGGCGGCTTAAGCCGACGGCAAAATCGCAGATGTCGATCATCTCCTGGACTTCGCCCAGCGCCTCTTCGGTGATTTTGCCGGTTTCGAGCGTCACCAGCACGGCCAGATCGGGCTTGTGCGCGCGAAGCGCTTCGCCGATCCGCCGCACGATCTGCCCGCGACGCGGCGCCGGCACGACGCGCCACTGGCGAAACGCCGCGGCCGCGGCTTCGGCAACTCGCCGAACGTCGGCTCCCGTGGCCGCCGGAAAGCCGGCCAGCAAGCTTCCGTCGATCGGGCACGAAACGGTCATCTTGCCGCCACGGCCGGCCGACCAGTCACTGCCGATGGCCACGGCCGCCGGTTCGGCAACTCCCAGCCGGGCCAGCACGTCCTCAAGCGTTTTCTTCATCGCCTGCCCCATTTCCATCCAATGCGCCCGCGAAGCGGCTATAGATTTTGGAACCTTGATAGTGGCGGCCGAAACGATTCGCCAGGAATTCGTCGAGCCCCACCTGCTCCTGCCGCACCAGGCCGGTGCCGGTCAATCTTCCCTCGCGGTGCAGGTCGACCACGGCGCACACGGCCGCGGCGGTGGTCACTTGGATCGCGCTCCAGGCTTCGCCGTCTACCGTTTCGCCGTAAATCTTCCGGGCGTCGCTGATCTGCACGAGCTGACCCTTGCGGCGGCCCGAGACGGTGCAAAAAATCACGACCACGTCCTGAAACGTGATGGGGACGGCGTGCTCCAGGATGTCCTTGAGCAGCTCGCGCCGCGCCGACAGCCGCAAATCGTGGGTCAAAAAACCCATCAGGTCGCGGTGGCCTTGATAGCGGATCGTCTTGTAGTTCAGTTCGCGCACGCGCCCGTCCAGGGTATCGCACAGCGTGCCCACCCCGCCGGAAGTGTTAAATGCCTCGTACCGCACGCCGTCAAGCGAAAAGTGCTCGACGCCCTCCAGCGGCAGGACCTCGATGCGGCGGCCGTCGTGAATCGCCTCGCAATCGTTGCAGTACTCGTTGATCAGGCCGTCGGTCGACCAGGTCAGGTTGTACATCAGCGCATTGGAGGGGAACTGCGGCAGGGCACCGACGCGCATGTAGACGGTATCGAGCGACTCGAAGTTGCGGGTCAAATCGTGAGCCACGATCGAGACGAAGCCGGGTGCCAGACCGCATTGCGGCATGAAGATTTGTCCGCCGCGCGCCCCTTTGGCGATTTCTATCACGCGGCGCGTGGTTTCGATGTCTTCGGTCAGGTCGAAATAGCCGGCGCCGGCCGCCACAGCGGCCGTAGCAACCGCGGGATTATGAGCGTAGCTGAGCGCGGAGACCACGACGTCGCGGCCGCCGAGCGCGGCGGCCAATTGCCGCGGGTCGTCGGCATCCACGAGCGCCGTTTCGAGGTTCGCCCGGCCCCCGATCCGCGCAAGGGCCGCCGGATCGCTGTCGCCGACCAGCAGGTCATAGTCGCCGGTGGCCGAGAGAAACCTGGCAATCATGCGGCCGATCTTGCCGGCGCCGAGCAATAACACGTTCCGCATGGCTGCACCCGATCGAGTCTGTCGCGAGTTCGCTACCTGCACGGACGCGTATCATGATGCGCGATCGTCCGGCTGGGGAATTATACGTCACGCGAATCCCGGTCGAGGGGCCCACGATTTGCCGTCGCATGCCGGAGAATCGAGCACCCAAGCCGGCCGCCACCTGGCTGCCCTTGCGTCGGCCCAAGGGGCGCGATTAGCATACGGGCCGACTCGTCGCTACCAGGCAGATTGTTTCTCCGGAGCCACGCAATCATGCTGCCAGGCAGGATTCTGCCAGGGTTGTTGGCGACGATGGCCGTCGGCGGTCTTGTGCCCTCTGCGGTCGCGGCGGATCCGTCCGCGAAGGCCGGCGTCGTCGAGTTTGTGCCGGTCGGCGACGAAAGTGCCCTGCCCGAACAGTTTCGGCTCAAGCGCCATACGTTTCGCTACCAGCAACGGCCGCTTCCCACGTTGGGAAAAGTAATGACGGTGTCGAAGGTGACGTTCCCTTCCCCGGTGGTCACACCGCATCCGAACAACAACACGGTGCACTGCGAGTACTTCTGCCCGACGGCCGCCGGCCCCAAGCCAGGCGTGGTGGTGCTGCACATTCTGGGGGGCGATTTTGACCTCGCACGGCTGTTTTGCCGGGCGATGGCCACGCGGGGCGTTGCCGCGCTGTTTCTCAAAATGCCCTATTACGGCGAACGGCGGCAGGAAGGATCGCCGGCCCGCATGGTCTCGATGGATCCCTACGAAACGGCGCGCGGCATGACGCAGGCTGCGCTCGACATCCGCCAGGCCGCCGGTTGGCTGGCGGCGCAGCAAGAGATCGACGACAAGCAGATCGGCGTTCTGGGAATCAGCCTGGGGGGCATCACCGCGGCGCTGGCCGCCGGCATCGAACCGCGGCTGACAAAGGCCTGTTTGATTCTGGCCGGCGGCGACATGGGCGAGGTGGCCTGGCAGTCGACCGAAATGACCGAACTGCGCGAGCACTGGACCGCCGCGGGACACACCAAAGAGGAGTTGTTCGAGGTGCTGCGCCCGGTCGATCCGGTGACGTATGCCAGGCCGGTGCCGGGCCGAAAGATCCTGATGCTCAACGCGAGCCGCGACGAGGTGGTTCCGCCGGCGTGTACGAGGGCGCTGTGGCGGGCCTTCGGCGAGCCGGAAATCGTGTGGTGGGACGCGGGCCATTTCACGGCCGTGCGCTACCTGTTCAGCGGCGCCGCCCGCGCGGTCGAATTCTTTCAGCCGGAAGGCTCACGCGCCGCGGCTCAGAGCACGGCGAAGTAGTTTTCCACGGCGAAATCCATCGCGTCTTCGGTCAGCTCCAGCTCCTTGGTCTCGTACAGGCACATGTTGCGCGCCTGCATGAGCAAATCGCGCGGCTGGCAACATCGCATCTTCCGGCCGACGGAGCGGTAGTGCTTTTCCAGCACGTAGGTCACCACCTCGTCCTTGTACACGAAGCCGAGCTGCGGCGCCATCATCTTGAACAGCTCGCGGAACTCTTCCTCCGAGGGATCGGTCACCTCGATCTTGTAAGGAATACGGCGCAGGAACGCGTCGTCGACCAGGTCCTTGGGCTCGAGGTTCGTGGAGAAGATGACCAGTTGGTCGAACGGCACTTCGATCTTCTTGCCGTTGGCCAGGTTCAAGTAATCGTGCCGTTTCTCCAGGGGCACGATCCAGCGGTTCAATAGTTCGTCGGTGCTCATCCGCTGACGGCCGAAGTCGTCGATCACGAGCGTGCCGCAATTGCTCTTCAACTGCACGGGCGCTTCGCTGATTCCGGTGGACGTGTTGAGCGTCACTTCCAGGCTGGCCATCGTCAATTCGCCGCCCACCACGACGGTCGGCCGGCGGATGCGCACCCAACGTTTGTCGATCCTCCTGTCCGCGAGCAATCCGCCGTTCGATTCCAGGGGCGCAAGCTCATGGGCGTTGGGATCGTAAAGCCGGATGACCTCGCCGTCGATGCCGATGGCGCGGGGAATCCAGATGTATTGGCCAAACGCCTTGGTGACGCGTTCGGCAATGCTGCTCTTGCCGTTGCCCGGCGGGCCGAACAGAAACAATCCGCGGCCGGAGTTGATCGCCGGCCCCAGGCGGCGGAGCATATGCTTGTTGATCAACAGGTCAGAAAAGGCGCGCCGCAAGTCCTCGACGGTCGGATGCTGCTCGGTGAGCGACTGTTTGGCGACCGCGGCAATATAATCTTGCAGCGACACCGGCGCGGTGCCGAAGTACGTGCAGTGCTCGACGTGCCGCCGGGCCCGTTCCCGGCCCAAGTCCGTCAACTGGTACAGATAGTCGTTCATCGGCGCCGCGCCCCTGTGAACGACCAGTTGATCGGATTTCATCTCCCGCAACAGCTCCTCCACGATCCGAAACGGCAGCTTGATGTGCTCGTGAATCTCGCGGCCGGTGAGGTCGCCGCGCGAGAGCATCAGCTTGAGAATCAGCTCCCCGACGGCGCTGGGGGTCAATCGAGCCTGGGCCAGCGAGTCCGGCTCGATGGGCACAAACGCGTCGACTTCTTGGGGCTCTACATGCTCTGGGCGTTGGTGCGGTTTGGACTGCGCGGCGCCTGCGGCCTGCTCGGCCGATTCGCCGTGGGCCCGCGCGGCTTCGCGCCGCGTTTCGCCGGACTGCTCGGATTCGAGAGCCTCGGGCTCTTCTTCGGTGCCTTCAGGCTTCTCGCGAGGCTTTTCTTCGACCGCGGCATGCTGCGGCTGCGAGGCCGCGATGGCCGCCCAAGGGTCGGTATCGTCCGCGCCTCGTCCGCCGGCCAATCGCGCGAGAAGGTCGTCGTGGGACATTTCCGTCATGAGCTTTACCCGTCGTTTCGCCGCGTTGCGGCACGAAATGAGAGATTTTCCGCAAGGGTCACTGGAAATGTAGGTCGTGGCCGCCGAACGTCAAAGTCGAAGAAGCGTCCCCAACGCCGCGACGTCGACGCCGGCAGACAGAACTTGTGCGGTTCGGTACAATTCTTCCGGTTGCAACGCCGGAATCGCGCAAATGCCAACCGCTTGAGGGGCTAGCAAGCATGTCAAAACAGCGAAACACCGACCCCTTCGGGGCGCGCGAGAAGTTCGACACGGGGCGAGAAAAGGCCAGCTTGTTTCGGCTCGCGAAGCTGGAACGACTGGGCCTCGCCAAAATCGCCGCGCTGCCGTACTCGATTCGAGTGCTCCTGGAGGGGGCCCTGCGGAATTGCGACGGATTCGCCGTCCGCGAAGAGGACGTCAAAAACCTGGCCGGTTGGAACGCCGCCGCGCCGGCGCGGGTGGAAATCCCCTTTAATCCCGCCCGCGTCCTGCTGCAAGACTTCACCGGCGTTCCGGCCGTGGTCGACCTGGCGGCCATGCGGGCCGGCATGCGGCGACTGGGCGGCGACCCGAAAAAAATCAATCCCCAAATTCCCGTCGACCTGGTGATCGACCACTCGGTGCAAGTCGACGTGTTCAACGTCGCCGATGCACTTGAGCGCAACGTCGATTTAGAATACGAGCGGAACCGCGAGCGTTACGAGTTCTTGCGCTGGGGACAAAAGGCGTTTGCGAATTTCCAAGTGGTGCCGCCGAGCGTCGGAATCGTACACCAGGTGAATCTCGAATACCTGGCCAAGGGAGTGTTTCTGCGCGGCGAAGCGAATGATCTCGTGGCCGTGCCCGATACGCTCGTGGGCACCGACAGCCACACGACGATGATCAACGGGCTGGGCGTCGTCGGCTGGGGCGTCGGCGGCATCGAGGCCGAAGCCGTGATGCTCGGCCAGCCGCTGTACATGCTGATGCCCGAGGTGGTCGGCTTCCGGATCACCGGCGAGCTTCCGCCCGGCGCGACGGCCACCGACCTGGTGCTCACCGTGACGCAGATCCTGCGCAACGAAGGCGTGGTCGGCAAATTCGTCGAGTTCTTTGGCCCCGGCGTGTCGAACATGAAGCTGGCGGACCGCGCGACGATCGGCAACATGTCGCCCGAGTACGGCGCCACGATGGGATTCTTTCCCGTCGACGCCGAGACGCTGGCCTACATGCGCCGCACAGGCCGCACCGAAGCCGAAGTCGAGCTCGTCGAGCGCTACGCCAAGGAACAACAACTGTTCCGCACCGACGACGAGCCGGAGCCGAAATTCACCAAGGTCGTTTCGCTCGATTTGAATACCGTTGTGCCGAGCCTGGCCGGACCCAAGCGGCCGCAGGACCGCGTGCCGCTGGCGTCGATGAAAAGCTCGTTCCGCAAATCACTCACGGCGCCGATCGCCGAGCGCGGGTTCGCGCTGGACGAAAGCGGCACAAAGCGAACCGTCGAGATCAGCGACAAGGGGCACACGTCAACCATCGGACACGGAGCGGTCGTCATTGCCGCGATCACAAGCTGCACGAACACCAGCAATCCGTCGGTCATGGTGGCGGCGGGACTGTTGGCGAAAAAAGCGGTCGAAAAGGGGCTCGCGCGAAAGCCCTACGTCAAAACGAGCCTGGCGCCGGGATCGCGCGTCGTGACCGACTATTTCCAGAAAGCCGGACTGACCGCGCCGCTCGAGTCGCTGGGGTTCTATACCGTCGGATACGGCTGCACGACGTGCATCGGCAACAGCGGCCCGCTGCCGGACAGCGTGGCCAAAGCGGTCACCGAAGGCAACCTGGTGGCGGCCGCCGTCTTGAGCGGCAATCGCAACTTCGAAGGGCGCATCAATCCGCTTGTGAAGGCCAACTATCTGGCTAGCCCGCCCTTGGTCGTGGCTTACGCGCTGGCCGGCACAACGGATATCGACCTGCTGAACGAGCCGCTGGGTAAGGGCAAAGACGGCAAAGACGTCTACCTGAAGGACATCTGGCCCAGCCGCGAGGAAGTGGAAAAAACAATCCAGCGGTGCATCTCGCCCGAGATGTTCCAATCGCGCTATGCCGACGTGCTGACGTCGAACGAAAAGTGGAACGAGTTGCCCAGCCGCGGAGGCGACCTGTACGACTGGAATCCCAAAAGCACGTACATCCAGGAACCGCCGTTTTTGATCGGTCTTGCGCGAGAGCCCGGAAAGATCGAGCCGCTGCTGCGCGGCCGGGTGCTGGCCATGCTCGGCGATTCGGTGACGACCGACCACATTTCGCCGGCCGGTTCGATCGCCGCCAAAAGCCCCGCGGGACAGTATCTGATCGAGCAGGGAGTCGACCCGCGCAATTTCAACAGTTTCGGATCGCGCCGCGGCAACGACCGCGTCATGACGCGCGGAACGTTCGGAAACATCCGCATTCGCAATCTCCTGGCTCCCGGGACCGAAGGGGGCGAGACGCGGCACTTGCCCGACGGCCAGCCAATGAGCATCTACGAAGCCGCGATGAAGTATAAGGAGGAAAACGTCCCGCTCATCGTCCTGGCCGGAAGCGAGTACGGCACCGGCTCGAGCCGCGATTGGGCCGCCAAGGGAACGCTGCTCTTGGGAGTCCGCGCCGTCATCGCCGTGAGCTTCGAGCGCATCCATCGCAGCAACCTGGTGGGCATGGGCGTGCTGCCGCTCGAATTCGAGTCGGGCCAGACGTGGCAGTCGCTGGGCCTCGTGGGCGAAGAGATTTATGACGTTCCCGCCCTGGGCGACGACCTGAAACCGGGCGCGTCGCTTGACGTCGTGGCCACGGCCGCCGACCGATCGAAGAAGACGTTCGCCTGCCGGGTCCGCATCGACACCCCGGTGGAACTCGAATACTACAAAAACGGCGGCATCCTCCAGACCGTGTTGCGCAAGCTGCTGGCCGGCTAATCCCTTGCTGGTGGCCTGCGGCGCGCCCGTGACGATCCGCCCGACCTAACAGGCCGTTGAAAAATGGGACTGGCTCCGAGCACGTCGCGGCAAGACCCGCGAAAAACGGCGGTCGCGAGGTGCCTGTCCCAATTTTTCAACACGCTGCTAACCGTCGTGCCGTGCCAGTTCCTCGGCCACGAATTCGAGGTTGTCCTGATAGAAGGCGACCGCCTCGGCCGGAGTCAGGTTGAACAGCGCGCGGCCGTCGGTGGCCCAATGGCCCCGTTCGACGCGAAAGACGGCCGTGGCGGCGCGGGCGTTTCCGACCGCTTCCACCTCTTCCATGCCGCCCCCTTCGATGGCCTCGAAGCCGATCGTGACGCCGACAAACGCCGAAAGTTCGCCGCTCTGCCGGTGCCGCGCGTAAATCACGTCGTCCTCGAAATCGCAGCGGACCCACTCCAGCCCGCGGGGCTTGCCGCTCTGGGACGCCAGAGTGTAAAATCGCGCTTCGAGGCGTTCGCGCTGACGGTGGAAATCTCGGCGCGCGCGGGCCAGTTGCTTCTCGCGCAGCCGCATGCGCAGCGGCCGCCAAACGAGGGAAACAGCGATGACCGCGGCCGCCGACGCGGCAACTGCGGGGACCCACCACCCGGCCATAACGACGCTCTCCTCCATGCGGCTGAAGACGTGAAAGCTGATAACCAATTTTAATCCATGGGACCTGACTTACAAGAACTCGTTTCAAAAGGACGGGCACCGTCAGGTTTTGCGCAGACTGCGGGGCCCATATTCCGTGCTGCTTAGAGACACGGTCCGGCAGGCTGCCCCCTCATTGCCGGCGCGCCGTGGGGCACCGCCAGCGACGACGCGCCGGGAGGGTTGGGCATCTTTGAGCTGGCCCGGGACTGTTCACGGGCCCCCCTTTTGATATGATATGCACCGCGACAGGAGCGCCAGCAATGGGCGGGCTCCTTGGATGTCGCTACTATCCAGTTTTTCCGAGGGGGGCATCGAGGCATGGCGCTCGGCAAGATCAAAAAGCTCGTGCATGACAAGGGATTCGGCTTCATCCAGTCGGACTCCGGACAGGACGTCTTCTTTCACCACTCCACGGTGGCCAACCAGGGTTTCGACGATTTGTCCGAAGGGCAGCAAGTCGAATACGAAGTCGAGCAAGGCCAATCCGGCGGCAAAGGCCCCAGGGCAGCCTCCGTAACCCCGGCCTAGCGGCGTTATTGAGGCACTGTAGCCGGCTTCTGCGAGGCCGGGCTTCCTGCGGAAATGTCGGGCTTCAGACCCAGATAATGCACCAGGCTAAAACGACCCGCAAATCGGGTGCGGTTGGCCGTGCGCCCGCATTGCAGCCCGGTCGTGGTTGTCACGTGTCGATCCTCGGTGCCCACATGTCGATTGCCGGCGGCTATTACAAGGCCGTCGAGCTGGCTCACGCGGCCGGCTGCGATTGCGTGCAGTTGTTCACCAAGAACAACAACCAGTGGCGGGCCAAGGAGTTGACCGACGAGGATGCACAAAAGTTTCAGGCGGCGCTCGCGCAAACCGGCGTCACGCATCCGATCGCGCATGACTCCTACCTGATCAACCTGGCGAGCCCGGATGACGCGCTGTGGGCTAGGTCGGTCGAGGCGTTTCGGGTCGAGCTTTTACGGGCCGAAAAACTGGGCATTCGCTACGTCGTGACGCATCCAGGGGCGTACACAACGAGCAGCGAAGAGCAAGGGATCAAGCGCGTCATCGAGGCGCTCGACACGGTCGATCGCGAGACCGACGGCATTGGCGCCCAAGCACTCTTGGAAAACACGGCCGGCCAGGGAACGAATCTGGGTTGGCGGTTTGAGCATCTGGCGGCCATCATCGCCGGAGTCGCGCGAAGCGAAAAGCTCGGCGTGTGCATCGACACGTGCCACGCGTTCGCCGCCGGCTATCCGCTCCGCACGCGCAACGAATACGAGTCGACGATCGACGAGCTCGATCGCACGGTCGGCTTGGACCGCGTCAAGGCGTTTCACTTGAACGATAGCAAGCAGCCGCTGGGCTCGCGCGTCGATCGCCACGAACACATCGGCCGCGGGAAATTGGGCCTCGCGCCGTTTCGCCATCTGCTCAATGACCCGCGCTTCCGCAATACGCCCATGTATCTCGAAACCCCTAAGGAAGAAGTCGACGGCGAGCAAATGGACGTCGTCAATCTCCGCACGCTGCGGCGAGCCATTAAGAAGAAAGGATGAGGACGAAGGATGAAAGTTTAGCCCCGGGCCCATTGGGCCGGGGCTGCTTTTTGATGCCGGAAACATCGATTTTGAGGATGCGAAATACCAATCCGCCGGGGGTGGTGACAGCTTCGGACCGTTTCGCGGCCCATGTGGTTCCAGCGACTTGCGTTGCACGGGCTGGAAAACCCGGGCAAAGTCAGGGGAGCAGGCCGGCAGTACGGCTTGTGCCGTTCGGCAGAAGTCTGGACGCCATTTAACGTTCTGAAAAGTTGACAGCCCCCGTCGGACCGCTACATTACTGGTAGATACCCGCGTTTCGGGGCAAGTCGGGTGTGTCGACAACGACGCCGGCCCGGATCGACCAATTGGGACTGGTTGAGAGTTGATCGTGCGCATCTACCGCGAAAAGCGCGGGCGGGGGCTGCCGAAAGCCCACTCGTCACCAAGCCTGCTGGTCGGTCTATGGGTTTGACGTACTTCAAGCGCTTCCGGATGGAGGTCGATCTGACGGGGCGGCTGTTGGTGCCGCCGCCGCTGCCGGCCGGTTACCGGCTGTTGGCTTGGGACGACTCGTTGTTGGAAGCGCATGCCGAGGCGAAGTACCAGAGCTTCCGCGGCGAGATCGATTCCAACGTATTTCCTTGTCTGGGTGACTGGCTCGGTTGCCAGCGGCTGATGCAGGAGATCCGCGGCAAGCAGGGCTTCCTGCCGGGCGCAACGTGGCTGGTGGCCTACGAGTCGCCCCATGGCGATGACGAGTACTGCGGCACGATTCAGGGCATTCGCGATTATTCCGGGATGGGCGCGATCCAGAACTTGGGCGTCACGCCGGAACATCGCGATCGTCGGTTGGGAACCTGTCTGTTGATGCGGGCGCTGGAAGGATTTCAGCAGGCGGGCCTGCGGCGCGCTTTCCTGGAAGTGACCGCCCAAAACGGCGACGCGATCCGTTTGTATCAGCGCGTGGGTTTCGGCAAGGCGAGCACCGTCTACAAAGCGGTCGAGGTGGCGTACTCCTAGGCCGCGGCGCGGACGTTTCCAACAGCAGGCCCCCGATAACGCAATGCCGCACGCGAACGTGAGTCACCGCCTCCGACCGCCACGCCGCCCTTTTGTTCGCTTGCTTTGAGACCGCCTTGGCCGGACGGCGGGCCGTTTCGGCCTTCTTGTGTTTGACCAGCGGGACGCGCACGTGACGCAATCGATTTACAGCCACACGTATTCGAGCGGCCTGGTGCTTGTGGCCGAAGAGATGAAGTCGCTCGAGTCGGCCGCGTTCTCGTTCCTGGTGCCCGCCGGCTGCGCGTTCGATCCGCAAGGGCATGCCGGACTGGCGTCGCTGACCTGCGAATTGACGTTGCGCGGCTCGGGTGACCGCGACAACCGCCGGTTCATTCAGGACCTGGAGAACCTGGGCGTCGAGCACGGCGAATCGGTTTCCACCACCCATTCCAGTTTCAGCGGCGCCACGCTGGCCGGCAATCTGCCGCCGGCCCTGGACATCTACGCCGATCTGCTCCGCCGCCCGCACCTTCCCGACAAACACCTCGAAGCGGCGCGGATGGTCGTGCTGCAGGACCTGCGGGCCATCGAGGACGAGCCCAGTCAGAAGGTGATGCTCGAGCTGCGGCGGCATCAGTATCCCGACCCCTG
The DNA here is from genome assembly GCA_040877415.1 of Pirellulales bacterium. Classification (GTDB taxonomy): domain Bacteria; phylum Planctomycetota; class Planctomycetia; order Pirellulales; family PALSA-1355; genus JBBDNV01. Next base: position 14,050 of record JBBDNV010000145.1, read on the forward strand.
GGGCCGTCCGAGCCAAGGCGACGAAGGGGCGCTCGTGGCCATCGATCTGGCGCAGATCCGCGCCTTCTTTGCCGAGCACTATCACCCACGCGGCGTCATTCTCGGCGTGGGGGGGAACTTTGACTGGCCGCGGCTCCAAGATCACGTGGGACGGCTTTTTGACGATTGGCCGCCGCGCGACCTGCTCGAACCGGCCACCGGACGGTCGCTGGAAAAGTGCAAGCACATCCCGCACGCATCGAACCAGACGCAGATCGGCATCGGCTTTGAAAGCCTCCCGTATCGGCATCCCGACTATTTTCAGGCCTGGGGCGCGGTGGGCGTGCTCAGCGGCGGAACGAGCTCGCGGCTGTTCATCGAGGTGCGCGAGAAGCGCGGACTTTGCTACAGCGTATTTGCCACCATGCACACGCTGCGCGATCGCGGCAGCGTGCTGTGCTACGCCGGCACCACCGCCGAACGGGCCCAGGAGACGCTGGACGTTACGCTCTGCGAGCTGGTGCGCGTGGCCGAGGGCGTCGAGTCCGATGAGCTGGATCGCCTGAAGGCGCGGATCAAGAGCGGCTTGATCATGCAGCAGGAATCGAGCATCGCCCGCGCCGGCGCGATCGCCCGCGACTGGTATCATCTCGGCCGTGTGCGCACGCTGGAAGAAATAAGCCGGCTGCTGGACGATCTTTCCTGCGAAAGCATCAACCGCTACCTGGCCGCCCATCCGCCGGGCGATTTCACGATCGTTACGCTCGGGCCCAAACCGCTGGAGGTGCCGCTTGGAGTTTCTTGAACAGCGGCTCGCCAACGGCCTGCGAATCGTCGCCGAGTGCAATCCCGAGGCACACTCGACGGCCCTGGGGTTCTTCGTCGAGACCGGCGCCCGCGACGAAAACGACGCCATCGCGGGCGTGAGCCACTTTCTCGAGCACATGATGTTCAAAGGCACGCCGACGCGCACCGCCCAGGACGTCAACCGCGAGTTCGACGAGATCGGCGCGCACTACAACGCGTTTACCAGCGAGGAGCACACGGTGTACTACGCCGCCGTGCTGCCCGAATACCAGACCGCCGCCGTGGAATTGTTGTGCGACATTATTCGACCTTCGCTGCGCGAAGAGGATTTTGACACCGAAAAGCAGGTGATCATCGAAGAAATCCGCATGTACGAGGATCAGCCGCCGTTTGGCGCCGACGACAAGTGCCGCGC
>JBBDNV010000146.1:0-14994 GCA_040877415.1 Pirellulales bacterium
GCGGCTGGCCGTTGGTCATGCCCGCTTCCAGGCCGCCGGCGTTGTTCGTGGGCCGCACGTAGCCCAGGTTCGGCGTGTTTTTCTGGCTGGCGTCATATTGAATCGGGTCGTGCACTTGCGAGCCGGGTCGGCGGGCCGCTTCGAACCCCAGGCCGATCTCGACGCCTTTGATCGCCTGCACCGCCATCACCGCTTGCGCCAGCCGCCCGTCGAGCTTGCGATCCCATTGCGCGTGCGTACCCAGTCCAAAGGGGATTCCTTCCACGCGCACCTCGACGATGCCCCCCAGCGTGTCTCCGTCCTTCGCCTTAGCGTCGATGAGCGCCTTGATTTCATCGTCCTGGTCGGGATTCAGACTGTAGACTTCGCTCGAGTCGCGCAGCGTCCGCTGTTCCTCCAGCGTGCCCGGCCGGGGCGTGATCTTGATTCCGCCCAGCTCGACCACGTAGCCGAATGCCGTGATGCCGAACTGCTTCAAAAGTTGCTTGGCCAGCGCGCCGGCGGCCACGCGCGCCGTGGTCTCGCGGGCACTGGCACGCTCGAGGATGGCGCGAATCGAGCCCAAGAACTTGATCGCGCCTGTCAGGTCGGCGTGGCCGGGCCGCGGGCGCGCCAGATCGTCGAGCCGTTCCAGCTTGTCGTCCTTGTTGACAACCTGGAGCGTGATCGGACTACCCAGCGTCGAGTTGTGCCAGATGCCGGTGAGGATTTCGACCTTGTCGGATTCGATCCGCTGACGTCCGCCGCGGCCGTATCCTCCCTGTCGACGTCGCAGCTCGCGGTCGATACTGTCGGTTTCGATTTGCACGCCGGCCGGAAAGCCATCGATCAAGGCCAGCATGGCCTTGCCGTGCGATTCGCCGGCTGTCCAGTAACGCAGCATTGCTAACTCACGCCGTGAACACGAATTGCGTCGTCCCGCGGAGGCGCGGACAAAGACCTCAATCTGATTCTACCTCGCGCTCTGAATTGACGATAGGTCGATTGCCAGCGCCCAGGAAAGCCGCGAAGTCTGCGAGAGATGTCGGTTTCCACTTGCCGCCTGGCATGCCGCTTTTCCGCGCTCGCTGGGGTTCCTTATCGGCATTCATTAAATTGACGACCATGCCCAAGCCCCTCGACGCCCTCGACTACCTGGCCCGGCCGTCCAAGCATCCGGCCGCCGGCGTTTGTGTGCTATTCGGCGACGAGTCGTTCCTGAAGCGGCAGGTGCTCGCCCAGCTCAAGGAGTCTGTGCTGTCGGGAGAGGACGCGGAGTTTTCGACGAGCGTGTTGGGCGGCGGCGAGTTGGCACTGCGCGACTTGATGGATGCGCTGTCGACGCGCGCGCTGTTCGGCGGCGGACGGCACCTGGTCGTCGTCGAAGAAGCCGACGATTTCGTGAGCGCCAACCGGCAGGCCCTGGAAGCATACGCCGCGCACCCGAAGACGGCATCCGTGTTGGTGCTCGACGTCAAGACGTGGCCGAGCACGACCCGGCTCTTCAAGGCGCTGGCCGAAAGCGGATTGCAGATCGAATGCCGCTTTCCACCGCCGGCGCGGCTCGTCAAATGGCTGACCACTTGGAGCAAAGAAGAGCATCGGGCAAACCTCGATCCCCAGGCCGCGGACTTGTTGATCGAAACGGTCGAAAGCGACCTGGGCCTGTTCGATCAGGAGCTGGCAAAGCTGGCTTCGTTGGCGGGCCCCGACGGCACGATCAGGGCCGCGCTGGTGGCCGAAGCGGTCGGCGGGTGGCGCGCCAAGACGGCGTGGCAAATGCTCGACGCGGCGCTCGAAGGCGACTCGCACCAGGCACTGGTGCAATTGGATCGATTGCTCCTGGCGGGCGAAGCCCCGATTGCACTTTTGGCGCAAATCTCGGCCAGTCTGCGGCGGCTGGCGGCTGCCGCCAGAATCGTCGCCCAAGCCGAAGCGGCACACCGCCCCGTGTCGCTGCGCCAAGCCTTGCAGCAGGCCGGCGTCAAGCCGTTTCTGCTGGGCAAAATCGAGCCGGAGCTCCGCAGGCTCGGACGGGCCCGCGCCACGCAGCTCCTTAGGTGGCTCGTCGAGGCCGACCTGGCATTAAAAGGTTCCAGCTCGTCGCCGGCCCGCAGCCGGCTGGTGCTCGAACAACTCATCGTGCGGCTCTCCGCGCCGCAACCCGCCCAACAGCGGCCACAAACGGCCGGCCGACGCTAATCAGGTATTCTTGGTCGACATGGAGTTGATTCACGCGGACGCGAACGTGGTATACTTAAGTTTATGAATCCTGTGTCCGGCATCGGCCCCACTCTCCGTGAAGCTTCTCCGTATCTGCGTAACGACGCAGAGTGCATCGCTAGGATTCTGGACGTCGCCGAGCGGAACAGCATGATCGAGGGCCTGCCGGCATTCGACGAGGCTTTGCGGCAGTCGATTCGCCGCGAACTGGAAACGATCTTCAGCGGCTCCGCTCAAGCGCCAGGGCGATCAGCTTAATCAATGCCGAATGGTCGCGTTTGAACGCCTGCTTTGCCGCCTCGATGTAGGCATCCGCCCCGCTCGGAGTATTGTCGTACGCCAAAAGCGGCCGCCCTGTTTGTGCAGCCAAGAGATCCGTCAGCAGCTTGATTGCCCGGGCGTTTCCTTCCCGGAACGGGTGTATGGTCAAGAACTCCCCTTGAATCTCGCCGGCGGCTTGGCAAAACGTCGCGTCGTCACGTATTGCGCTCGCCGGCCAACGGGACAATGTCGTTTGCTGATATTCATCCATCGACTTGTCTAAGAAGTCGGGCGGTGGCCAGGTGATCCCCGGTTTACTAATCCACGCGGTTCGCCACCGGCCGGCCCAGTCATATAGGTCGCCGAAGATAGCTGCGTGAATGTGCCGCAGCAAGTCGCACGTCATCGGCGTGTCGGTGTGTACCTCACGAAGCAGTTGCCCGTATGCCCGAGCCAGTGCCTGTTCCTCGGCCGCGTGCAGGACATCCAATTCCGTAATGCCCAACTTGTTGACGAGCACCGTTTGCGCTTCGTCGGCGTATTGGGCCTCAATGTTCCCTGACACGTCGTAGCGGTCGCGGCGCTTGTGAGGTTTTTCAGCCATGCTCGTAAGCGTACGTGGACGGAATGCCATTGCCAAGCCGCGCAAGCGAGGTTTCGAATGTCGCACGTCCAGACCCTTGCCAAGCGCGGTCCGTTCCGGCAGGCTGGCCCCTTATGTCCGATCGACCCATCGAAGGCGATGACGCGGCGGAACGGCGGCCCGCCGTTGAGCAGCAGCGCCACGAGCAGCTCCTCGAAGCTCTCGGCCAACTCAAGAGTGTTGTTGAAGAACAGCTTGCCTCGATTCACGACCTGCTTGAGCACGTCGCTGAAGTCGTGCGGGAAGCATTCGAAGAGATCGGGGTACTTCGAGACGCAATCGATGAGGAGAAGGAAGTCATCGAGTGGGCCGCCCACAACGGCAAGCGCATCTTCCAGCTGACGAGCATGCCCCGTGATCCAGTCGATCCAACCTGGTCACAGCACCTCAATAAGTTCACGCGGGCATGCTTGCCCAAAGCGCCCGACCGCCCGACCGCGGCTCGCCAGCGAGCGCAACCGCTCGCCAGACGAGAAGCGCTGATCGTATGAACGCTGAGATTATTTCGGTTGGGCCTTATAGTGTCGAAGGACGCGCCGTCGGCGAAGTCGAGGGCCGTCTTGTTCGGAACAGGACGTGCCAAAGCGTTTGCCGTTCTCGAACTCCGGGCTGCGCATCAATGCAGGACACTCTTGCAGGGTCGCTTTCAACATGCCCCCCGAATGGCTGAGATGGTAGGCGGCGGAAATCCGTCGCGTTGGCCCTATTTAGCTCTTGAAGCCTCAGAATGTCAGGTATTACTTACAGACGCGTCTTGATTGTAGGTCGATCTCACATGTTCCGTAAGAAATTTCTGACGAGATCGTTGACAGCACCAAATGCCAAGGGTTAAACTATCGACAACTCGAATAAGCGCGAGGTGGCTCAATGGGCGTCATCGTGGAAGTGATGGGTGTCCGTCCAAAGTGGCGGTATTTCGGAATCTTTACGCAGGCTGGACGCCAAGTCGGTGAATCTGAAGTCGACTTTCAGTTTCGCTTTCGTCCGCCGATGCGGTCCCGGTTCAGCTTATGGCTGTCGAGAAAGCCGGATTTCTACGTCGTCCGTTCCGATCTTTGGCCGGAAATTCGCGTGGCGGATCGCCCGAGTGCCGCCGTGGATCTTTCAGGTCTTGATCCGGTAACCGATACCGCGGTCGTCCTTGAGCGAATCAAGGAGGCGCTGCGAAAAGGACTCGATCTTTTGGAAACCAGAGCGTCGGGTGGGCCACGTTGATTCCCGCCGACCGAGAAGAGGTCGCGTCATGGGCTTTCCGAAGAAGCAGTCAAAAACGGAGGAATCCCAATTGAGCGGTACCAGGTCTCGCGCCGATTTGCGTCGTGAGTTCATCCGCAAACGCGTGCACGAGGCAGGGCAAGTTTCCCATTCTGAAATCGAAGAAGCCGCTGAGAAGGGTGGATTTCCGGTATCGCGCCAGTCGCATAAGGACGATGGCATTTACTTTGAGGCAGCCGGGATTCCCATCAAGCGGGTGGGGCGGTTTTTCGTTCGTTACCTTGATGAAGTTTGGACTTACAAACTTCGGGAAGATGAGAATCGCGGCGCGAAACGGGCCATGGCGCGCGTCGCCGTGCAACTTCTTCTTGGTGGTATTCAATTTGACAAGGAAGGCGAACAGACTCAGAGCGGATGGGCAACAATCGTATCGGAGATGCTCAAGGGTCCTGACAACCCTGGGGGAGTCACAAGGCACCTACTTCATAAACTAGGGACGTGGTTTCGCAAGAGCAGTCGAGTGTTTGCATTGGATGGAGGAACGTCAAACATGCGAATCGCCGAGGAGCTCTCGCTGGCCCTAGTGACTGATGGACTAAGAATTCCCAATCCCCGCTCGAATATCAGTTCGATGACGGTTATCACTAACTCCACGCGTATTAGCAGACAACTTGAGGAACCGCAAAATCCGGTCGATGTGATTGTCCTGGGTGGACAACTTCGAAAGGCGACACTGGCAGTAGTTGGAACTTTGGCCGAGCAGTGCATGGAGCGATGGCAAGTCAGCCCCGACTTGGCGATGGTGGGAACGACCGCAGCGTGCGCGACGGCTGGCGGCGATTGGGCGTGCTTTTCAGATAGTCCCGACGAAAGCCGTTTCAAGAATCTCCTTTTCGAGCGTTCGTTCTTGCGTATCGTCGTGATGGACTCGTCCAAATGTGGGCGGATCCGGGCCTCGGCATTTCCTTTTTCGTTCTTCGCGCCCGACAAGTTGGACATAGTATTGACCGATGAGGGGATCTTGGATGACAAGCACGACGAGTTTCGGCAAGCGGTTAGTGGATGCGGGATTGCACTTCTAGTAGCGCCGGAATTGCCAAAAGCGAGAGGACGGGACACAGATGCAAGGAATAGTCAACCCCAGTAGCCTTGGACTTGAGACACTCGCCAAACAACCAGAAGCCGACGGGCGCGAACTTGTTCCTGGCGTGTACTCTTATGTCGACACGCAGGGCAATTCGGGGTGGCACATCCTCGATCGCGACCCGCGCCAGAGTTTCAAGGTGATCCGCTCCTGTTCGCTTCTGAGCCCAGCAAACTCCACATTGGCGTCGTATCTCGGTTGCCGTCGTGCGCTGTGTTTGCTCGACCCGAAGATCGAGAAGCTGCATGGTCAGCGGATCCGAGCCTATTTCACTGCTCACGGAATCGCCCATGTGGACTTCTGCTTGCCTCGACGGGCTATTCCCGAAAGCAACAAATCCTTTCAAGTTCTCGGCAATGTCTCCACGTGGGTATTGGACCAAGATCCCGACGGCGATGACGTGATCGTAATTTTTGGGGGTGGCGTCTTGATTGATTTGGGTGGCTCTGTCGCTGATTTCGTTCGCCGCGGATTATTGCCATACGTGTCGATCCCGACCACACCCATCGCGATGGTTGATGCAGCGGTCTCGCCCAAAACGGCCGTCAACATTGGTTCACACAAGAACGGAGGAGGCGGACGTTACGCACCTGAGGTCGTTTTGATGGATACAGCTTTTCTGCGAACAGTCGATCATTCCGCACTGTTAGACGGCCTTTCGGAAATTGCCAAAATTGCGATTGTCGGGGACGCGCGGTTGTTTGACGTTATCGAGGAGTTCGGCGTTGAATTGGTTCGACGCCATTTCCAATCCAAACTCGGAGAGCTTGTGCTTTGCCGTTCAATCGAGAGTTTCCTGACGTTGAAGGCTCAGCTTGGCGAGCCATCGATTCGAGCATTTGGTCATATGTTTTCAAAACTTCTCGAAAGCTTGAGCAACTACAAGCTCACGCACGGAGAGGCCGTGGCGATCGAACAAAGGATTGCGGCGTTTCTTTCGGCAGATGAAGGACTCCTAAACGCAAACGACCTCGAGCGGCTGCAATCATGGTTCGACCAGATCGGGTTAGCATCATTCGCTGACGTGTGCGATACAAGCCAGATTTGGGACCATGTATTCGCGAAGGCGTACCAAAAAGGTCGATCGTTTGATTTCCCTCTTCCGGGCCGCCAAATCGGTAAAGGCACGTTCTTGAAACGGTTTACGCGCCAGCAATTGGCGGTAGCCATCTCACAGGCGAGAAAGCGGGCTTCCGACACGATTTTGCGCGTAAAAACCGGACGGTCCCAAAAACGCAGGCGAGCACCTCGTTTGCGGTTCCTTCGATCAACGGCATAGCAGAAACAAATCATTCGGCGCCAGATTCAGCGGTGCATGTTTGTGGCGAGAACTCCTGGCAAGGACCACTGAAGCCCCATTTGTCGGCTGGCGTTTCATCAAGTGCATTTTGAAAAACTGCCCTCAGTCAGCAACGACTGAGGGCGCTGCTCCATCCGTGGATTGGCCAGTTCACGACGCCGCTGCGCGGCGACGTCGAAGCGGACGTGCTGTCGGTGATCCGGCGGACGCTGGTCCACCTGGGCGGTCACACGGAGGAAACCGTCGCGCTTACGCGGCTTGAGCTGCGCGGCGCCTATCGCTTTCTGCAGGCGCCGGCCCCTTAGGGAAGACGGGCCGCATCGGCCGCCTTCTTGCCTGGCCGTTCGGCCCCAATCGCCGGTTTGGGAACGAGCGCGTAAAGGACGGGCGACGTGGCCACGGTGGTCACAAGCGCCATCAGCACCAACATGGCAAACAGGGTCGGCGAAATGACGCCCAAGTCGAGGCCGACGTTGAGCACGATGAGCTCCATCAGTCCGCGCGTGTTCATCAGGATTCCGAGGCTGGCGGAGTCGCGCCAGGGAAGCCGCATGAGCCTGGCGGCGGCCAGCGTGCCCCCGAATTTGCCCAGCGTGGCCACGGCGATGATCGCCAGGCAAACAAACCACAGGTGCCACCCGCTGACCAGATCGAACCGCGTGCGCATGCCGCTTAAGGCGAAGAAGGCCGGCAACAGGAACGCGGCCACGAAATCGCGCAGTTTGTCCACGGTCTGGCGGGCAATCGGGCTGTCGTGTGGAATCACGGCCCCGAACAGAAAGGCGCCAAAGATCGCATGCACTCCGATGGCTTCCGTCGCCAGCGCGCTTGCCAGCGCGCCCACCAGAAGCGCCGCCAGGGCGCCCGGCGTCAGCACCGCCGGACTAAAGCGGCGGATCAAACGGTCCACGAGCGGGCGGACGACGGTAAACATCAGCACGATGTAGCACGCGGCGAGCACCGCCACGAAGACGGCCTCGTTCACCCTCTCCCGGGCCACACCCACCACGAGCGCCAACAGGCACCAGGCGCTCACGTCGTCGATCGCCGCGCAGGCCAACGCCGTGACGCCCAGCGGAGCGTGCTGCATCTGTCGATCGGTCAGAATTCGTGCCAGCACCGGAAAGGCCGTGATCGACAACGAGACGCAAAGAAACAAGGCAAACGTTGTGAACCGCACGTCGCTGGTGGAAAGCATCGGGTACAGCCACAGCGCCAGAATGGCTGCAAGCGAAAACGGAACGACGATGCTGGCGTGCGAAATGGCCAACGTCACGTGACCCTGCCGGCGCAGGAGCCCGGCGTTGAGTTCCAATCCCACGACGAACATGTACAGGATCACGCTGATTTGCGCCACGACCGAAAGCGCCGGCGCGACCGAATCGGGCAGCACAAAGCGGCCCACCTCGGGCGCCAGACGCCCCAGCACCGATGGGCCCAAACAGATGCCGGCAAGCACTTCGCCGATGACGGGCGGTTGGCCCAGCAAACCGAGCATCCAGCCTAGCGCGCGACCCAAAACGATCACCGACGCCAGGGCCAGCAAGAGGTGCAAAAGCGGCCGCGACGAGGCCTCGGGCGCGGCTTCCCGGCCCGCGGCTTGCGCGACGGCGGGAGGCGGCGCAAGAAGCGTCTCGCCATAGGAGCGAACCGCGAAGAATAGCGCGATGGCCGCCGCGATCATCAGGCCGTAGGCCGCCAGCACGGCCAGTGGGTTCTTGCGCCAGGAAGAATCGCTCGTCGACATGCCAACCTTTTTAACCTCCGCGCCGGGGAGACCAGGTCCTATGATAGCTGCCCCCATGGCAGACAGTCAGGGCTTTCTGGAAGGAGGTAAGATGAACGCTGGCAGGAGGTTTCGCTGTGCGTGTTGGCCCGGGGATTTTTCTACGGTTGGATCGACGGCGAACTTTGTGGCTCGCGCTTGACGAACTTTCTGCATAATGACCGTCGATTCAAGAGGCGCGCCCTTGCGCCGCCGCGAGGATTGCAAAGGTGGCAACCGATGTCCACGGACCTCATGACGTCTGAAAAACTGCTGGCCTATGACGGCGATTGCCCGATGTGCCTGGCCACGATCGCACTCTTGTTGCGCCTCCGGCTGATCCGACCCGAGCAAACGCGCAGCAATCACGAGCTCGACCGGGCGGATCTCCTAGCGGCCCAGCAGGCCGGCCTGCGCAATCAACTCGTCGTGCTCGACCTGCAAAGCCGCGAAGCCCGCGTCGGCAGCGACGCACTGCTGTGGATCATCGGCGACAACACGGGCGGCCATTTTCTGGTGCGGCTGTTGGGCTGGCCCGGTTTTCGACACCTGCTGCGCTACGGCTACGAGACGATCTCCTACAATCGCCGGGTGATCAGCCCGCCAAGGCATCAGGTCGTCTGCGATTGCGAGCCGGAAGTAACCGTCGAGCGGCGGTTGACGCTGATCATGCCCTTGGCATTGGCGTCGATCGCGCTGGCGGCCGGTTTTGGGGCGGCCGTGTTCGTCGGCTGGGGATTGGGCGACGCGATCACGGGCGCGATTTTCATCCAAATTGCCGCCGGTTCGGGCTGGGTCGCGATGATCGCCGCCGGGCTTGTTTTGCTCCGCGGGATGCAGCGCATCGACTATGTCGCGCACCTGGTCGTCACGATGTTCACAGGCGCGCTTGCGTTGGTGCCCGCGGCCGTTTTGACGCTCCTGTTGCCGCGCCCCGTGTCCATCGCGATCGCTTCGTTATCGGTCCTGGCCGCCTTCGCCTTGATGTTCGCGATGCAAAGGCGCCGCGTGGCCGCCATCAGCCTTCGATCCGTCTGGCTGTGGGCCTGGGCCGTCGTCGTGGTGGTGACGCTGACGAGCTCGATTGTCAGTCATTTTCGCGAGCAAATCTTCTAAATAAAACGCGAAATCGCGGCCGACCGAGTTCGTCACGTCTGCGTGTCGAGGCGCAGGAAGCACCAGGCGAGGATGATGAAGCCGATGCCGAAGGAGATCAAAACGGCGCAGGCCTGGAGCACGATCGCCACGTTCACGGCGCCGGTATTGGCCAGCAGTTGCTTGTAGGCGATCAGGGCCCAGGCGTGGGGCGTGATCAGGCTGATTTGCTGCATGCTCTCGGGCATCAGCTCGCGGTCGCCCATCAGGCAGCCGCTGATTCCGGCCAGCACCAGCACCAGCAGCGTGCCGTAGATGGCCACCTGCGCTTCGCTGCGCGCGACCGAGGCGACCAAAAGCGCCATGCCCATCGCCGACAACGAGGTGGCAAACACGACCAATAGCAGCCACCAGGGGTCGGGCCCCCAGCTCATGTTGAAGATGAGCTTGCCGGCGCCGAGCAGGAACAGTCCCTGAGCCAGCGACAAGGCCAGGCAAGGGAGCAGCTTTCCCAGCAGAATCTGGCTGCGCGAAAGGGGCGCGGCCCGCAAGCGCTTGAGCGTTCCCTGTCGGCGCTCGGCCACGAACAGCCAGCCGACCGTCAGCACGAGAAAAAAAGAAAACATCACGGTGTAGGACGGGACGAGCGTTTGATAGCGCTGCGCGCCGCGGCCCAACAGTCCCGTGCCCGAGGAGCGATAGACGGCGATTTCGGCGCCCTGGTCTCCTCGTTCCTCGGCGCGCGTCAAGGCGGCCCAGGTCTTGCCCATCAGGTTGTAGTTGGGAAACATGGCCTGCAGGCCGGTTTTCACGAGCGGGCCCATCTGGGCGCCGATCCTTTCGAAAGCGCGGCCGATCATCCAGGGCAACACGACGCGCAGCATCGTGACCTGGCCGACTTGCTCGATGATCGAGGCGGCCGTCAATTGCGTCGGATCGATCAGAAAGCGCGCGTCGAGAGCCTGGATATCCACTCCGTCGCGAAACAGCGGATTCACGCCGCCGGGCAAGAACGAGCTGTTCGTGACGCGCTTGCTGAATTGGGGACCAAACACGAGCACCGCCGCCCGCTTGCCATCATGAACCAGTTGCTCGGCCTCCGCCAATGACGGGACGATCTCGACGCGGATTCCGGCCGTTTGGGCCAGGTCGCGCTCGACGATCTTTGACCAGCGCAGCGGAGTTTCGCTCTCCTGGGGATCCTGGTACGGGACGTCCAAATCGACGACCGAAATCCGCAGCCGGTCGTCCGGTTTCTGGCCAAATCGTTCGCCCAGCGAAATGCCCAGCACCAGGATAAAGATCAGCGGCATGGCCAACAGCACCACCATGGCCCGCGGGTCGCGCAACAACAGCCGCAGATCCTTGCGGGCCAGAATCCACACCAACATGGCAGGCTCCCTTCATGGGACGAAGGCAAATGCCCGGCCCGATGGGCCCGGGGCTAAACCTTTGTCAATCTCGCAGCGCGTGACCGGTGAGGTGCAGGAACACGCGTTCCAGGTTCGGTTCGATGGTCTCCAGGCTCACCAGCTCGATGTGCAGCTCGTTGAGCACGGCAATCAGCCGCATCAGGGCGCTCTTGACGTCGCGGCACTCCAGCTCCATAGCCTCGCCGGCCTGTCCGTTGAGATGCGCGCCGGGTATCTGCCTCACCCGCTCTTCCAGGGCCGGCGTCGCCTGCGGCACGCGAAAGCGAATCAGGCCGTCGATCTTTTGGAGCATCGCGTTCAAATCGTCGCAGGCAATCAGCCGTCCGCGATCGATAATGCCCACGCGCGAGCAAAGCGCTTGCACTTCCTCGATGTGGTGACTCGTGTAGACGATTCCCACGCCCGCGGCGGCCAGCCGGCGGACCTCTTCGAAAATGTGGTTGCGCGACTGGGGATCGACGCCGGTGGTGGGTTCGTCGAGCAGCAGCAACCTGGGTTCGTGAGTCAAGGCGGCCCCGAGGTTGAGCCGGCGCTTCATGCCGCCGGAGAATTTGTCCACCCGCTCACCGGCCCGGTCCGACAGCCCGACCGCGGCCAGCACGTGCTCGACGCGATCCGTGAGCCGCGGGCCCGACAGCCCGTACAAACTGCCGAAAAAAGTGAGATTCTCCCGGGCGTTCAATTCACCGTACACCGCCAGCTCCTGCGGCACGATTCCGATCAGGTGGCGCAGCCGCCGTTCGCGCGTCGAGACCCTTCGCCCGAGAATGAAGGCTTCGCCGGCGGTGGGTTCGAGCAAACACGAGACGATGGACAAGAGCGTGGTTTTGCCGGCACCGTTGGGGCCCAGCAAACCGAACAGTTCGCCGGAGTGAACGTCGAAGCTCACGCCGTCAAGCGCCGTGGTCGGGCCATAGCGCTTGTGTAAATCGACAATTCTAAGGAGGGGGTCGGCCATCCATCGATCCGTTTGCGCGGCGCGGCGACGTCGCAGAGTCGGAACGGCAGGGGGTGTTTAACTTTGCCCGCCAAAGTCCGCCCGCGAGATAAACCGTACCGGCGCGCTTACCTTAACGCCGCACGGTGGGTTGCACAAGCGCCGCAGATGGCCGGCCGCCGGGCTCGCACGGTGGCGTGCTCCTTCGCCGCGCAGAGCGTCCATCCGCGGGCCGCCGCGCCGGCGTACCCGACAAACTCGCTAGAGGCAGTTCCGGGGCATGTTGCATTAAAACAACATTTTCGGGAAAAGGCGCGATTCGCCCCCTTGGGCTGGCTTTGTCGAGTCCGTTTTGAGCTAGGCTATAAGTGCCACGCCGTGTAGGCGCGGCATCGTCACGTCAGCTTTTCATTTCGGCGAGTCGGCACCATGATGCGCTCAACTACCAGGCCAGAAATCCGCCGCGGGTCGGTGGCCGTCGAGGCCGCCGTCGTGCTGCCCATCCTCCTGATCATGATGCTGGGCATCTGGGAGGTGGGACGGATCATCCAAGTTCAGCAAATCCTGGTCAACAGTGCGCGCGAAGGCGCGCGGATGGCTGCCGGCGGCTACGTCAACGGCACGCCGGTCACTGAAACCATGGTCGAGCAGGCCGTGCGCGATTACCTGCAAGCGGCCGGGCTGCCTACCCCGGCCGTCACCGGGGCGGACATCGAGCTTATTTGCCTGGTCTCGCCCGGCTGGACCGACCCCTCGGACGCACTTCCGCTGGACAAGTTCCAGGTGAAGGTAACGATACCCGCCGGAGCGCCGTTCGAAAGTTTGCGCTGGTCGTTCGTCACAAAAATCACGTCCAAGTCGGACATGCAGGCCGTCGTCGATTGGGTTTCGTTAAACAACGAGGCAATCGTCGTCGACACGCAACTGCCACTCTAAGTGCTACAAACGCGAGGTGTTCTCCCGATGAAGGCATTTCCCATTTCGAACCTTCGGACCCGTCCCGAGCGCCGACGCGGCGCCGCGGTCGTTGAGGCTGCGGTGGTGCTGCCGGTCGTGATCCTGTTCTTGTTGGGAATTCTCGAATACGGTCGGTACGTGATGACGCTTCAAGTCCTGACCAACGCCGCTCGCGAGGGTAGCCGCTACGCGCTTTCGCACACCGAGCCGGTGACCATCCAGGGAGTCACGTATGGCAACGCGACCTCGGACGTGACCAACGTGGTCAGCCAGTTTTCGGCGGGCCAGCAACTCACGGGCCAGACGATCCAGGTGTATGCCTCGGATGCGTTCGGAAACAGCCAGGGGCCGTGGACCGATGCGGCGGCCGGCGAGTCGATCTGCGTGCGAATCGCGGGAAACTACAACTTTGTCGTGCCGCAAATGCTGTCTCTTCCATCGTCGATTCCAATCGTGGCGCAGGCGGTCACGCGCAGCGAAGGCAACTAGGCCGAGGCCCTTTCCGCTCGGCGCGAAAAACGTCAATTAACGAGGCATGATCATGAGAAATCGTCCAACCACCTCGCGCCACGGCGTTGTGCTGGTGCTGCTGCTGGTGGCTGTTATCACGCTGTTTGCATTTGTCGCCCTGGCAATCGACTTGGGCATGCTGGCCGTGGTTCGCACGCAACTTCAAGACGCGGTCGACGTGTCGGCGATGGCCGGGACGCGAACGCTTAACGGCGACACGTCCATCAACAACAACTACAGTTCCGCGGCGCCCAACGCGATCACCGCCGCCACGAACAACACCATGCTGTCCAAGCCGATCCAGGCGGGACAGGTGAACGTGCAAATCGGCCGTTACGTTTACCTGAGCGGCCCCCAGCGTTTCGAGGGCCAGATTCCCGGACCGTCGACCGAGAACTGGAGCATGGTGACGTCGCAGATCACGGCCGACGTCACAAATAACCTGGCCTTCGCCCGCGTCTTCAATTTCGGCACCACCAACATGCAAGCCACGGCCACCGCCGTGCACCGCCCGCGCGACGTGTCGGTCATCATGGACTATTCGGGGTCGATGCGGTTCGCGAGTTTGGCGGGAATCGACGACGATTCTTCGCCCCATACGGGCAGCCGCGCCCTGTCGAACAATCCCGACGGCGTGTTCCCGCAGTTTGGACACTACTCGGCCGTCGCCACGGCCGCCTTGCAGGCGACTTCGTTCACCTATCCCTACGATGCGGCCAACATCACGGTGACCACCAGCGACGGCCGGCCGCCCATCGTTAATGACTTCTACAGCGACGCCGGCGGCACGCTGGCGTTTGCCGCGGCCTCGAGCGGCTACGCGACAGCGCCGGGGGGCGACAATTTCTTGAAGATCAACAAAAACTCCGGCGGCAGTTACTGCACGACCCCGGCCGATTTGCTCGGCATCGGAGCGGTCGGCACGTCGACTCGCGACGCCACGTTCGAATCGGCGGGGTACACCGCGTACGGCATGGCTGCCAGCTATGCCGGCTACACCCAGGGGCCCGGCTATTGGGGCAAGAGCTTCTTCGTCTGGCCGCCGGATCCGCGGGCGGCCTACGATTGGCGCGTGAAGTACTTTGGCACCAACGACAACTCGCGGCTGTGGGTCGCGGGGACATCGGGAACGGCGGGCGATTGGCGCGCGCCGAGCGGTACAACCTATGCGATCAACTACGCCCAGATCCTGAATTTCATCAAGAACGTCGGACCCAATCAGTTTCCCTCCCGCCTGCAATCGGGGCGCATCCTGTATTACGACGCCATTCCCGACACCATTTCCTCGTCGAATCCACCCTCCGACCTGAACCAGAGGTTCTGGAAGGACTACATCAACTATGTTCTGGGATTGGTCCAGTCGCCGTCGGGCAGTTGGTATGTGCTTAACAACGGCACCAACGGATATGGGGGCTATGGCCCGGATTACACCTGGGGCGCTCTCAGAATCACGGCCGCCAGCAGCCTGACCGGGACTCCCAAGCCGTACATGCACTACCTGGATAACCCCAAGCGGCCGCGCACCCACTTCT
>JBBDNV010000147.1:0-14868 GCA_040877415.1 Pirellulales bacterium
AGTTTCGGCTCCAATAATCCCACCAACCTGGTCAAGGCCTCGATCGAGGCGCTCAAGCAATTGCGCACGCGCCACGAAGTCGAGCGTTTGCGGGGAGTGACTTTGGCATGAACCTGACGGACATCAATCGGGGCATTCACAAACACAAAAAGAGGAAACGCGTCGGACGGGGCGGCGGAAGCGGCCACGGCAAGACCAGCGGCCGCGGTCACAAGGGCCAGGGCCAGTTGGCGGGCTGGTCCGCGCCGCCGATTTTCGAGGGCGGCACCTCCCCCTTGATCCGCCGCATTCCCAAACGCGGATTTCACAACGCCTTTGCCAAAACGGTCGCCGCCGTCAACGTCGGCGATCTGGACGAGACGTTCTCGAGCGGCGACGAGGTCACGCCCCAGTCGCTCGTCGAAAAGGACCTGGCCAAGGGACGCTACGACGAACTGAAAATCCTGGGTGACGGCGAGCTTACCAAGAAGCTCAAGATCTCGGCCCATCGCTTTAGCGCTAGGGCGCTTGAAAAAATCAAAAAGGCCGGCGGCGAGGCGATTGTGCTGGCCGGCAAGAAACCTCCGGGAAAGGGCAAACCCAAAAAAACGGGCAAGTAATGCCCCGCAAGCCATTTTGCCCACGGAGCGGGGCGTAAGCCAACGGCGGATGCCGGCGCGCAAGCGTCCGCGCGTGCCGCGAAGGACGGATCGAAACGATGTGGGAAAAAATTCGCGTCATCTTCACGATTCCCGAGCTGCGCAAGAAGGTTCTCTTTACGCTCGGACTGTTGGCCGTGTACCGCATCGGTTGGCAGATTCCGCTGCCGATCATCGACCAGAGCCAGATGACGGCGTTTTTCAAAACGGCCAGCGGGATGGGCCAGTTGTTTCAGCAGGTGGCCGTGTTCAGCGCGGCCCAGTTGGACCAGATCACGATCTTCGGCCTGGGCATCATGCCCTACATTTCGGCCTCGATCATCTTTCAGCTTTTGGGCAGCGTGTGGGGCCCTTTGGAGCGCCTGCAAAAGGAAGGCGAAAGCGGCCGCAAGAAAATCAACGAATACACCCGCTATGCCACGGTGTTTCTGTGCATCGGACAAAGCTGGGCTTACCTCGGGTATCTGATCACTAACGGGTTGATTCTCGATTCCTACCTGGTTAACGGGTCGTTGCCTTTCACCTGGCAGTTGGTCATGGTGACGATCATGACCTGCGGCACGATCTTCCTGATGTGGCTCGGCGAGCAGATCGACGAATTCGGCATTGGCAACGGAATCAGCTTGATCATCATGGCCGGCATTCTGGCCAACATGCCCGGCGCCGTGTACCGGCTGGTGAACGACTCGTCGTGGGAGTTGGGCAGCGGGTCGGGCCAGATGGGCGTGGAAGTGATCATCCTGTTGTTGATCCTGTTCGTGGCCGTGGTGGCCGGCGTGGTGTTCGTCACGCTCGGGCAACGGCGCATTCCCACGCAAAGCGCCAAGCACGTCCGCGGGCGACGCGTCTACGGCGGCACGCGGCAGTATCTGCCGTTGCGGGTCAACCAGGCGGGCGTCATGCCGATCATTTTCGCCTCCAGCCTGTTGATGTTCCCGTCGATCCTGTTCACCAGCATGTCGCGCGCGTACCCCAATTCATTCTGGAGCGGGCTGGACGACGCGTTTCAGCGCGGAAGCGGGTTCGTCTATAACCTGTCTTACGTCATCTTGATTTACTTCTTCTGTTACTTTTGGACGGCGATCACGTTCAACCCCAAGGACATGTCGGAAAACCTCAAGAGTTTCGGCACGTTCATACCCGGCTATCGGCCCGGCAAGCGCACGGCCGACTATCTGGAAAAGGTGATGGTTCGCATTACCTTCGTGGGGGCGGGATTCCTGGCGGTCGTGGCGATCGCGCCCATGGTCATCGCCGGCATCTTTAACGTCAACTACAACGTCGCACAGTTCTTCGGCGGCACGAGCCTGCTGATCGCCGTGAGCGTCGCCTTCGACCTGGTGCAGAAAATCGACAGTCACCTCGTGATGCGGAACTATCGAGGATTGTTGGAAACCTAGCGTCGCTCCCGCGGCGCGCGGTTGGAGGTGCGCGGCGCGGATTGGTGAGAAACGACCAACATGCGGATAGTCTTCATCGGTCCGCCCGGCGTGGGCAAAGGCACTCAGTCGGAGCGATTGATCGCACTGTTAAACGCCGCGCACCTTTCAACCGGCGACATGCTTCGCCAGGCGCGGCGGGAAAAAACCGACCTGGGTCAAAAGGCCGACGAGTACATGTCGGCCGGCAAGCTGGTGCCCGACGATCTCATGCTCGAATTGGTCGGCCGCCGTCTCGATGACGCCGACTGCCGGCGCGGCTACCTTCTGGACGGCTTTCCGCGCACGCTGGGCCAGGCCCGGGCGCTCGACGAGATGCTCAAGAAGCGCGAAACACCGCTCGACGTCGTCCTCGAATTGACCGCCGACACCGAAGAGCTGGTCAAGCGGCTGGCCGGCCGGGGCCGCCACGACGACAAACCCGATATCGTGCGCAATAGGCTCGAGGAATACCGGCGGCAGACGGCGCCCCTTTCGGACTATTACCGCGCTTTGGGGCTGCTCCAAACCGTCGACGGCGAGGGCACGCCCGACGAGGTCTTCGGGCGCATCAAAACAGCCGTCAACAAACTTGCCGACAAGTAGCGTCAAACATCGTATAACTATGCTATCGGCGCCGAATGACGATTGCCGTGGGCCACGCGGAATCGATTCGGCAGGAGGCTAGCAAGCGTGCATATTCTGCGGTCATCGCGCGAAATCGCGCAAATGCGCAAAGCCGGGTTGCTGGTTTGGAAGGCGCACGACGTTGCCGCCGCGCTGGTGCGGCCGGGAATCACGACTCGCGAGATTGACGCGGCGGTGGAAAAATTCTTCGCCGAACACCGTGCCATCCCGCTGTTCAAGGGCGTGCCCGGCCGAACCCCGTTTCCGGCCGTTACGTGTATTTCGGTCAACGACGAAGTTGTGCACGGCATTCCGGGCCGTCGCGTGCTGCGCGAGGGGGACATCGTCAGCATTGACACCGGCTGCAAATACGAGGGCTGGTGCGGCGACTCGGCCGTGACGATCGCCGTGGGCAACATCGAGCCGGAGGTGCAGCGGCTGCTGGACGTCACCCGGGGCGTCTTGGATTTGGCCATTGACTTGATGGGCAAGCGGCAGCGTTGGAGCGAGGTGGCCAGCGAAATGGGCTTGTTTGTGCGCGACGCGGGCTTTTCGGTCGTCGAGAGCTTCGTGGGACACGGCATCGGCCGCGAAATGCACGAAGACCCGCAGGTGCCCAACTTCGTCAGCACCCAATTGCGGCGCAACGGCGATTTTGTCCTCGAGCCGGGGCTGGTGATCGCCGTGGAGCCGATGGTGAACATGGGCAGCAAGCACGTCAAAAGCATGCCCGACTACTGGACCCAGGCCACCCAGGACGCCCGTCCCAGCGCCCACTTCGAGCACACGATCGCCATCACCGAAAAAGGTCCCAGGGTGCTGACGGGTCCGCCGCAACCGGGCGAAGAGCTTCCGCGGTAGCGGCCCCTCGAACGGAGTGGACTGGCTGGCGGCCAGGCGGGCGTTCCACAAGGTTGGGGCGTTTGCTCGGTGAGGGTCACTCTTGTTTCAACACGCAATCGGCCGCCCACGGCGGTTCGGGCGGGCTGCTATCGGCCCGGCCCTTTTCGGGCCTGGCGCGGGCCCGAAAAAGGGGTGTGGCGCGAGTGGGCGGCCACAATCTGGGGCGAAAGGGGGCTTGAACCCTTTGGCCGTCAGGGTTTATATTCAAGTGCTTTGGGCCAATAGCCGTCCGGATCGTGTGCGCAGCAGGCCATGAAAGTTCGCGCCAGCGTCAAGCGAGTCTGTGAGAACTGCAAGATCGTCCGCCGACGAGGCGTGGTGTTCGTGGTGTGCAACAACCCGCGACATAAGCAGCGTCAAGGTTGAATGCCCGGAGTTTGCTCGGCGCGAGCGCCACCTTGATGCTCGCGCGTGGTTGGTCGGCCGTGAAGCGAAAGGACACGCCGGTCGACATCCCGCCTTTTTTTACATTTGCTTAGTGCCGCGTTCGAGCGACGAGCGGCGGCGCAAAGCAAGGAGTCAGAAGTTCGATGCCGCGTTTGCTGGGCGTTGATATTCCCAATGATCGGCCGACCGTCGTGTCGCTCACCTACCTGTACGGGGTGGGTTCGCACATCTCGCGCGAGCTTTGCCACAAGGCCGGAGTCAACCCGCATGCCAAGGCGCGAGAGCTGCACGAGGACGAATTGGCGCGACTGGCGGCGCTGTTGGACAAAGACTACGTGGTCGAGGGCCAATTGCGCCGGCAAGTGGCGCAGAATATCTCGCGGCTGCGCGACATCAGTTCCTATCGGGGCATCCGCCACCGCCGCGGTTTGCCGGTGCGGGGGCAGCGCACGCGGACCAATGCCCGCACGCGCAAGGGGCCCAAAAAGACCGTCGCCGGAAAGAAAGGCGTAAAGGATCTGAGGTAACGCGGCAGCCAAAATTGTTTAGCCCCAGGCCCACCGGGCCGGGTGTCCTGCGAATCAACCAAGTAGACAAAACCTCCGGGAGCTGACCGCACGTGGCCAAAAGCAAAAGACGCAAAGCCCGTCGCAACGTGACGGTCGGGATTGCCCACATCAAGGCAACCTTCAACAACACCAGCGTTACCATCACCGACACCAAGGGGGACACGCTGTGCTGGGCCAGCGCCGGCACGAGCGGCTTTAAGGGAAGCCGCAAGAGCACGCCGTTCGCCGGGCAGATGTCCGCGCAGCAATGCGCCGAAAAGGCGGCCAAGTTTGGCGTCCGCGAGCTCGACGTCCGCGTCAAGGGCCCGGGGAGCGGACGTGAAAGCGCCATCACGGCGCTGCAGGCCGCCGGCATGACGATCAAGAGCATCGAAGACGTCACGCCGCTGCCGCACAACGGCTGCCGGCCGCCTAAGAAGCGCCGCGTGTAACACCGTTTCGAGCACCGCAAGCGGCCACGATCCAACGTACCGACCGAATCACGACCCGCCAGAGGACGACCTAAGAAAAACGCATGGCTCGCATCACTGGACCCGTTTGCCGGCTTTGCCGCCGCGACGGCCTCAAATTGTTCCTGAAGGGCACCCGCTGCGACACGCCGAAGTGCGCCATCGAGCGCCGCGACGCCGCGCCCGGCATGCACCAATTTCGCCGCGGCAAGCAGACCGATTACGCTACGCACCTGCGCGAAAAGCAGAAAGTGAAGCACTACTACGGCGTCCTGGAGCGGCAGTTTCGCGGCTATTTCGGCCGCGCCAGCCGCACCAAGGGCAACACCGGCAACGCGCTGATGAGCCTGCTGGAGCGCCGGCTGGACAACGTCGTGCACCGGCTGGGCTTCGGCACCAGCCGCGCGCAGGCCCGGCAGCTCGTTTCGCACGGCCACATCACGGTCAACGGCCATCACGTGGACGTGCCCAGTTACATCGTGCGCGTGGGTGATGTGATTCGCGCAAAGAACCGGGCCAAGAGTCTGCAGTTCGTGCAGGCCAACCTGGCCGAGCACCGCCGGGGCGTGCCCGACTTCTTGACTTTGATCGAAGGCGGCATTCCCGAAGGACGCGTCGTGCGGTTGCCGGAACCGGAGGATATCTCGATTCCGGTGCAGACGCAATTGATTATCGAGCTTTGCTCGCAGTAAGCGGCGGGAGCGAAGACACCGATTACGGGCGAAAGTGGGATCGCGCGAGCGAGAGGGGTGTGAGCCGCCGGACTTGATTGGCGCCTGAGGGGCGCGACGTCCGGCGAATCCTGTTGGCCAAAGAGCGCGGCCGAGCACACGGCGGGCCGCGCGAAGTGCGTTTCGGAGGTTTGACATGCATATTCGATGGCGTGGGTTGGAACTGCCCAGTCTGGTTACCTGTGATGCGAAGACGCTCACGGGCAGGTACGGCAAATTCGTGGCCGAGCCGTTCGAGCGCGGCTTCGGCGTCACGATCGGCAACGGATTGCGCCGCATTCTGCTCTCCAGCCTGGAAGGCAGCGCGATTACGCAAATCAAGGTGCAAGGCGCGCAGCACGAATTCACCACGCTGCCCGGCGTGGTCGAGGACATGACCGACGTGGTGTTGAACATCAAGTCGCTGGTGGTCAAGAACTACACCGATTCGACCAAGGTGGTGCGGATCGAAAAGAACACCCGCGGCCTGGTCACCGGCGCCGACGTGCAAACCGACGAAACGGTCGAAGTGATCAACAAGGAGCACGTGCTGGCGACGCTGACCGACGACGTGCCGTTCGTGGTGGAGATGGTGGTGGAGAACGGCCGCGGCTACATTCCGGCCAGCGAACACAGCCCCAACGTGCAGGAAATCGGCATCGTGCCGATCGACGCGGTCTACAGCCCCGTGGTCCGCGTGCGCTACGAGATCGAGGAAACGCGCGTCGGTCAGAAAACCAACTACGACAAGTTGACGATCGAGATTTGGACCAACGGCTCGATCTATCCGGAAATGGCGCTGGTGGAATCGGCCAAGATTCTCCGCAAGCATCTCAACCCGTTCGTGCAATACAGCGAGTTGGGTGCCCGCGTGCACGCCGGTGTCCGGGTCGGGGTCGGTCCGGGGTCCGACGGCGCCCTGGAATCGAAGCTCAACATGAGCCTGGCCGAGCTGAAGCTTTCCGTGCGGGCCACCAACTGTCTCGAATCGGAGAATATCCACACGGTGCGCGACCTGGTGCGCCGCAACGAGGACGAGTTGCTCGAAGTGCGCAACTTCGGCGAAACCACGCTCAACGAAGTTCAGGAGAAGCTCTCCGAATTGGGCCTGCGGCTGGGGATGCGCGTTCCGGCCGCCGCCAATATCCTGTAAGCGCCGGCGAATCGTTCGACCCAAAAGCCAATCCGACCGCAGCGGCGGTTTCTCGAGAATCCGGATCACGTGCCACTATGCGACACCGACGACGAGGCCGCACGCTCGGCCGGTCTCCCTCCCATCAGCGGGCTTTGCTGCGAAACCTGGCCAGCAGCCTGTTTTTGACCGAACGGGACGCCGAAGACGACGAGAACAAGCCCAAGGTCAAGGGGCGGATCGTCACCACGCTGGAAAAAGCCAAGGAAGTCCGGCCGCTGGTGGAGCGCACGATTACGATCGCCCGCAATGCGCTGCCCGCGCTGGAAGAGGCGGAAAAGCACGGCACCGCCGCCGAGCGCAACAGCCAGGCCTGGAAGGATTGGCGCGCAAGCGACAAGTATCGCGAGTGGAACAAGGCCATGGCGAAGGTCGTGGCGGCCAGGCGGCGCGCCTTGCGCCTGTTGGGCGACAAGCAGGCCGTGCGGCTGCTGTTCTCCCAAGTCGCTCCCCGGTTCGTCGATCGTCCGGGCGGGTATACCCGCGTGCTGAAGTTGGCCAAGCCCCGGCTGGGCGACGCCGGCACCCGGGCCATTCTCGAATTCGTCGGCGTGCGCGACCGCGTCCGCCAGAAGGCCGTCCGCCCGACGTTCGAAAGCCAAGCCGCCGAATAAGCCCGTTTAGCCAGGGGCGCAGCGGGCCACGGCCGAATGGAAGCAGCACGCCGGCAAGGGCGCTGCTGCCGACAGCAAGGACGTTTCACATGGCCGAAGTCCGTCGAACTTCGACCCGACAAATTGCCGTCTCGCCCGACGCGGGCGGCTTCAATTTCACCTGGCACATGCGCACCCTGTGCGCCGATCTGAGCTCCCGGCTTTTGGAGCTTTCGCACGTCGACACGCGTCGCGTGGCCATTCGATTCTGCCAGGCGCGCCAGAGTACGCGACACGGCCTGTATGCCTCGCTGACGCCGCTGCGTTTCGAAGGGGGCAAGCTCGTAACCCGCCGCCGCGGGCGGACCTGGACCGTCGAGCGACTGTACGACGACGCCGGGCGAGAAATGCTGTACTTGCTTAGCTTCTACCTGCCCCGTTTTCTGGAGCGGCCCTTCGAGGAAAAGCTGTCGACCGTCGTGCACGAGTTGTGGCACATCGGCCCGGCCTTCGACGGCGATTTGCGCCGCCACGCCGGCCGCTTTTATGCCCACGGCCATTCGCAAAAACAGTACGACGCCCGGGCGCACGAGCTGGCCGCCCAATGGCTGTCGCTCGATCCGCCGCCGGAGGCCTATGAGTTTCTGCGATGCGATTTCGGCGAGCTAGGGCGGCGTCACGGCCGGATCGTTGGCCAGAAGATCCGCACGCCCAAGCTGATCCGCGCCAGCTAAGCTAGCACGCGTGGGTGCCACGGGTGGCTCGTCCACGCGTGTTTCCGTGACTTGATTCAGGTACCTGGCCAGATAAGCCGGCAGTGGCACAGCATGCTCACGCAGGGCACAGCATGCTCACGCAAGCGTGAGCATGGCACCCGGCCGGCAGTGGCACAGGACGCTCACGCGAGCTCACGCAGGGCACAGCATGCTCACGCAAGCGTGGGCATGGCACCCGGCACCCCAGGCGGCGCGGCCCGTGTTGACAGGATTGGGCCATCGTCGCTACGCTACGCCCCTCCCGTCGCGGCAATCTTCACGTCAATCGCCTTTCGAGCGAAATCAGCCTGACCGGATTGGGCATGCCAGTGGCCATGCGCGCCTGTGTATTGTGCTTTGCCTTGCTGGCGGCCGGCGGATGCCGGCTCGCCGAGCCGGGCTCGGCGAATAAGTCGCCCTTGGCGCCTTTGACCATTTCGCCCGACTCGATCACGCTGGAAGTCTTTTCCGCCCCCGCTCTGCACGGCGATCCGCAGTTTGCCGAGCTGTGGGAGCTGGTTGACGAGCAGCCTCTGCCGGCCGAATTGCGCAGGCGGCTGGCGGCGAACGGGATGCGGGCCGGCCTGGTCGGACCCAACGTTCCCGGCGCTTTGGCCGCGGTATTGAAAGTCAGCGATCGGCGAATCGAGGAAGAGAAGCGTCAACTCGTCTCCATGGATCCCGAAGGGGGCGTGACGCTGCGCGTGCTGCACGCCCAGGCGGGCAAACGCATCGAGTTGGCGATTCCGCGCGTCCGCGACGAAATGTCGCTTCTGGAAGCGGTCGACGGCCGAATCCAGGGCAAGACGTATCGCAAGGCCGAGTGCCGGCTGGCCCTGCGCGCGTTTCCCCAATCCGACGGCCGCGTGCGGCTGGAACTGACGCCCGAAGTGCATTACGGCGAATTCAAAAGCCAGCGGCGGGGCAGCGACGGGGTGTTCATCTGGACGCAGGAGCGAGACAAGAAAATCTTTGGGGAGTTGAAGCTCGAGCCCGCGCTCGCGCCGGGCCAGATGCTGCTCGTCACGTGCCGGCCCGAACGATCCGGCACGGCCGGTTGGCACTTTTTCACCGATGTGACGGGCGACAAGCCCGTTGCGACGCTGTGGGTGTTGCGCGTGGCCGGCGCCGCTCCCGACCGCGCCTTTTACGACGGCCGAGCGAAAGACGAGCTGCCCGCCGTCTCGAACGACCAGTAACCGACCCTCTGATTCCGCTACGGCAGCTCGCGGATGCGCAAGCCGCGAAACTCCACCGGCGAGCCTTCCGATTCGAGGCACAGGTATCCGCTGGCCGGCTGGCAGCCGCTGCCGCCGGAGACCTCTTCGCCGTTGACCCACAAGCGCACTTCGCCGTTGATGGCGCGAACGTAATAGTGGTTCCACTCGCCCACGCCCTTGCTCAAATTCTTGGAAGGAAAGCTGCGCTTGCCGTCGGGCGCCGCCGGCGGAAACGGCTTCATGGTCGCGCTCCCCGTCGGAAACACGTCGCCGTGGGTGGTAAACCAGTCGGACTTCTTGCCGGTTTGCTTTTCGTATTGCTCGGCGTAACCGTGGTCGAGCACCTGCACTTCGATGCCTTGCGGCAGACCACCGGGCTTGAGCCCTGCCAGCGAAGCCTCGCTCCCCCACACAAAGATGCCCGAGTTGCCGCCGGAACGCAGATGCCGCCACTGGGCGACCAGCTCGAAGTTGGTGTACTTCTTTTTCGAGCGAATCACGCCGACCGGCTGGCCGGTGCAATGCGCTTGGCCGTCGGTCCAGCTCCACGTGCCCGGATCGCAGTTGACGTTCACGAAATCGGCTTCGCCCAGCGCTTGCCAGCCCGCGCCGGTGCCGTCGATGAAAGCCTTGGGCTTTTGGGCCGCTTCGGAAGCGGCCGTTCTGCCCGGGATTAGAATGGCGAAACAGGCGCACAGGCAAAGGGCGCGAACGGATCGAGTCATGGGTATGGTTCCGTGCGGAAGGCTACCGGCGGGTTCGTTATCGGGGGAATCGGGGCGCCGCCAGAGAACATTATCCGCGCCTCGCTGGACGGGGCAACTCGCGGCCCGCCGAATCGGGTGCCCATCCTATTGCACCGGCCCCCGGCGAGTGAGATAATACCGCTGGCGACGCGTCGGACAAAGAGGACAGGTTCATGCGACACGGCATCTTGACGTGCGTCGCGGCCACTACCATCGCGCTTTGTATTGGCTCTTTCTCGGCAGCCCAATCGCCCCTGCGATCAACGGCTCCCAGGCGCTCTTACAGTTCGGTCGGCGCGCCGACGGCTGCTCCCGCGCCGGCTCCCGCTGCTATGCCGCAATGCCGCCAATGCAGCGTATCAAGGATTCGTTTTCTGGCTGCGTCCGGCGCTGTCGGATCGACCGGGGCCTCCGGAGTGCTGCTGCCGTATGTGTATTACCCGATTTACCCGGTGCCCAACTACAACTACACGCCGATCAATGCGTATCCCTGGTACGTGGCACCCTCATCGCCCGGCGAGACGCAGGAAGGTTTCGAGCTGCCGCGCGTGAGCTCGTTCGACGAGAGGGCAAGAGCCGAGAAGCTGGTTGCCAGGGGGGACGCGAGCTTTGCCAGGCGACAATACGCAGGCGCGATTGCCCGCTATCAGGAGTCGGTCCAGGCCGCGCCCGACGTGGCCGATTCACGGATCCGCCTGGTGCTGGCCTTGATTGCCGAGCGCCGGTACCCGGCCGCGGCGCGTGCGTTCTTCGAGGCGCTTGACGCTCAAAAGGATTGGAGCGAGTCGGAGTTGAATCTCGAGGGGCACTATTCGCCCGGCCAGTTGGCCAAAACCGAGCGGCTGCTGACCAGACTGGTCGATGCCGATCCGATGAACGCCGAGTTGGCGTTGGCTCTGGGCATTCAACTGTTCTTCACCGGCCAGCGCGACAAGGCCGAGCTGTACTTCAACCGCGCCGTGCAGTTGGGCGCCGACGAGAAGAACCGGCTCGCCGGTTTTCTGCGGCAGACCCAAGTCGCGCAGGCGCCCTAGTGAACGGCTAATCTGCCGCGGACCCGAACGCTGCGCGCAAGTCGCGCGGCGTTCAGGTTTCGCCGATCCTCTCGAGGACGAAGCCGCGGTGCGTCAGCTACGGCGCCTTCATGCCGTCCAAGGGCGAGTCGCCCTATCGCCGGCCGCAAGATTCGGCGCGGCTGATCATCGGCGACAACTGGCACGTCAGTTTCCCCGGCGGCGTGCCGGCCGTGATCATGAATTCCGATCATTGGAAACTGAAAGTTCACGAAGGATTCCTGGCCGGCCAGGCTGACGACGGGTCGCTCCTTCCTGGGGCCTTGCGAGTTTTTAACCCGCCAAGCATCGACGGCCGGCCCAACCGCACGGCGCACCTGTCCTTCGCGAAACACGTTCTAGCCGAAACCTGGGAGACGCGTTTTGTGCCTGGGTTCAAGGGGAACCGCACCGGCTGGTGGAAATCACCGAAGCCCAACCACTACTTCGACGCCACGTACCAGGCGATCGTCGCCCGCTCGATGCGCGGGATTGGCGTTCTGGAAACGCCCACGCTGCCGACCATGCCCGCCGTGCAACCGACCGGGTCCAAGCAGTCAGCTACGTCGGTCGTGAACACCGAACGCACGGACCTGATCGCGCAACCCGCATCGGTTTGTCCAACCGACGTCCCAGGTTCACGTGTCCGTGAGCATCTACCGCTAATCTGCCCCCTGCAGGGGTTCGCGGCGTGGGGGATCGGCTCCGACGTTGAACTGCTTCGCGCTGGCCTTCACGATCTCCCACGCGGCTGCTTCGGCCTTTTCGATGTCGCCGTCGTTCGATGTGACGGCGACCACCATGTTCTTTTCGGGAATGAACACCACCAGCGCATACCACATCGTGTTCGATCCGTTGTGCCAGTACACTGTGCATGGGATTTCGGCGCTCGGATCTTTCCTCAACCAGCCGCATGCATAGTCGTCGAGTTCGGGAGTATGGAGCCTTTTGTAAGTTTCAGCGGAGAGAAGCTTGCCCGAGCCAAGTTGGCCAAGCATGTGCTCCCTTGCGAAAGTACAGAGATTCTGGAGCGTCATATGTACGGTGCCGGCGGGGCCCATGATGGGAGTATTATCTGCCTCGTCATCCACCGAGACTTTCCCAGCCAGGACCTTTCGGTGACCGCGCGGCTGTTCGAGCGTGTCGTCCGCACTCTTGGGCGGGCCAAATCCAGCTTCAGTGAGTTCTAAAGGCTCAAAAACCTCTCGTTTCACCAGGTCTTCCCAGGTGGCGCCGGTCGCCTTCTCGGCCATCGCCCCCGCAATTGTGTAGCCGACATTCGAGTACGCATACTTTTTACCCGGTGGGTATGCTGGTTTATCTGCGATCACATTCAGCACCGCCTCTCGACGCGCTTGGGTGCATTCGGGACCGAGCGCAGGCCGTTGGCGCCAAACCTCTTTGGGGAAGTTTGGCGGCGCGCCCGCTGTGTCTGTCAGTAGTTGCCTGAGCGTGACCGGCTTCCAATCCTCATGAACCGAGGCCTCAGGAAAAATCTCGCCGATGGTGTCTGACCACTGCATCTGACCCGATTCGACCAATCGCGCGATCATTGTGGCCGTGATACTCTTGGTGACTCCCCCCAGGTGCCAGCGGTCGCTGATCTCAAGTGGCACGCCGCTGCCTTTCTTCCGTTCCCCTTGGGCCGCAGCAGCCTCGACTTGCCCGTCGACCATCACCATCGCGGCGAGGCCGACGAGATTCTTCTCTTTGCGCTGATCGGTGATCAATCTCCCCAGCGAGGCACCCGCTGGGCCGTCGATTTTAGGAGGCCCGTCATACCTGGAATCGAATAACCCGCTTGCCAGGACTAACGCCATCAGCAAGTATGTCACGAGGGACAAAACAGCGACGATGAGCCATCGCCTAAAAATCCTCGAGCTTTCGACGCTCTCTGTGCTTTTCATCGAGCCTTCGCTCGTCGATTCATCTCTGAGACTTTTGAGCAGCGCGAGCAACTCTTGACGTCGCGGCTCAAGATCCGTTCGTACGGCGCGTTGATTTACGTAATCAACGAAATAAAATACCGCAGAAAGAACGACGACAAGAAAGACGAATTCGCCCGCGAGGCCAACAACATCCAACAAGTCTTTAGCGACGAGTTCAGAGACTCGCCAAGTAAGATGGGCAAAGAATGCCAGCGTTGGAATCGTAAACGGCAGTAGGTACCACCAGAAGACATTGCGCAGCAACCAGATTTGATGCTCCACTTGGATCAGTGATTCCTTAACACTCTCTAGCAGTGTTTCACCCGGCCCGATGCACTTCTGCTTGTGGCGCATTCGATCCACCAGAAAGAACCCGATCACCCAAATAAGAGCTGGCACCATGAGATACCACGTCCAGGGCTCCGAAAAAGTGACTCCCAGATAGAGCCACAATGGCAGCAACAGCAGTGCTATTCCTACTTCACGGAAATCTCTGTGGAAGATCGTCGCGCGGAAACTGCGTTGGTTGCGCTGCACTTCTTTCAGCAGCAAGTCGGCATCGATCGTGACGCGCGTCTCGGACGAATGCGCCTGCCAGGCCTGCTGATATTTGTCAGAGTCCATGGGATTCGCCTTTCATCCGTTCGCTCAGCGCTTTTTTCGCCCGATTCAGCTTCACGCCCACGTTGCTCTCTGAGATGCCTAGCACCTCGGCCATCTCCTGGTAACTCAGTTCGTCCAGGTAGAGCAGCACCAACGCCGCGTCGGTTTTCGGTAACTGGTGGATTGCGTGGTAGAGCTGCTCGACGGTCTCGCGCTGCTGAGCTTGCTCGGCGCTGTTCGACCCCTCAGTTGCTAAGGCTTGCACCTCCAATAACGGTTGTTGTCTTGATCGGCGAGGTTTGTCCTTCCTATGCCAATTCATCGCGGTGTGTAATGCCACGCGATAAAACCACGTCGCCGGGCTGGCCTTACCCTCGAAGTTCGGCAAGGACTGCCAAGCCCGGAGCAGGATCTCCTGTGCGAGGTCCTGGCATTCGTCGCTGGTGAGGGTGTAGGCGCGCGCCACCTTCATGACTGAGGAGCCGTGCTCGCCAAGCCAATTCATGAACAGCGACTTTTGCTCTTCGTCAAGCAATGCCAAAACTCACCGGTCTAACCTATCAGGCCAACTGCCGACGCATTGATAACTCACTTGATTCGGTAAGCGGTCTGCTTGGCGCCATTCTGATGAAGAATCAGGCTCTTGGCGGGACCGGTTTTCGTCAGTTTGAATTCAAGCGTGGCGTCGACCCCACGGTATGACCAGCGAGTGGGAGAGTCAGGATAGACCTCTTGGGTGGCTTGATCGGTAATACCAACCATCAGGTGCCCATTCCGATCGCGAACATCGAAAATAAAGCTCGGCGTCAACTGATAGCGACCCACCAACCGGCGGCGGAGTTCCGGGCCAATGGCGAGATCGCCCGATTCATTTTCGGTAGTCTCGCTTGGTTCCGGCTTAACTTCCTGGCCTGTTGCTTTCAATAGCAACTGGCTCGCCAGTTGGTCGACTTCGTTGGATACGGCCGTGTTACACAGCACAACGACCGCGCACTTTAGCTTGCGATTGATGAAGAGTGCCGCATGTGATCCACCCGTCTGACCGTTGTGCCAACGAGTCTGACCATCGCCCGCAATC